>JAJDCM010000414.1 GCA_029260825.1 Planctomycetota bacterium | reverse complement strand
AAGGACGAGGTAAGCGCCCGTCAGAAGAAGATACGGAAGAACAATCCCAAGGGCTTTTCGCCACCGGAATGGAGCCCCCTTACTTTCCAGCCAAAGGACAATGGCGAGAAAAAGAGGGAACACCACCGCGGTCTCCCGGGACAACAAGGAAAGCACGAAGCAACCCCAGGCCAACCCACGACGCAGACGACCCGGATTCCCCCGACGTGGCTCGAGCAAGAACGCACCGAGCAAGAAAAGGAAAGACAGCAGGCCATCACGAGAAGAGATCCACGCAACAGTCTCGACATGCACGGGATGGATTCCGTAGAGCAAACTGCCAAGCAAAGCCCCGGAACGGCTCAAGAAGGACGAGAGCAACAAGAACAAGAGAGCGACAACCGCTCCATGGAGCAGAAGATTGAAGCCATGGCGCAAGAAAGCGCCCGCATCCGGATCTTCTTTGGTAGCAAAAAGAGCATTCTCAAGAGCGAAGCTCAGAGTGCGAAGGGGTCGGTAGATGCCGGCAAACCCTCCTGCGGGGTCAACGGTCGTTGCATCGAGAAAGAACCTGGAAGGATTTGCAAGAGATTTTACGGCAGGGTTGTTACGAACAAATCGATCGTCGTCGTAGAGGTATTCCCCTCCCAGAGATGGCAAGAAGGGAAGCATGGCAACCACACCAAGAAGAAAGGCAAGGGGCGCCCTTCCTAACACTCAACCACCTCCTGCGGGGTGAGGGAGCGTGATTCATTGAGCCAGCCCAGGCTCTGGATGGCGGCAAAAATCTCGTCGACCTGAATCGATTGAACACACAGTGGAAGCCGACAGGAACTTTCTTTCAGGTTCAGGTTGGAAATACAGGGGCTGCAAGGAAGGTCCCGGTAAAAGACCAGAGCTTCATCCGTATAGGGACCATACAGCAACGGGGTGTTTGGACCGTAGATCGCGACGACTTTGCACCGCATCGCTGCTGCCAGGTGAAGTGGGCCCGTGTCATTCGAGATGAAGAGAGCCGAGCGATCAAGAACCGCCGAGAGCACACCCAGGGACGTCTTCCCGCAGAGGTTGAGGCCTGTGTTTTTCATGTGAGCGAGAATCCGCTCAACAAGAGGCGACTCACCGTCTGAACCCGTGAAATAAACACGACAACCGTAGCTCGCAATCAGATGATCCGAAAGCTCGGCAAATCGCTCCGCCGACCATCTCCTCCCCGGGAAATTATCACCGGAGCCAGGGTGGAGTCCGACGATCGGGCCTCCCTTCCCGATCGAGACGAGCTCGAGTGCAGCTCGACCTTCTGCCTCGGAATAACGAACCGGGCGCAAGGTAACAGGCTTCGATGCTTCCCCGCTAGCGACTTCCAGAAGCCGGGAGAAGATCGTGATCATGTGGCCATCTTCAAGGTATGGAACCGCCTGAGAATACAGCCGCCCACGAGAACTTCCCTCGGTATCAAAACCAATCGTTCGGCGGGCCAAAGACGTGCATGCAATCAAAGACGAGAGATAGCAGAACTGCTCGAAGTCAACGAGCAACGAAGCTCGGAGGCCTCGAATCCGCCACCAGCTCCCGACGAAGGAAAGAGCAAAGCGGAACCACCCGGAGAGGTTCAGACAAATCGTCTCATCCACTTCCTCCATCCGGGAAATCACATCCCGGTTGGTCGAGAAGGAAAGGAACACAAGACGAGCCTCGGGATAGCGCCGACGAAACTCCTGCACCAGAGGAGAAATCAAGATGATGTTCCCAAGACCCCAGAACTTCATCAGCACGATGGTTTTCGGATCCTGAGGCTCTCGATTCGCTTTCCTCTTCGCCTTCCGCAGAAGACTGACGAGAGGGCTCGCGAGGTAAACCAACAAACCTCCCAGATACCGATCAAGGCGTTTTCCCAGGACGATGTTCATTCGATCTTCTCCCGAGCCCAGCTCCCCTGAGGAAGCGAACTCCCCCGACTCTCGTTTCTTGAGCGGGAAGAGAGAGGACGGGACACATCCGGCTTCCAGGCCAGATAATCTCCCAAGAAAAGAGCGTCCATATCTGAATGAAGAAATGTCTCGACAGCATCACAGGGCGAGCAAACGATCGACTCCCCCCGTCGATTGAAAGAGGTATTGAGCACGGCAGGAACGTCGGTCATCTCACCGAAGATTCGAATCAGCTCATGAAACCTTGGATTCGCTTCTCTTGTCACGGTTTGAAACCGCGCAGTGCCATCGACGTGCACGATTGCCGGGACCTTCCCCCGCATCGCAGGACGGACGGAAAATACCTGCAACATGAAGGGCGAGGGGACTTGAGAATCGAAATAGTCCTGAAAGTTCTCTTCAAGAAGAGAGACCGCAAACGGCCGGAACGGCTCCCGGAACTTGACCCGGCGATTCACCACGTCCTTCATCTCTTCGCGACGAGGGTCCGCAAGAATGCTTCGGTTTCCCAGAGCGCGAGGACCGTACTCCATCCGTCCCTGAAACCATCCAACGATCTTTCCCTCGGAAAGCAATTCAGCTGCAGCTCGGGCCGAATTCTCACAGCTTTCAAACTTGAGAGAGGAATGAGACAGAGCATCCAGGCATTCCTCCTTCGAGTAGCCGGGACCAAGATACGCATCTTTCATGGGAGCCGGCCTGGCCAAGCGGCCTTCCTTCCCAGAAAGTTCCCGGTGATGCAAAAGGGCCGCGCCAAGGGCGGCTCCCGAATCATGGGCGGCAGGCTGAATAAAGACCTTCTCAAATCCGGTCTCTCGCAGGATGCGCCCGTTGATCACGCTGTTATGAGCCACTCCCCCGGCGAGGCAGAGGTTCTTTGATCCGGTTTTCCGGGCAAGCTCCTGGCAGAGGCCGATGACCGCATCACCGACACATTCCTGAAGAGAAGCAGCAATATCGGCGTGGCGCTGGTCAAGCTCACTCTCCGGTGCTCGGCAAGATCCAAGTTCCTGAACAAAGCGGTCGGAGAATTTCTGGGTCTCACCGAATTGATAACGAAAATAATCCGTATTCACCCGAAAAGATCCATTCGGGCGTACCAGGACCATTCGATCAAAAACGGCTCGATACCGGGGCTTTCCATAGGAAGAAAGCCCCATGACCTTTCCTTCTCCTGAATTCGGGCGAAAGCCAAGATACTGAGTCGTGGCCTCATAGACCTTCCCCAGGGAATGGGGGTAACCGATCTGACGGAGAACATCAATCCGGCTTCCGCTTCCCGTGCCAAGAAGGGTCGTCGTCCACTCACCGGTACCATCAATGGTGAGAAGTGCCGCCTCCTCAAAATCAGACGGATAGAACGCACTGGCACAATGGGCGAGATGGTGGCGCACGAACCGGAACTTTCCCCGAAAACCATATTCCTTGCGGAGGAACCGTTCCAGGGTCATGAAACTCTTCCAGATCCCCTGCTGGTCCGCCTTCTTCACGTACGAAAGTGAGCCGGGTAGGTGGGAGAGGAAATGAAGAAAGAAACGCATCAGGCCATGATAAGGATCCCAGTAAAATGCAATACCGTCCAGATCCTTGGCTTTGATCCCCGCCCTCTCAAGAACAAACGGGAACGACAGCTCGGGAAATCCATAATGATGTTTTTTCCGGCTGAGGCGCTCTTCTTCGAGAGCCATGAAGATCTCGCCGTCGCGAAGCAGGGCGACGCTTCCATCGTGCGTACTATTGAAGCCAAGAACGTTCATGTACTTTCCACGAATCGATCAGGAAAACCGCGGAGAAACGGTTGAGCTTTCGAACTCGGAACAAGTCCGGCACAAGCCACCAAAATTTTTCGTCGCGTGAGATCGACGGATCTCCTGCATCTTCTCCCCGTTCCAGATGTCGGTGAGGCGCTCACGATTTGCGTCACCCACCACCGAGCTTCCCTCTGAATCTCGACAACAAATCGTGACCCGCCCATCCCAAAGAACAACGGATGTTCCTCGCCAAAGCTCTCGACATGGGGACACTCTCGGTCCTGAAACAAACTTGGGAATGGTCTGTACCCGATCAACCAGATGGGTCCACTCCTCCTTGAAAGCTTCGACGTACGATTCAGTCTCTTCGAAAACAACCATCGAGACATCGATGTACGGTGTCCGCCGGCCACTCCTGTCTCTTTCGTCCTTGAAAGCCAGGATGTCTTTCTTGAGACGGTCGTACTCGTAGCCCCGAATTCGGGTGTGGACGTCACCCACTCCGTCAACGCTAAAAGTTATCCGCTCCAGATCGGATTGAAGAAGCTGGGTTCGCTTGGTCTTGTTCAGGTAGGTGCCGTTGGTCGTGATCATCACCCTTACTCCTCGTTGCCTCGCCTCGGCAACGAGCTCGAAGAATTGAGGGTGCATGAGCGGCTCACCCCACTGAAAGGCCAGAATGAATTCGAGCTGGGGATTTTCATCGAGGATCTTGAGGAACAGCGCCGGGTCCATGAATCCTTTGGGGCGGACCATGTCTTGATTCACCGGACACATGGAGCAACGAAGGTTGCACTTGTTCGTGAGCTCAAGGTTCACACTTGTCAGACGGTGCGACCGGGGATGTCGGACCTGATAAGCGAACTCGTTCGCGGCGGCCCGGGCGATCGATTCTACTGACGGAAACTTGATCGCAAGAAGCTCGGCCTGATCCGGCTTCTTCAAGTAGCTCCGGGCCACACCTCGGTAAAATCCCTTCCACATGGCAACGTCCACTCAATCTTTGGTTTGAAACCGAAAATGGCTGGAATGGCAACTCGCGGACCAGCACCGGTCAGTTTCATTTGTGCGGTATCGCACAGGCCCCGCCCCATATAGTCACGGGACGGTCGGCACCTCTTGCGGGAGGCGACCTCATCTTATCTTAAATTGAAGCATAGGCTTAGCAACAATGAGGTGCGCTTCCCGAAGAGTTTGTTTTTCCGGTAGTCAAAGATTAAGCAAAGGGCGTGCCAGAGGCTCCATCACCTGGACTTTGTCGCTATTCACAGGGTCAGACGCCGTCGAGGCCAGCTCTTTGGGCCCGGTGTGCGGGGCCAAAAGAGCTAGAAGGGCAAGTCTCCGAGGTCGTATTTTTCCGCGTCAGCGGGCCGGCTTGGCTCGCGAACCGCCGGTTGAGACTCAGGAGAAGGGCTTGCTTGATATTCGGATCCTCCACTGCGGCCGGCTCCTGCCCCCCCGCCGAGAAACTGGAAGTTTTCCACGAACACCCGGTGCCGGCTTCTCTTTTCGCCGCTTTTTGATTCCCAGGTCTCAAAATCGAGGCGCCCCTCGACAAAGACCTGGGAGCCCTTTTTCAGGTATTCATTCACAACTTCTGCACGCCGGCCAAATACCACGAGCTCCACAAAACAGGTTGTTTCCTTCTTCTGCCCGTTTTGATCCTTGTACTCTCGATTCGTGGCCAGAGCGAACTCCGTCACCGGCGTCCCTGACGGTAGAGCGCGAAGCTCAGGGTCTCGGGTCAACCGGCCAATCAACATGACCTTGTTTAGATTTGCCATCTTTCTCCCTCCCATCGTTTTGAATACAAAAACATCATGACCGCTCCCTTGGAGCAAACGCTGGAGCAAACGTTCGTTTTTCTCTCTTGCCGACCGGCTTGAAACAGGACGAAATCCCAGTCGGCATTGGCTCCCCAAACATAGCTCTCGCAGCCTTCCTCCTCATTGCATGCTGAACTCGACCAAAAATCAAGGTCGTTCGGAACTCGGGATTCTTGATTTGAAGTGACTCCGGATTCAGTTTGAACTTGAGAAGCTCAAGATCCCCCCTTGCAAGAACCCCCTGTTAGACGTTAGAATTCCAAGCTGGCCCGCAGGAGGAGCAAATCAATTGGGCAAGACATATGCCGAAAAAAGAAAACGACCCCGCGCTGATGGCGGCTTTGAGCTGGTTCTCTCGACCGATGACGCAGGTCCGGAGAGGAAAGTACGGGTTCGTGACGTCAGTAGCTCTGGCGTTTCGTGTCACATCGACCGAGCCGTCAAAGAGATGACTCAGGTTCAAATCGACCTTCATCTTCCGGACGAAGACGATCTCACCAAAGTAAGCGCTGAAGGAGCCGTGGTTCGCTGTCGCGAAGTTGCGGATAACCCTCCAAAAGAACGCTACGAGGTTGCCATCTTCTTCACGGGAATTAGTGACGATGGTCGCATGTCCATCGAGCGCTATGTCATGCGCCGCCTGAAGAACGAAGAAGAATAAAGAGCCGAAGGCGGCTTCGCATCAAAAGCCCTTCGTGAACGCGAAGACTCTGTCGTTCGACTATGTCGTTCGACTATGTCGTTCGTGGCGCACCAACTCTGTCGTTCGTGGCGCACCAGCTATGTCGTTAGTGGCGCACCACTAGAGTCGTTCCGTCATCGATTTGGTTACGCATTTTCTTCAGGAAGAGTCTCGAGCCGATCGCACGACCCGGGGAATCCCCGCAAGATCTTTTGTGATCTGAGGGGGCCCAAGGCTTCCCCGTGCGACGAAGATCTCTCCCACGCGGGAGGCCATCTTGTGACCCACTTCCACGAGGATCTCTCCCCGTTTACTGAGCACGATTTTGGCAATTTCCGCCAGTTGCTTGTAATAGATGTAGCCATCAGGCCCGGCCGCCCAGGCACCCCGGGGCTCATATCTTCTCACGCTATCATCGACCGCATCGAGGTCATCATCCCCGACATAGGGAGGATTGGAGACCAGGAGGTCGACCTTTCCTCGAAGTCGCTCCGGTGAAAATGCAGTGAGGGATCGCGATGCAACCAGATGGACTCGAGCTTCGAGATCGTGATCGCGAACATTTTGACGAGCGATCTTGAGCGCATCGAGAGAGATATCCACCCCCACCACTCGACAACGCTCACACTGAGACGAAAGAGCTATCCCGATGCATCCAGACCCGGTCCCCAAATCCAGGACAAAGATGGGCCCGGGAAGATGCTGAATACGGGCAAGAGCTTCATCCACAAGAATCTCGGTCTCGGGACGCGGCACGAGGACGTGTTCGTTCACCCGAAGAGACAAGGAGTAGAACTCCTTCGTCCCCGTGAGCTGGGCTACCGGTTTACCTTCCCCACGGGACACCATTAATGGGCGGACGGCGTCGAGTTCGGAGGGAGAGACCGGCCGCTCCATGGTGATGTACAGATCCATCCGGCGAACCTGCAAAGCGTGAGCCAGGAGAATCTCCGCATCTAACCGTGCGGTTTCGACTCCCCTGGCTCGAAAGTAGCCCGCCATGCCACCCAAAACATCTCGAACGGTCTTGGAGGGACTTTGGCTCTGGCTCACGTGCTGCCTCTACCTGAAAGGATTCAAAGACAAGATGAAGATCTACTTCTTCGGCTTCGCTACCCGCGAGGCAGAAGCCCCCTTACCCTTGCCTCGAGCCGGTGCCTGCTTCTTGCTGTCCTTGGCCCCAGAAACCGCGGAAAGAACCAGATAAACCGGAATGAACAGGGAGCCGAGAGCAACGAAGAAAAAGCCGGGGCCGAAGATGTCCGAGACGATCCCAAAGCCGGCATCAATGCCGCGTCCCGAGAAGGCGCCGGACAGAGCTCCTCGCACTTCTTCGTCCTGGAAGACCCCCAGCAATCGACTGGCCACGACCACGAGATTGGTCAAGAAGGCAGTCGCTGTCGGAACGAGCAGGAATCGATTTGTATAGACTCCGAGGATACAGGCGCAGATCGCCCAAAACGTGACAAAAAAGACGATGGCGCCTCGCCCCGTCTTGTATCCCGCCTGATGGGTTCCCTTGACTACCGCGGCAAACGAAGCGGTGTAGTTGTCTCCGACAAACTTGGGGAACTGAGCTGAGTCTTCGGTCAGTCCATCGACGCTAAGAGCCCGCGCCCTTGACTCCATGTTTGCCGCTTGTTGCAACGACATTCCACTTGTGTCTTCAAGACCGCTCCAGGGAACGAAAGTCACACCCATGAAGACAAAGATCAACGTGAAAAGAATGACCCAAAGTTGCTTGTAAACAAGAGAAGCGCCAGCTCTCCGATGGAGCATCTGGGCAACCGCCGACTGCTGGATACTAGCTCCATCATTTGCCGGGGCAGCCTGCGAACCCGCACTTCCCGCGTCCGTGGCAAACGACTGGTACGCCGCTGCCATATCGGCATCGGCGGAATCACCACCCGACATGCCTTTTTGCTCATCGCTCATGATTCGTTCTTCCTTTCCCTTT
>JAJDCM010000413.1 GCA_029260825.1 Planctomycetota bacterium | reverse complement strand
CTCCCCCACCCGCCTGACCTTTTCTGCCCCCTCCCTTCGCGGCCGCGGCCTTCGCCTTTCGTCCGGCTGCGGCAGCTCGCTGTTGCTGAGTCGTCTTCTTCTTTCCCCCGCCTCTGTTTCCGCCACCAGCTGCAGCCTTCTTTCCCCCACGAGACTTCCTCGTCTTCTTGGCGCTGTCTTCCCCCGTCGCAAGGCGCCCCTTCTCCCGCTCGCTGATCAGGAAACCAAGGGATCCCTTGGCGCTTCCAGGAACCATCTCTTTGCTGGAAAGGTCGCCCTTCTGGCACGAGAGCTCATACTCAACGTTGTAGTTTCCCGCCGGGAAAACATGACCTTCATGATCCGTGAGCGGAAGCCGCGCCACAAAAATAAGCCGGTTGTCCCCGCCAATCATCACCGACTGGGGAACCTGAGAGAACGTCTTTCCATCCGACCAGCGACGAAGTAAGTCGCCCTTCTCATTTCGAATGGAAAGATCAAACTTCTTCTCTCCCGGAAAATGAAGCTGGATCGGATCCGCAGCCGCATTCACAAGAGCAAGCGTCACCTCCATGGTTTCGGGAAGTGACAACGCGTCCCTTTTGTCAGGAAGAAGGAACTGATGCTTGTTGATCTGCATCGTCGTGGAATAGCCATCCACGGTCACGTACTCTTCCGAAGGAACACCCACGGCCCTGAACCGGTTCGAGTTCATGAACCGCTCGAGGAGATCAAACTGCTGAACGACCTCCGGCGGCGGAAGGTCGAGGGGATCATCGTAAGCTGAAACTTTCGCAGTGCGGCCCGCATGCTGGATGACAAGAGTCTTCAAGATGCGGGTGCCATCCGGATCCCGGTCTCCATACTGAGGCCTTGCCTCGAGCACACCCGATTCTTTGAGTCCCTTTTGAAGCTTGGCAAATCCCTTCTTGCCGATGCGGGCTTCCCTTGCAATCTGCCCTCGATCCCGCAACATCGCTCGACCATTTTCAAGGATGGTCATCTCAAGATTAAGGCCAACCACACCACCACTCAGCTCAAAACGAATCCCCCCCTTGTTGGAGAGCTTTTCCTGGAGACGAGCGCGCCCGGTTGTCTTTTTGTCTTCCCAGATCGGAGTGCGAGTCACTTCCTTCAAAGGTCGACGGGCCTTCTTGGCCTCGTCTTTGTCCCGGCCCGCAGCCTGCTTCCCCCCCTTTTTGCCACCCTTCTTACCACCCTTGCCCTTGGCGGATTTGCCGGAGGAAGCTCCACGGGCAGCAGCTCTCGAAACCGTATTGACGGCCTGGGTTCCAGCTTCGGCCGCACGCTTTCTCTTGCCGCCCTTCCCCCCCTTTTTCTTGGGCTGGGCGTCCGCCATCCCGGCAAGAAGCGAGATCACAAGGATCCACAAGCAGGCTTTCATCAGCATCCTCATCCGGAAGCTCCGTCCATCATCTATGTCATGGCGTCCAAGACCGGGAGCAACAAGAGGCCGCTCCTTATCTCGATCCATCGGTTCAAGGAGGCCGTTTCCTTTTGGGCCTAACGTCCCCGATGTTATGGTCACCTCCAGAGGCATGGATCGTTTCCAGATTTAGAGACTTTTATCAGGTTTTTTGGCCGAGCCCGTGTCGAGCGATCAATCCAAGAATCAACCGAGAAGCCAGAGCAAAGAGCGAAGACTGACCCTGGCCCTCCTCGTTCTCACCGCGCTAGCCGCTGGATCTTGCCTTTTTGCCCTGACCTTCTGGAACCGAGAATCACCACAAGATAATGGTATTTCAGAACTTGGACTGAAGACCCACAAGGTTGAACTCAACCAGGCAACCTGGGAAGAGATCGCCCTTCTCCCGGAAATCGGGCCAGAACGAGCCCGAGACATCGTCGAATACCGGGACAAAAACGGCCCCTATCTGACCGTCGCTGAACTCACAAATGTCCCGGGAATCGGACCTTTCATTCTCTCGCAAATCGAAGATCATCTCCGTTGTTCGCTTCCAAGCAGCGAATCAGCTCCCGTCCCCCAGCCAAGGAAGAGCACAGAAGATGGAATCCCCAACCCCTCGCGACCTTGAATTGGCCCGGTTAACCCTGGCGGAGGATCTCGGCCCGGATGGCGACATCACCTCCACTTCACTTGGCCTTGGAGACCGCACCTGCGTGGGGAGGATTCTCGCCAAGCAAAACGGCGTGATCGCCGGACTACGCATGGTTCATGCGGTTGCCGCCAAGGCCGATTTACGACTCGCCCTGCGCTCGCTCGTCCAGGACGGAGACACGGTTCAACCCGGAACCGTCATCATGGAGATCGAAGGCCCCCACCGGAGTCTTTTGATCGCCGAGAGATCCGCTCTCAACTTCCTCCAGAGACTCTCGGGGATCGCAAGCCTCACCCGAAAGTTCGTAGATGCTGTCTCGGGCACAAAGGCCCGGATTTACGACACCCGAAAAACCACACCAACCTTGCGAGAGCTCGAGAAACAGGCGGTGAAGGCTGGAGGAGGCTGCAATCATCGCTTCGGTCTCTTCGACCAGATCCTGATCAAAGAAAACCACATCGAGGCGTTCAAGAAGGCAAATGGCCTCACGGGAAGTCTTCCAGAAATCGTCGGAAAAACCGTAGCCGAAGCCGTGCGCAATCGACCCTCGGGAATAAAGCTCCAGGTCGAAGTCGAGGATTGCCAGAGCGCAGAACACGCCGCACGCGCCGGAGCCGACCTCATTCTTCTCGACAACTTTTCCGTGCCAGAACTTCGGGAAGGAGTCGAAAGGGTGCGAGCCGCAGCCCCAAACGCCCCGCCCGGCCTGGAAGCCTCCGGAGGAATTACCCTCGCTACTGTCGGCAAAGTCGCCCGAACCGGAGTCGACCGGATCTCGGTAGGAGCCCTCACCCACTCTGCCCCGTCCCTTGACGTCTCCCTCCTCCTCAACCCGATCGGGTGAGCTACGACAGCCCCCTCGATGGGGAAAGGCTTCGAGCAAACATCCCTTCAACCTCGCGAATCGGAAGGATCCTCGAAGTCTGTCCTTCTCTCGACTCAACGAGCCTGGAGATCGCACGGCGTTGTAAAAGCCAGACCGCAGCATCTCTCAATGGACTGGTGCTCACGACGGAAGAGCAGTTAACGGGCCGGGGTCGCCGAGGAGGATCCTGGCACTCTCCATTTGGCGGAGGGCTGTGGACCTCGGCCGCCTTTCAAACCGAACTTGGGGGCGAAGACCTCTCGTTGCTCCCGGTCGTTGCCGGAGTTTCCGTGGTTCAAGCCGTCAACAAACTGGGTGGGCCTGATGTTCTCCTGAAATGGCCAAATGATCTATTCGGCCGGGGACGAAAGCTCGGAGGGATTCTGCTGGAGATCCATCCCTGCGCCGACAAAGGCTCACTCGCCGTGCTGGGAATCGGAATCAACACTCACCTTTCCCCGCAGGACTTCCCCTCACCTCTCACCGAAAAAGCGACGAGCCTCCAGATCGAAGCGGAGGCGACGTCCAGAGAAACACTCTCTCGAAATGACCTGTTGCCGGAGATCATAAGAGCTCTGAACAAAAACCTGGACGCAGCAGAAGCGGGAGAAACCGAAGACCTCGGATCAGCCTGGAAGAAAAGCTCCCTGCTGCTGGGACGTCAGGTAACCATCGTTTCCCGAAACAAGACCTACTCCGGCCGGGTCATCGATCTTCCTCTCCCCCCCGCCATCGTCCTTGAGATCAGCCCGGCAAAGCTCGTATCCCTCAAGGGAGAATGGTCCCACATCACCCGGATCGAAGGCATAACCGGTCTGGATCAAGAATCTTAGGAAAGATTTCGGAGAGCGGATTCCGGGCCCCGAAACCAAGTTTCTAAGAAACCTCCCTGGGCACCGTTATCTACTCAGTGAGAGAGCAGCTCGTGAACTCTTGCCTGACCGCAACCATGCCCGGAACGCACAACGCACCAGGAGATGCGATGAAGATGAAAACATTCCTGAAAACGATCACCGCCGCAATGGCCCTGATCCTGCTTGCAAACTACACCGCCAGGGCCCAGACCATCATCGTCGACATGGATCGGTCCAGGGTCCCCATCCTTCCGGATCAACCGCGACATATGCCGGTCGACCCGGTCCAGCTGCGAGATCATCGGGTGAACGTCACCGTCACCGATCAAATCGCCACATACAAGATCATCCAGAACTTCTTCAACCATAGCCACCAGCAGCTGGAAGGGACCTACATCTTTCCTCTTCCGGAAGGGGCCGCCATTTCATCCTTCTCCATGATGATGAACGGCCAGATGGTCGCCGGAGAAGTTCTCGATCAGAAGCAAGCGCGCAACACCTACGAGACGATCGTCCGCAGAAGGAAAGACCCGGGTCTCCTCGAATATGTTGGCAAGGGTCTGATCCGCGCCAGGATTTTTCCGATCGCACCCCGCACGGAAACAAAGATCGAATTCGAATTCGTTCAGATCCTCGCCGCCGACGCCGGACTCGTTGGTCTGCGCTACCCCCTTCGCGCCCAGGACACTCGCTCCCAGCAATACGCCAGGCCCAACATCACGTTCTGTGCGGATATCCGATCCAGGACCCCGATCACGAATGTCTTCTCCACCTCTCATCCCATCGACAAGAAATCCAGTGACGTTCATCACGTGACCGCCTCCTTCGAAGGAAAGATCGGGAACTCCCGGGAAGATTTCGTTCTCTACTATTCCCTTTCAAAGAAAGACTTCGGACTCAACCTCATCACCCATCGCCTTCAAGGGGAAAATGGATACTTCACCCTACTCCTCTCCCCGAACCTCGCTCGCGAGAACACGACACCGATCCCCAAAGACATCATCTTTGTTCTTGATACCTCAGGAAGCATGACGGGGAAGAAGATGGAGCAGGCAAAGGAAGCCCTGAAGTTCGCTCTCAGCAACCTTCTTTCCGAAGATCGCTACAACGTCATCCCCTTCTCGACCGAAGCAAGGCCCTTCCACGAAACCCCGGTAGGAGCCACCAAAGAAAACATCGCCGCCGACCTCTATCGCCTGGGCGAACTCCGGGCCGCCGGCGGAACCAACATCTCCGACTCGGTGACCCTCGGCCTCAAAAGCCTCGCCAGTGCGGATCGCATTCCCATGATGGTCTTCATCACGGACGGCCAGCCGACCATCGGCGAAACGAACATCCAGACCATTCTCTCCATGGCCAGGGCTCAGAATCAGTCAAAGTGTCGGATCTTCGTCTTCGGGGTCGGGAACGATGTGAACACGTTCCTTCTCGACAACCTCGCCGAAGAAAGCTCGGGAACAAGAGAGTACGTCGCGGAAAACGAGAACATCGAATTCAAGGTATCCTCCTTCTATGACAAGGTCTCTCATCCCGTTCTCGCCGACCTTGCCATCTCCATTGACGGCGCCAAATTCTCCGACGTCTACCCAAAGAATCTCCCGGACCTCTTCCTCGGATCTCAGCTGACCGTGATGGGACGATTCAGTGGCACCGGGCACAAAGCCATTCGTCTCCGCGGCAAGATCCGGGACCAGGTTGTGGAGTACGTATACGAAGCCAAGCTCGCCGAACAATGCCTCCAGAACGGAGAGATCAAGACCTTGTGGGCCAGAAGGAAGGTGGGCTACCTCCTCGATCAAATCCGACTCAACGGACACAACCTCGAGGTCGAAAACGAAATCGTTCGTCTCGGAAAGAAATACGGCATCGTCACTCCCTACACCTCCTATCTCATTCTGGAAGACGGAGCCACCCCGCTTCTTGGAGCCGCGTTCCAGCGAGGACGCCGGGGGCCGGCAAACGCCCCATCCACCTTGAAGGATGGAAGAGGACGGCAACAGGAAGGTCGACTCAATTTCGTCGGAGCCGACGCCGTGAGGGAGAGCAAGACCATTGCTCGGCTGAAATCGAGCACCCTCTCCAGCTCGGGCCAGACTCTCCCTGGAAAGAAGGCAGAAGAAGCGGAGGCCTCTCCCAGCAAGATTCGAAAAGGCGGAGGAAAGAGCTTCGTCCTGCGAAAGGGAGTCTGGATCGACACCCAGCTCCTCAACCCGGCTCAAGATGCTCCCAAACTCGACACGATCAAAGTCCAAGCCTATTCAACCGAGTACTTTGCGCTCATCCGCGCCAATGCTCGGCTCGCAAAGATCCTGGCCATCGCCGATCGACTTCGGGTCCTGTTTGACGGCAAGATCTACGAGATTACACCACCAACAAATTAGTTCGACATCAGTCGATGACGAACAGCGCTCCGGGGGGTGGCTCGGGTCCCGAAAACCCGATGCCGCCCCCCACCTGATCCCCCTCCGCATTGCCCGAGCCGGCCTCTCCACATCAACACTCAGAGTCGTTGACACTCCCACCCCGCACTCCTATACTCACGGGCTCTTTCTCACGCTAGGCGGCATACTTACGACCGGGGAACGTAAATGTCGCCATCACCATACAGAACAATGGAGAGGTACAAAGTATGCGCACTGACGGTCGACGTCCGGACGAACTACGTGAAATTCGAATCACCCGAAACTACACGAAACACGCTGCCGGGTCCGTCCTGGTCGAAACTGGCGATACACAGGTCCTCTGTACGGCGATGATCGAAGAACGGGTTCCTCAGTTCCTCGTCAATTCGGGGCGGGGCTGGCTTACCGCGGAATACTCCATGATGCCAAGCTCCACCCAGACCCGAAAAGCCCGGGAAGAGCGACGAACCGGCAAAATCGAGGGGCGGACCGCGGAAATCCAGCGCCTGATTGGCCGTTGCCTTCGAGCCGTCGTCAACACCAAGGCCTACACTCACATGACCATCTGGGTGGACTGCGATGTCATCCAGGCTGATGGGGGCACTCGTACCGCCTCCATTACCGGAGGATACGTCGCCCTCATGGACTGTGTAGCCCGCCTGAAGAAGGCCGGAGTCCTTCGGGGAAATCCCATCATCGACAGCGTCGCCGCGGTCAGCGTCGGGATCGTCGATGGCGAGCCCCTTCTCGACCTCTGCTACGCCGAAGATTCTCGGGCAGAAACCGACATGAACATCGTCATGACCGGATCGGGAAAGTTCATCGAGGTTCAAGGAAGCGCCGAGAAGAAACCCTTCAGCGGTCAGGAACTCTCCCAGATGCTCGAGCTCGGTCAGGCCGGAATCGCCGAGATCCTCGAGCTTCAAAAGGCAAGCCTTGCCGCTTCATGAAATGAAATGAAACAACTCGTCGTAGCCAGTCGCAACAGGAAGAAGCTCGAGGAAATCCGGGCCATCCTGAAGAATCCCGGCATCCAGCTCGTTTCGGTTTCCGATCTCGATCAGGACATTCCCGAAGTGATCGAAGATCGTCCAACCTTCGAAGGAAACGCCGAGAAAAAAGCCCTTGAAGTAGCAATCGCTACCGGGCAGTGGACCCTCGCGGACGATTCCGGCCTCGAGGTCGACGCTCTTGAAGGACGACCCGGTGTGCACTCCGCCCGTTTTTCCGGCGAAGATGCGACTCCAGAAAAAAACAACGACCTTCTTCTCAAGCTTCTGAGCGATGTCCCCGATTCAAAACGAACAGCACGATTTCGTTGCGTTCTCGCCCTTGCCGGTCCAGACGGAGTAGAAAAAACCTTTTCCGGGACCTGCGAAGGCGAGATTACTGGCGAGCGTCGGGGAGATCACGGATTCGGGTACGACCCCCTATTCCTACTTCCAGACCGAGGGGAGACTTTTGCCCAGATCGGCCCGGTGGAAAAAAACCGGATCAGTCATCGAGCAAAGGCCTTCGAACTCCTCGCTTCCTATCTCGAAACACGCCCACTTGGCTAAGCTAGTTAGATCCCGTCCTGAAATGAAAAGCACCACAATTCGTAACTTCAGTATCATCGCACACATTGACCATGGAAAGTCGACCCTTGCCGACCGTTTCCTGGAGATGACCCGCAGCATTTCCCAGCGAGACATGAAAGACCAGGCCCTCGACTCCATGGACCTCGAGCGGGAACGGGGCATCACCATCAAGGCCAGTGCGGTGAGGATGCACGTAGAATCCGGCGGCCAAACCGTCCAGCTCAACCTCATCGACACCCCCGGCCACGTCGAC
>JAJDCM010000412.1 GCA_029260825.1 Planctomycetota bacterium | reverse complement strand
TTCAGGGCGTCTTTGTCCGGGATGAGGTCGACGAGGCCTCCCCAGCCCCTTCGGATGCCGATCACCCGCAGCCCTTTTCGAATGGCCCCGAGGGTCAGGGCCCGGATGGCCGGATTGAGTCCGGGAACGTCGCCGCCGCCGGTGAGGATTCCAATGGTTCCGTTCACTGCTGATTCTCCCCGAAGGCCCAGGATTTCCGCGCGTCAGGAAGGACTATAGCATTGGAGAACGGAGTGGATTCGCGAGCCACGGGCGGAAAGATCTGAAGGGGCGATGGCCGGTGAGACTTTTGAGGAATGACCTAATTCATGGGTCCAAAGTGTGTTGAGGTGATGGCCTCAGGGCCGGCGCTCCGGA
The DNA here is from genome assembly GCA_029260825.1 of Planctomycetota bacterium. GTDB lineage: Bacteria > Planctomycetota > JACOTG01 > JACOTG01 > JAJDCM01 > JAJDCM01. The sequence continues at coordinate 26,421 of JAJDCM010000412.1, read as the reverse complement.
AGCACAATTTTTCTTGCTACACTCGGCACTTCCTGCCAAATCACTCCGAAACCCCCACGTATTACACTTGTAGAAGATTGGTTGCCACATGAGCGGCGGCTCGCGGATCTGAATCCCAAAGGGACATCAATCTCTACCAGGTGTGTAACGACACAAGTGTCGAATGGTTCGCCGCTACATCAAGTTGAAGGGAGTCCCTTTCCATGCATCGAGTGCACGTTTGTCTTCTCTCCCTCCTGACGGTTTTCGTCTTCGTCAGCAGCCAGGCCTCGGCTCAGCCGAACATGGCCTCGGACAAGCTTCGCTTTGCGGATGGCCTTTATAACCAGGGCCTCTACAAGTTAGCTGTACGGGAATATGAGGAATTCGTTCAGTCTTACCCGCGTCATGCCCAGGTATCTTTCGTGCGGCTGCGTCTTGGCGATTCCTATCTGCAGCAAAAAAGGTACGACGATGCCATCCGGGTGCTGCAAAAGCTTCTTGCCGAGGACCCTCGATTCGAGGACCGTCTGGAAGCAGGGTTTCGCCTGGGTCGAAGTCTGGTGGAATCGGGTCGGTATCAGGAAGCCGTTCGGGTTCTCTCCAGTTCTCTTGGCTCCTCATCACCCAAGGAAAAGAAGGAGTCCGTGGGTCAACTCGTCGCCTACTGGTTGGGTGAGGCCTACGCTCGTTCCAATCAGCCCGAGAAGGCGTTGTCGACTCTCGATGAACTCCTGACCCACAAAGTTGATGCCGAGCTCGTGCGTCACGTTCACTACACCGCTGCTTGGTCGGCCTACAAAGCCAAGAAGTTTGATCAGGCCGCACCCCATTTCAAGAGTGTTCTCACCTCTGAATCTTCCGAAGAGACCCGGGCCGAATGTCAGTACATGATCGGTGAGTGTCTTTTTGAAAAGGAAAAGTTCGGGAACGCATTGGGGCATTACACGGAGGCGGCGAAGCTGGAAGGGCCGTATCAGGACGACGCGGCGTTTGCTCGAGGTTGGTGTCTTTTTGAATCGGGTCAGTTTGCTCTTTCCGGGGATGCTTTCAAGCTTGTGGTGGATCGCATGCCGGAGAGTGACCTTGTCGCTCGAGCCAGGCTTCGGGCGGGGATCAGCTATTACCAGGCAAAGAAAGATCAAGACGCTCGGGCGGTTCTTCTTGCCGCGGCAAACGAGAAGGATCCCGCTGTCGGACCGGAGGCCCACTACTGGCTTTCGATGGTGTTTTTGCGGCAGAACGACGCGGAGTCGGCAGTTCAGTTCTTGAGCCGGGTTCGAACTTCTGATGAAAAGTTGCTGACCCGGGTCAGTGTGGCTCTGGGTGAAGCTCTTTTCCGGCAGGGAAAACACAAAGATGCTCTCCGTGCATTTTCTCGACTGACCAGCCAGGCAACCAGTGGAGGTGGGGTCGCCGCAACCGGGGGAACGCTCGGGGGTGAAAACGGTAGCCTTGCCTATGCTCTCCATGCTTCCGCCCTTTGCCATCAGGCTCTTGAAGATCCTCAAAAGGCATTGGATACGGAAGAGGCTCTTCTTCAGCTCTTCCCCAAGTCGACCTATGTGCCCGCGGCGCTACAGGTGTCGGGAGAGGCTCTCTTTGCCCTGGGTAAGTTCGAGATGGCGGCTTCTCGCCTTGGCCGACTGGTGAAGGAGTTTCCGGATGATACTCATGTTCCGGCTGCTCTCTACAAGCGAGGCTGGTCTCTCTTTGAACTTGAAAACTATTCCGAGGCCAGGCGGTCGTTTGTGACCCTGACCACCCGTCATCCGAAGAGTCCGTTTGTCAGCGAGTCAAAGAAGCTGGCCGGTCAGTGCCTCGCCCGTCTGGGAAAAAGTGACGATGCCATTCGAGAGCTGGAGCGAGTGGCCGAGGTTCAGGGCGAAGTCGGAGATCATGCCACCCTCGAGGTTGCGAGGCTCAAGCGAGACCAAAAAGACCTCTCCGGATCCGTCCGGTCCTACGGCAAGCTTGCCGCGGGAACCAAAGATCCATCCCTCAAAGCCAGAGCCTTCTACGAACAGGGCGAGGTCTACTACGAAGCAGGATCGTTCTCCGAGGCGGCAACTTCCTACGGCTCGTCGTTTGATGCGGCGGAAGATCAACAGTTGAAACGGGCGGCGCGCTACGGCAGGTCCTGGTCTCTCAATCGAGGGGGCGATTTTGAGGCGGCGATTCAGTCCGGCCGAAAGCTTCTCTCCGCGCCCGACCTTCCGGAAGATCTCAAGGCGTCGACCCATCACCTCATCGGGGCATCTTTCCAGAAGCAGGGAAAATGGCAGCCGGCGATTGCTTCGTTTGGCGCGTTGCTCCGGGACCACCCCGATTCGGCTCTTGCTTATGAAGCGGGGTTCGGTTTGGGGGTTTGTCTCGCCGGTGCAGGAAAAAACAAAGAGGCCAAGAAGCAACTCGACCAGCTTGTTCGCAAGAATCCCGAGGGGCCGGCAAACGATCGGGTTCTCTATGAACTAGCCTTTGCGTGTCAGGCCGATCAGGACGATGCCGGAATGGAAAGGGCCTTTTCCCGTTTCATGAAGGATTACCCGAAGAGCCCTCTGGCTCCGGAAGTCCGGTTCCGCCTGGGGGAACTCCATTATGGTAAAGGTCAATACGATAAGGCTGCAGAAAACTATGCCGGAGTCCTGCCCTATGGAGGAAGCCCTTACCTTGATAAGTCCCTTTACAAGAAGGGGTGGGCGGAGCGGCAGGCCAAGCAGAACGAGAAGGCGTCTGCATCTTTTTCCCAGCTCACGACGGAATGCAAGGATTCGAGCCTTCGCGGGGAGGCTTTCTTTCTGAACGGGAATTGCCTTCGCGACCTCAAGAAACCACTTGAAGCGGAAAAGTCCTATCGCTCTCTTCTCACCGAGTATCCAAAGCATGAATTGACCGAACGCTGTCACCTGGCCCTTGGTCTTGCTCAGTATGAAGGCGAGGCATACCAGGACGCGGTGCGAACTCTCTCCCAGCATCGACAGCGCTACGCAGAGAGTGAGCGTCTCTTTGAAGTCGACTTCTTCCTGGGAAAGAGCTGTCAGGCTTTGAAGCGGAGCGCGTCGGCTATTCAGGCCTTCAGACGCGTGACCGCAAGTTATCGGGGAGAGACGGCAGCCCGAGCTCAGTACGAGATTGGCGAGTGTCTTCGGGCTCAGAACAACCACGAGGGTGCTCTTAGCGAATACCTGAAGGTGCGCTATCTCTATGGTCACGAGGAATGGGTCACCGCTTCCATGTTCCGGTGTGCCGAAACCTTCGAGCAATTGAAGCAGATGGATCGTGCCTTTGAGACGTACACCGAGCTGGTGGAGAAACACCCGGAGACCAAGTGGGCCAGGCTCGGAAAGACCCGGCTTGAAAAACTTGAAGGGTCCATGTGAACGTAGGATCGATCTCGCGTTCCGCGGATCATGAAGCGAAGGAGTAGCAGGTATGTTCGATTGGTTCCTTCTCCAGGCCGACAGTGGTACGGGAAGCGGCAAGATTCAAACCGACATTGGATCCATCTTTGATGTGTTGACCCAGGGTGGGTGGCTGATGTTGCCCATTGCGATCTGTTCGATTCTGGTTGTGGCTTATTCTCTCGAGCGTCTGATGGTCTTGCGCCGAGGGGGGCTTGTTCCCAGGCGGCTTGCCGAGGGTTTAAAGGCATCGTTTGCGAGTCGCGATCTGATTGAAGCTCGCGAGTTGTGCGAGAAGAATAAGAGCCCGCTTTCGGTGATCGTATTGGCGGGGCTTCGTCGGATCGACACCGCTCCTCTCAGCGAAGTCGAAAAGACGATGGAAGATGCCGGGCTTCGCGAAGTGGGGAAGCTGAGAAAGAATGTGCGCCCCCTTTCCATGGTCGCGGGTATCAGTCCGTTGCTCGGGCTTCTTGGAACGATCTTTGGGATGATCGAGGCCTTCAATGTTGTTGCCGGAGCAGGTCTAGGAAAACAGGAACTCCTGGCGTCGGGTATTGCCAAGGCTCTTGTTACTACCGGGGCAGGGCTCACCGTCGCCATCCCGGCTGTTTTCATGTACCACCATTTCATGGGGAAAATTCAAAAGCTGGTCCTGGAAATCGATGAGATTTGTGCCGGTCTTGTGGATTCTCTTCCTCCTTCGCCCGTATCGATTGCCGCCGCGGTTCCTCCCCCGATCCCCGCTCGGGTTCCGGTTGAATCTTCTTTTGAGGTTCAGTCATGAAGATTCGTTTCGATGAAAACGAGGAAGCTCCGAACCCGAACCTCACTCCGTTGATCGACGTGGTGTTTCTGCTTCTGATCTTCTTCATGGTGACGACGACCTTTATCCAGATGGAAAAGGAAATGGACATTGATCTTCCCGAGGCATCTTCGGGAGATATGGGTTCTCCTGTTGCGCAAGAGATCGTGATCAACCTTTATCCTGGTGGGCGAATTCGAGTGGACGGAAAAGACTACTCGACCGAGGATCTGGCTCAACTCCTTCGAAGAGCATCCAGTATCAATCCGGATCAGCAGGTATTGATTCGGGGAGACGGTACGGCGGAGGTGAATGAGCTTGTCAAGGTGATGGACGTCTGTCAGTCGTCTTCGATTTCCAATCTGTCCATCGCGGCCATCGAACCTTCAAGGTAGACAAGCGGGTAAGCCATCATGAGTCTACGTACCCGGATCAATCAAGCGATCATTGCCATCTCGCTGTTTTCTGCGGGAGGCTTGCTCGTGTGGTATCTGGCGGTTCCTCATGGAACCAAGGTTTTTACCGATGGGTCCGGAATTGTCGACGAGCAGATCTGGGATCACTCCAGGCGGGTTGTCTGGCAGGTTCCTGAGCTCGTCGAAGAGGTTTCGACCCCTGACCACGAGGGTGAGCCCGCGATCTCCCCGGATGGTAAAACAATTTATTATACGGTCGGATTGCCGGGTGGAATGTGTGACCTCTGGATGGCTCAGCTATCCGCTACCGGGGCCGTTACGGATCGACGGCCTCTTGATGAGGTCAATTCGGGCTACGATGATCGAGACCCGTTTCCGACCGAGTCTGCTCTTTACTTCGTCTCGAATCGACCGGGAGGAAGTGGCGGGCTTGATCTTTTCATCGCGCGAAGAGTTGGCGACAGCTTTGGAGAGCCAGAGCCTCTTCCTCCGGGACTGAACAGTCCGGGGGACGAACGACGTCCAAGCCTTACTCTTGAAGAAGACTCCCTTCTCTTTTCTTCAAATCGATCCGATCCGGGGGCACTTGGAGGGTTTGATCTCTATCTGGCAAAGAAGAGCAATGGAGATGCTTTCGGGGCTTTTGGTGATGCAGCGCCGCTGATTCCGCTGAACACCCGGTTTGACGATCTTGATCCGTTTCTTTGGCCGGATGGGAGCCGAATTGTCTTTGCCTCCGATCGGGAGGGAGGTCAGGGGGGGTTGGATCTTTGGTGGACGAGCTGGACCGGTACGGACTGGTTGGCGCCAGAAACTCTTGCCGAGCTGAATACGGTGGATGACGAGAGGTCACCAAGTACAACTCAGGGTGGGTTTTCTCTGGTGTTCTCTTCGGAGCGGCCCTGGGGAGCTGGGCTCTCCGACGTCTATCGAGTCGAGAGTAGCGAGCTGTTTCCCCTTCCGGGGGAGCGAGGCATTCTGGATCTGATCGCTCAGGTTGTTTTCATCCTCTTGTTGCTTCTTGCTCTCTTTGCTTTCCTGGCGAATCGTTGGAAGCGCCTGGATGTGGTGGTGAAGTGCATCTTGATGTCTCTGCTTCTCCACCTTCTTCTTCTTCTGTGGTTCCGAACGGTGGAGTTGACGGGAGCGCTGGATCAGCAATCGACCCGTGGGAAGTCGTACAAGATTCGGTTTGTCCCGCGCACCAAAGAGAGCTCTCCTGCGGAGTCAAACATGGTGCGGGGAGAGAATCTTTCTGCGGTGACTCGTGCGCAAAGCGAGCCGGACAGCGCCATGCGGGAGGAGCCAACTCTTGAGCCGGTGATGACGAGCCGGGCCCAGGTGACGACGGCCGACCTTCGCGCTGATGCCCCGACTTCAACATCTCAGGCGAATCGAGCCCGATCTCAGAGGACAGAGACGGCCCGGCCCCAGACGTTGACCGCAAGTGCATTGTCGGTCGAAGAGGCCGAGCGACATTCTGCGGCTGACCCGAGTGTTTCCCGGGCGGTCACTCGAACCGAGGTGAGTCGATCTGCTCCTGTGAGCCGGACGTCCCGGGCTCGGGAGTTCACAGACATGTTGTCCAAGCAAGATGTTGGGTTGACGGCAAAGCGTGTTTCTTCCTCCATTCCAACCCGGGCTCGAGCGAGCGAGAAACCCACCCGGCGTTCCGAGTCGCGTGTTCTTGAGCGAAGTCAGGCGATGGTGGCGGATGCGATCTCTCCTCTAGCTGTCGAAGAATCCGAGGCGATCGAGGCCTTGGCGGATTCATCCCTTCCCGCTCTCACTAGTAGTGAGGTTGTAGTGGATCGATCCGCGATGGATGCCCCCATGATGTCGGAGCGACAGATGGATCTTGTTTCGGCCGAGCCCGTGACGGAATCTTCCTCGAACCAACAGCCCGTTACCGACCTTCCGTCAAGTAGCGAGCTGGCAAAGGCGGAGGATTTGAATCGGGTGGCCAAGGCAACCGTGGAGCAAGGCGCGAGATCCGAGCAAGAGATGTCGGTCAAGCCTCTGGATGTTCAGCCGGTTGCACCGTCCGAGGTGGCAATGGCTAAGACTGAGGAGCAAGCAACGACGAAAGAGCTACCCGTCCAGAGTTTTGAAGTCGACCGATATAGCTCCCCTTTGGAACCTACCTCCTTTGCGGATTCTTCGAGAGGGCGGATGAGTGATCTTCTGGTCACGGATCGGCTACCGACCAAGCCATCTCCTGGGGTGGAAAGGTTGACGGGTCTTCCTTCTTTGGATCTTACCCGTCCTGTTTCGGATCGTCGAGAACGCCCGCCATCGCCGCTCAATCAAGAGAAGAGTCTTTCCGCTTTGAGTGAGGATCAGCCTCTGGTGACCAAGGCGGTGCCCGAGGAGGGGAATGCAGTTTCCTTTGAGCAGGATCCTGAGAGCGCGTTGCTGACTGCCCGGATTCATTCGGCAAAGCTTGTGAAGCGAGACGTGTTCGATGTGTCTCGTGGCGAGTTTGCCCTGGCTGTTTTCCGAAAACCGCCTGAAGTAACGTTTGTTGCTCTTGAGCATCCTGTTCCGGTGACATCATCTGTTTCGCGAGCTTCAAAGCCCAAGCTGAGTGGGCTCTATGCTGGCCGAACTCAGGCGGGTAAAAAGCTTGCCCTTCAGGAGTACGGGGGGAGTGATGAGTCAGAAGAGGCCGTTCAACGTGGATTGGCCTACCTTGCCAAGATCCAGCTTTCAAATGGGTCCTGGGGAAGGAATGAGACAGATGGAAAATATGGGCAGGTGAAGATCGGAAAGACTTCTCTTTCACTGCTCGCGTTCCTTGCGTCCGGCCACACTCAGTTCTCGGAAACGAGTTATTCGGCAAACGTCCGCCGGGCGATCGATTATCTGTTGCTTTCCCAGGATGAGACGACGGGGCATTTTGGAGTTACTTCATCCTACAGTCACGGTATTTCGACCTACGCTCTAGCGGAGTCCTACGCCATGACCCGGGATCCTCGACTGAAGGATCCTCTCGTCTATGCGGTTGCCTGGATTCTCTACAATCAATATATGGATGTCGAAGATCCCAGGTGGGCAGGGGGGTGGAGTTACTATTATCCGGATGATCGATACGTGCCGGATAAGTGGCCCCGGGCTTCGGTCACGGCGTGGCAGGTGATGGCTCTCAAGTCGGCAAAGATCGGTGGGCTTGATATTCCCGAGCGTCATTTGCGGGCAGCCAGGACTTATCTTCGAAATTCCTTCGATACCCGGCACCGTTACTTCCGCTACAACCACGATCCCGACCGCCTCCGATCGGGTTGGCCGACTCTTCCTGCTTCGACCCCTGCTTCTGTCTTTGCTCTCTTGCTTCTTGGGGAAGATCCTGAAGATCCGAGAATCACTTCGGCCACCAAGTTCATTCTTGATCGGCGACCTCGGAGTTATCGAAAGGGTAGCGATGATGAGTTTGTCCTCGACGCGGTCGGAAACCTCTACTTCTGGTATTACTCAACCTTGGGAATGTTCCTTCTAGGCGGCGAGGAGTGGGAGGTCTGGAACGCGAGCGTGCGGGATCTTCTGGTCGGGTCTCAGAATCGAGACGGGTCCTGGACACCCATTTCCCATTACTCGAAATACGCCGACGAACGAAGGGGTGACTTTAGCTACACGACAGCGATGAATGTGCTGACGCTAGAGATTTATTATCGGTATCATCCGCCGCTGTTGAAGCAGGGTCGGTAAGGGCTGGCAAATGGCTCCGTATTGGCGAATTGGTAGTATCCCACTGTTTCAATAGGTGTCGACAGCGAAACTCGATACCGAGGTCTACCTCACCATCGTCTTGGCGGGGGACGGTCGGTTATTGGATCGTTTCCGTCAACCCGACTTTCTTCCTCTCGGCAGCCGAATTCGGACCCGCCTGCTTCTAGATCTAGAGTACGCGAGTCAGGATGAGCTTCGAGAGACTCTCCGTCACACGTTGAAAAAAGCCGGCAACTCGAATCTTCTCAGGCCGACGCTCCAGGAAACACTCGTTGAGCACGCAGCCGGGAACTATCGGGTCTTGATGACACTTTGCGGCGAGCTTTTGATGGAGGCCTGCGAACGGGAGTTGACGCAGATCGACGAGAATCTATTCTTCGAGCTCTACAAAACGAGATGGCCACGCCGTGCTAAGTCGACGACTCGTGGATCGTCAGTCGCGAAAAACGCAATGAAGTGAAGAGGCAAATCTCGGACGACGAGCTTCGTAGTCTTCGAAACGAAGTCGACATCGGTCAGGTGATCGGGTGGTTGTCTCTTCCCCAGAAGATGCAGGAAGGACATTTGCGCTTCCTTTGCCCGGTGTGCTCGGATTTCCACACGTCGACGAATTTTCAGACGAACCTTGCTCGATGTTTCCGGTGCTCTCGGAACTCTAATCCGATCGATCTTGTCATGGCCGTTGAAGAAATGCCATTCCTTGAGGCCGTCCGGTTTCTCCGCGAGATGATCTCACGCAAGAGGGCACGGTAGACCATCAATTATCGTGAAAGGAGGACCCTCAATTATCGTGAGCAGGCTTATCTCAGGCGGGCCAATGGCATTCCAACGAAACTCAATGCTGTCCTGAGAGGGCATCTGTTTGTCAGTGGCTTGCTTACGATCATTACGTTTTACTGCATCTTCGGGATCGTCATCAAGTATGCGAGGTTCGACCTTCCTACAATCGACTTGCCTAAGTTCGTATTACCCTAACCTCCCTGCCGTGCTCCCGCAACCAGTGCTAGGCCCCCGTACGAGCGGTTTCGTTCTTTGTTCGTGAAGGGCAGTCTCCCGGTTCCGGCGATGCGTTGGTAGGCCTCAAGCTGCTTGCACAAGAATTTGATTCGCTTCGTCTGGCGCCTCGTTGATCCAGCAGGCCATGGTGGCGATGAGGAAGTGTAGCGGTGTCATGATGTCGTTCATGGGCCTATTGTAACCGGCGGAAACAGATGGATGGGCGTGTCGGAAGTGTCTGTGGCTACATGATTTCCGGGAGTATGGATTTTTGTACAGCACGGGAGAAGATCGTCTCTGGAATTTGGGACAGAACGGTGAGAACCTGAGATTCGGAAACCGGTGCCGCACGAAGAGTCTTTCGCGGCCACGAATCCTGGGTTGTCGACGTTTCTTGGCACCCGGAATCCCTGGGTGCCCGTCGGGTCGGAGCTTGGCTTTATCCGATGCAACGAACCTGGCGATGAATTCGTTGGTGATCGATTCGATCTCTGGTTAGCATCCGTTGGCGGCGAGCCACTCAGACAGGAGTCGAACGTGCCGGTTGTACTGACCGATCGTGTGGCGGGATCTCCCTTCGGCTTCGAGCTGGACGGTGAAAACGGTAAGAGCCTCGGTGATGGTGATCATCATGCTCTCCTTGGTTATGGACTCGGGGCATGACCCATGAGCCATCGAGATCGCTGAGAGCCAATGCAATTCGAGGGTTTGATTATGAGGATTGCCGGAACTATCTAATTTGCTAGGTGGGTGTTAGGGGTATTCGGTGGTTTGGGGTTTCACCGGTAACGTTCCGGTGCAGATCGGTGCAAAAATTATGACCCACTTTGCCCTGGCACGTTATCATGGCGTTTGTTGTAGCATCCACACAGACCTCAGGAGGAGAACCTGTTGGGCAACGCTAAGCAACCGGCTTTCCCGGTACCTCCCTCTCCGGTCAGCGCTTTCATTTCGTACGCTCGTGGGGACGAGCATTTCCTCGACGAATTCATCAAGCGATTAATGCCTTTGGAGCGAGATGGGCTGCTCAAAACTTGGCACGATCAACAGATCGAACCGGGAGACGATTGGCAAAAGAAAATAGCCGGTGGACTGGCCAAGTCCGATCTTGTATTTCTCCTCATCAGCGCGAACTTCATGGCCTCCGATTACTGCTACAATGGTAAGTTTGAGTACGCTCTTGAGCACCAAAAACTAATCGTCCCGATCCTAACCTCACCCGAGGCGAATTGGACGAAGTCCCCCATCGCGGGTTTTCAAGCATTGCCGAAGAATGGAATTCCGATTACCAAGTGGCAGCTTCAAGACGAGGCTTGCGCGAACATCGTTGAAAGCATTCGCCAATTCCTTAGAAAGGAGTATGGGATGGAACCGATGTCGAATGAGCCGAGCGCAATGGGCCCAGAATCAACAGAGGAGTCGACACAAGACATTGAGCTAAAAATCGACCGAGACTTTGAAGAGTTCTCAGATCGAGAGCAGGAGCAGTTCTTAGACGCGGTGAAGAGTCTGCTCGTGATTGGAGACCTTCATGTAGTTCGCAAGGACCGAGGATGTGTCCGCCTCACTCTGAGATTGTCGCGAGATGACGCGGACGATCTTCTCATGGCAGTTGAGAGAGGTAAGTTACACCATCTCGGTGTTACGGAGGCCAAACTGGGTCCAGCACACCCGCGTGATCAGCACGCGGTGAGTGAATCCGAAAAGACGCGACCAAAGTGGTCCGACAAGATTGTGGATCGGCAGGGCTACACAATAACAACGCTTGAACACCGCCTTTCCTCTGGCTGGTCAGGGATCCGTAGAACTCTCCGTGTGTTTGTCTCATCTACCTTCACCGATATGCGAGCAGAACGCGATGAACTCGCAATTCATGTATTTCCCCGTTTGCGTCGACTTTGCGAGGCTAGAGCTGTGTCGTGGGATGACGTCGACCTTCGTTGGGGGATTACTAACGAGCAACGGGCCGAGGGGCAGGTATTGCCGATTTGTCTCGATGAAATCAAAAAGTGCCGCCCTTTCTTTATTGCGATACTTGGGGAACGCTATGGTTGGGACAAACTGGAGCTTTCCGATGATCTGCTAAACCGGGAGCCTTGGCTGGGGAACTATCCCAATTGTTCTGTTACAGAGCTGGAAATCCTTCACGCAATAAACGAACGTGAAGACATTCCCCTCCAGACGCGATTCTACTTCCGCGAGCCAGAGTTCGTCTCTAGGATTCCGAAAGAGGAGAGGCAACAATATGTCGAAACGGCTCGGCCCGAGGAGGTGGCAGAATTCGGAGCGGAGAAGGCGGAAGAGCTTGCTAGATCGCGAGCAAATAAACTCCGTGAACTGAAGAGAAGAATCACTAGGATCGACCCTCGTCTGCATCCACCATATCGAAATCCCAGAGAGCTTGGTGACCTGGTAGCCAAAGATTTCTCCGAGATTCTGGACATGGCCTTTCCTGCCCCTGAGGCACGCGATCCAGGTGAACGCGAGCGTACGCAGCACGAGGCGGTTGCATGGAGTCATGCCGAGGTCTCGCTGCCCTCTGGGCATCGACAAGGGGCATATGTGGTTCGCCCCGAACTCGGCAAGCTATTGGATGACCACATCGAGGGGGATGATCCCCCACTGGTGATCACGGGGCCCGCCGGTATCGGCAAGACCGCGCTCCTTGCCAACTGGATACTTCGATACGAGCAAGCTCACGGGAGCCACCACATCCTTTTTCACTCGATCGGAGCTAGCCCTGCAAGTTCGACCGCGATCGGCATTGTTGGACGGCTCCTCAATGAAATCGGATCGCTTCACGGAATGAGTCTGCCAAGTTCAAATCTAGACGATCGTGCCACAGGACTGCAAGTCGCCCTCGGCATGTTCCAGAATCTGTCCAGTAAGGAGCAATTTGTGTTGGTGCTCGATGGTCTAGACAAACTAGAAGGCCGCGACGAGGAGTTGGATCTCGAGTGGCTTCCACAGATCTTTCCAGCAAACGTTCGGGTGCTCATCTCGGCCAGTGCCGGACGGGCGCTCGAGGCTCTGAATCGCCGCAACTGGCGGGCGGTCGACCTGAGTCCCCTTTCCAATGACGAGAGACTGGAGCTCATTCTCCGATGTCTTTCCAGCCACGGCAGGACACTAGAGAAAACTCGACTCGAAAACATCGCAGGCGCAAGCTCATGCGCACTTCCTCTGTTTCTTCGCGTACTCCTTGATGAGATCAGGTTAGTCGACTCGGACTTGGAGCTCGATTATCGGATCGCTGAATATCTCCAGGCAAAAACCGTGACCGATTTGTTTTCGCGCGTCCTCCAAAGGTATACGCAAGTCTACGATCGCGACAGGCCGCACCTAGTCGCGGAGGCAATGCAATTGTTGTGGGCCTCGAGAATGGGTCTTTCCGACATGGAGTTAAGGGACTTGCTCAGTGCCAAAGACAAGCCGCTTCCCATGGGACTCTGGTCCCCATTGAGAGCGGCGATCGGGCGCTCCTTGATCGAACGGGAAGGCACGCTAGCATTTGCACATCGGTTCCTGCGAGATGCTGTCGAGAAAGAATTCCTGGGCAATGCCTCGGAGCGCCGCCAGGTTCACAGCCGACTTGCAGACTACTTCGACTCGAAAGCTGGATTATATCGTAGAGTTCAGGAGCTCCCATGGCAGCTTGCGGGAGCTGAGCGATGGGAACATCTGGCCAGGATCTTGTCGGAGCCAGAAATGATCTCCGGTGTTGGGATGATTGATGAACGCGAACTCCGGAGCTATTGGACGCAAATTGAGAACAACACCGAACAAACAGCCGAAAAGGCAGCCCGGAACCTCCTGACGAAAAGAAGCAACCAAAACGTGGAGGTCTTGGCAACACTCCAATCCATGCTTTGGAATCAGGGGCACTATGAGGGTTCGCTCGATGCGCTCGAGGAACTAATCTATCGCATAGAACCGAAGGGTGAATCGATTGCGCTAGCAATGCTCCTTAGAAACGCTGCCGATGCCCACATGAGGCTTGGGCACGACAAAAAGACACTAGAGCTTCTCGAACGAGCACGCAGGATCAACGAAAAAGAAGATCACGCCTCCGGATTAGCAGATTGTCTGCGAACCGAGTCTGCATATTGGTCCGGCAGAGATGAGTACGGAAAAGGGCTCAACTGTGCCGAACGTTCACTCGAGATCGCGGAGAGATTGGAGGATCGGTGGGGCACACGTATCGATCTGACGAATCGAGCCCTTTGCTTGACGATGTTGGGACGCTTGGAGGAAGCAAGAGAGATACACAGCAAAGAAGAGGCACTCGCTCGCGAACTGAGAGACTGGGATGGGCTAACTCGCAGTCTCAATAATCAAGGAAACTTGCATTTAAGAAAAGCCGAACTGGAAAGAGCACGTGAACTTTATCGCGAGGCCGAGCTGCTCGCAAGGCAATACGGCAATGCCAGATCCGTCATGGTTTCTCTAGCGGGGCAGACACAAGTATTGGCTGCTCAGGACCGATTCGAAGAAGCGTACGCAATGAGCGAACAGCTGATGAGTGTGGTGGAGCCCCTACAGGACCCGAATGCACTAGCCCGAGCCCAGTATTTGCAATCGGCCATCACTGCAAGACTCCCCTGCAAACCGGCAGAATCGCCATCCTCAAAACTCAAGCGGCAGAATCTTCGAGAGTCGGAAGACGTTCCAAAACTACTTGCCGCCGCAGCTTCTCTCGTTGACCGTGATTGCCTGAAGGAAGCTCTTGAGTTGATCGAATTGGCGAGGGAGTTGGCTAAAGAAAAGGGCCGTCAAGACCAAGAGGCGCTTGCCACCGCCGATATGGCGGGCATTCTCAAACGAATGAGGCATTTTGATGAAGCTCTCGACATGATTCGAGCCTCGCGCGAGCTGGCAGAACAGTCCGGTGATGAAGTGACCCTGCAGAACGCGCTCACGAACGAAGCGGTGGCGATTTGGGAGATAGCCGGCCCAGGGAATCGAAGTCAACTAGAAAAAGCTCTAGCGCTCGCTGAGCGCGCAATAGAAATCAGTAGCAAGCGATCTATGCACACGGCGCATGCTTTCGTCACAGGAACGCGTGCTCTGATCCTGCGTTTTCTGGATCGAGTCGAAGAGGCGCGCGAGTCGTTCCAGCAGTCAGTGGAGTCCGCTCGCCGCTCCAATGATGCGTACAATCTTGCAAGATCCCTGCTGAATCATGCGACCTTTTGTATGGAGATGGGGCCTCCCGAACAGATCGAGGAACTGATTCACGAAGCGAACGAGCTAATCGACAAGGTCAAAGACCCCGAGATTCACAGACAACTGGAGATGATTAAGCAGCTCCGGCGAGACGGATAGATACTCCAAAATCCAAAACCGGTTGCTTCCCAAAAACCGTGTAGTGGACCAGCGACCTTTGCAGCCGAAAGCGGGGCGTACGTGGTGACGGAGTAGAATCCCCTTTTGGTGGCGCCGGATATCTCAAGCAGGGTAGAGGCATCGGGGCCGAGACTAGATTGGTAGGTAGAAAACCGTTCCCGCCATCTTTAGGGGAGGGTGTGTTGTAGCAAAGAGCGCTAAGGGAGACAGGTTAACCGTTCCGGTAAATGCGGGTTGTAGATCCTCGTTCGTTGGAACCGAATAGCGAGGATGACCGCCCAGCGCATGACTCTAGGAGGGACGATGCCCCCGGCGCCAAGCTCGGACTGCGCCGTGCCCAAGGTGGCAAGCTGGTGTTCTGGAATACACTGACTTTGTGTCGCATGCACAATTCCTCCGATCGAGAAGTTGGGTGGCTCGACTATTCCGGGTAACAGGTACTTGCACGCGAGCCCGGTAGCTATAGTCGCTGGATCTGGGGACGTAAGGACGGGTATTCCAACCTTGCATTTTCACTTTGCGCCGACCATAATTGGCCAATCCATATCTCTTTGTTGCCTTAGATTGAAATGGGAGGAGTTCCGTGAAGCCCAATCCCTTGAACATGGTTTTGGTCTCTTCTGACAGCTCACGAGAAACGAGCTCGGTTGCGAACTTGTCATAGGCGACGGCAATGCTCTCTGCGATGCGATCTCTGTTTTTCTCAATGACTTGGATCTCAGGCTTGGTGGCGTTGTGTTCGAATTAGCACAGGCTTAAGTCTTCTTGACAATCTTCAGATCGCACGCTTTCAGAAACTCAGGAATCCCTCGTACGGTCTGGATGTCCTTCTCCTTTTCAGTCTCATCAAGTTCGTCCCATGGAATGAGCTGTGGTCTCGTTTTCTTCTTGTCATTTCTCTCGCTCCCCAACCTCCAGCCTCCGAGGGTTCGCTCAACCACCCAGCGGCCGTGTTCCATTTTCGCCAAGTCCCGGATTGCCTCCTCAGGAATGGCTATAGAATCTCGTTCGTCGGCTGTGGGCGCGACATAAAGTCCAATGCGGTCGAGCTTGGCTGCGATATGTTGGGCCTGATCCATGTTGCTTCGCTTGAACATGGTTTTGGCTTCTTCTGACAGCTCACGAGAAACGAGCTCGGTTGCGAACTTGTCATAGGCGGCGGAAATGCTCTCTGCAATGCGATCTCTGTTTTTCTCGATGACTTGGATCTCGGGCACTTGGCCAACAAACGCCCGTACGGTCTCGCTGTCCGCTGGAAGGAACCGGATGTTTTCGTTGCCGGGCTCGCTTTCCTCGAGGAGCAATCGATCTGCTGCCCTACCCGACTCCCGGATGATTGCAGTTTGCGCACCCAAGGCGGCGGCAAGGTGATACTCGAAGGCGGCAATCTTTCCGCCGCCGATCCCGAGAAGTCGCACCGTCGCCGGATCGACCCCGGACTCAACTAAGAGATCCGTCCAGTTCTGCAACGGCTCCAGAGCGCTGAAACCGCTGTAGCCCGTGGTGGTCCGAGGCGGCTCCGTGTAGCGCTCGTCTTGCGTAGCCTGGGTCGTGTTGTAGGCTTGTGGAAGATAACCAACAGTTGAGATTACCCTTTCTTTTTCGTCTCCGTTTCGTGCTTTGCACAGTTCACCAACGAGTCCTGCGATGCCGGCGGTTGTACCGCCAGATAGGATCAATCCTCGGAATTCATCCGCAACCGCTTTCATGAGCTCGCGTTGACTGGTGTTGCGCACCTCGTCGGACATGTCGCACGCACCAGCGACAATGAGCACTTGCCCATTGTCGAGGGGGAGAACTTCTCCGGACAGACCAACATTTTTCTCACCACGTACATGTAGAGCAAGTTGAATGAGCGTTTTCGCCCACTCTGCACCGGGGACATCGAATCCAGCAGCGTCAGCGATGATATGCATGCGTTCGGCAAACTCAACAAACCTCGCCCGATTCTTTCTTGGTGTCAAAGTGATCGCACGACAGGTGGCATAAAGACCCTCGTATGTTGACCGAAGCTCTTCCTTTTCGCTCTTACGCCGCTCTTGCGGCGACATCTTCCTTCTCCTGTAGGCTTCGGCCTTTCGGGCCGCCTGGCTGCCTTCCAGGACAAAGAAGAACTCGGCCAGTAGGAAGAGAGCGTCGGGGAGGTTGGCCCTTGCTGCGATTTGTTGCTGGCACCGAGCGATGGCTTGCTCGACGCTTGGCTTCAACATGCGAACCCGACGCGTTCCTTTATCGTCGACGATGTGATAGCGCAAGTATCCCGCCAGCGCTGGCGGATAGGAGGGGTCAATATCGTAGGCAAGCGCGAAGGCCTTCATGGCGTCCGGGATCCGTCCGTCAATGAGCCAGGACTCGGCCAAAGCAGTGGCCGTCTCGACACAGCGGTTTCCCTGCTCGAGAAAAGCCAGAAGGATCTCCCGTCCCTCTTGAAGGAAGAGGAAGTCTCCGGTTTCCCGGTGCTTGGAAATGAGCGCCAGACCTCGCAGAACTTTGAGCTCATCCAGAGTCTTTTCCCAGGAGCCGGAGCATTCCTCGATGGTCTGAAGCGCCCCGTCATGATCACCGATCGCCAGCTGAGTGGAAACAAGGTCACGCGCTGCGGACGCATTGAACTCCACCGACAGGATAGCCCGCAGGCGACGGATTTCTTGCTCCGCTTCTTTGTCATCAAGGAACCGTCTCGCATTCTTTTGTATAATCTCGATTCTGTCCACAAGGCCACCCATCTCTTCATCAACCGCCTCCAGCATGGCCGCAATTTTCGCCATGGAACGGTGGTGATCACTGGGTAGTATGAGGGAACTCTTGTATATCCTGCTATGGCCGACTTCCGAGTAGGCATGCTGCGCTATTGTTCGGACCTGGATTTCGGCCACCAGGCCGGACAGCTCCCTCCACATGTCTCCGTCGAGGATCGGAATGTCCTGGGGGTGGGAGAGCAACAACCGAGAACGCAGCTCACGGACCTTGTCCTCAATGCCAGCCGATCCCTTCGGTTGGGGGAGAGGGGCGGTCGGATCTGGCATCTGGCTCAGAACTTCCTGAGTCACGAGTTCCTTCGGCAAGAGCCTTGGGTCAAGGGTCACCAGCAGATGCTCGCCCCGGTAACCGAACGCCTCGGGCCTGAGACGTTCGAGCATGTTTTCATACTCTCGCACGAAAAAACACTGACTCAACCATGCAGTCAGTTCCGTTGCTTCCCCCAATAGCTGAACGATGATGCGTGCGCCACAGAGGTCCGTGATGTCTTGGATTGAGCGCCGGTACTTGCCCACGCTCCAGCCGCGAACCGTTTTTCCAACGACACTTGCGGGATTCTTGGCGCGAGCCTGGACGATGGCAGTCTCGAACCGCAAGCGACAGACGTAGTCCAGTAGCTTCTTCAGATAGTCCGAAAACAGCTCATAGCGTGGCTGTAGCTGCTGATAGCCATCCAGGACCTTCTGGATTTCCAGTGCATACTTCGAAGCCGAATCAGAGACTTCTTCTTTCATCCGAGACTCCTTGACTGTTCGGGAGGCGCGGTTTCTTTGTTCATGTGAAGATACCTCAGGTCCCCGTTCCCTTGAGAACGAATCCATCTCTTTCCAAAACGCGTAGAAGGCTCTGCAGGCCTTCTTCCCACCGACTCCGCTGAATTGACTTCCCTTGATTTGACTGGAAGGACTTCGGAATCTCTCCACCGTCAACCGCTACCGGTATCACGAGAATCGGTAGGCCTAGCATGATCTCGAGCTCCTTCATCATGTAGGACCCCTGAAACCCGGGCATCTCATCGTCGATCTTATCACCGGGATCAAGGAGGTCGGGGCCCGCAAATGCAAACACATGGGAAGCTTTCTCGATCCTGCTAATGAGTCTTTTCTCCCACTCTTCCCCGGCTTCGATGTGCAAATCGACGAAGACCTGGCCTGGCTCCAGGCGGGCATCGAGGTGTTTTGCCAGTCGTCGGACCAGATCGCCCGTGTCCTTTCTTCGATAGCAAACAAACAGGAAGGGATCGAACGGCTGCTGGGCATCGTCCTCCAGCCGCTTCTCGATCGTGGGCTTCCAGGTCTGCATGAGTTGAAGGGTCCGGGCCTCTGGGGACAGCACTCGACTCCCATAATGGGCCCGGAGCTTGTCAACCCACCCATGAAGGCCGTCACTCGCATTCCTTTTCAGTCTTTGACGTAATGGACGATCTCCAACCCTGTTTGCTCGAGCAAGTCCGAGAACAAGCTCGAGAAATCCAACCCAGGGCAAACACTCATCACAAGAGTGATGCCCGTCCGAGAAAAGAGGATGGCTCAGGATTTCCTCGATGCGTCCGCCTCCCAGACGGGAGAGGATCTCGAAGCGTAGATCTGAGGTTGCTCTGCATCCGGCATAGGCCTGTCCTGCATCATGAATGAGATCAACAGCGCTAGTCACGTCATCCACGGATGCTCGTCCGAGGGCGATGATGAAACCGCGGAGGCCCGGGACAGGCAGTCCCGGGAGATCGATGTAGTTGGTAGGAAGCAAAGGCTGGACGACTTGCAATCGAGACGGCATCAGTCGCAAGAACAGTCTGATGGCACCCATCCAGAGACAGGCAATGGAATAGCCGATGTTCCCAAGCTGCCCCATCACAAGTCCTAGAACTAGAAAGAGGGCGTGACGCATCTCAAGCCCGAAACGAGAGACTCCGGGCTCAACAAACCCTCCAAGGATCAGAAAAACAAAGAAGACGGCGACCGACAGCACCAGTTCCGTAAGCGACACCCGGAGAAAGTCCTTCTTCAGGGGAGATCGACCTGACTCAATACGTTTAATCGACCCAAGAGAATATTGAAGTAGACAGCTACAGTACGCCACCTGTCCGAACCCGAGGCCTATGGCGAACACGATGACGCCACGACTGATTACATCCTCGGCAAGAAGATGAGTTGCGACCCCGACCGTCGCAGCGATGCAGATCGCAACGGACACTCCCCGTACAATTCCGGAGAAAGCAGCGAGAAGAAGTCCAACTCCCACAGCCGTCCCAAGCGCGGAGAAGTAGGGAACGTTCCAGCGCTGGATGACGAGAAGCATAGGAGTGATTACTATGATGATGCCAAGGAGAAGAACGAAGAACATCTGGAAAATCCAGCGTTTGCATTGAGGGTCCCCGGATCGAAGTCGCGCGGAAAGTTCAAGCAGGGAGGGGTCGAACAGGAGGCCTTTCGAGCGCATCGCCCGTCGCAGATGAAGCGGACGAAGGAAGATCCAGTAGAGGAGAATGATGAAGTTTGGAAGCTCGGAAGTCGACACACCTTCGATTGACCTTTTCACGATTTCCGACCCTCGAACTCTCCTGCACGCAAAAATGGATCCTGGATGCGCTGAAAGCCTAATATCGTGATGAAGTTAGGCCTTTTTCCGGGGGCTGTCCAGTCCGTCGGCAGCTCCTCCTTGCTGAGTGCCATAGCCTTGGAGTCCAAGTGTGCCGTGAATCGAGACGACTTCCGAGTCGACTCGAAAAAAACTCACCTTGATTAGACCTTGATCCAAGGTGTAGAATACCGGCATGACTCCAAAATCTGTAACAGATGAGAATGCACAGAACAAGGGTAAACAGGACGAGGAACAACGCGGCTGGTTTAAGCGCCTTATCACTCCGATCCTTACGGCGGTAGGTATCAAGGTCGCCGACGAAGGGATCAAGGCCGGAAAAGAAGCACTCGAAACCGCGAAGGAAGAGGGTGCCGAAAAGGCTCGAGAAGTCGTAACACAGGCCAAGGAAGATAAGTAGTTCTAACACAACTCGAGTCCGGACCCCGGTTTGTTGTGAGCAGGAGTGCCGAGAGAATAGGGCAATCCCGTATTCCCAATCAGTGAACTCCACGTCTCGACCCAAGAACTGCATTCCGTCCGTAAATTGGTTGCGCCAAGGCTACGACTAAGTCCTGCAGGAAAAAGGAACGGCACATGGTCAAGCCCCGGATCCTGTTCGTTGGGAGATCCAACCCAATCCAGGATTTGTAGCGCGTTTGGTTCCTGGCTGAAACTCGGGGGAAATCAGACATGAGGAAATTACTAGCAGTCCTGGCCGCCAACTATGCTTTTTCGTTTGACCCTGCTCCAGGTGAAGAACATGCAATCAAGAACACGCTCAGAGAACAGGCATCCTGCATCCTCAAGAAAAGCCTTCTGGAATTTCCCAACGCGCATCTTATCGACAAGTGGAGGAAAGATACGGTACTCATGACCTTTGAGTCGGCGACCGATGCCATCCATTTTGGCAACAAGCTCCAATCAGATCCTGGCCAGAGCGTCACGACAGTCGTTCATGCCGGCGAGATCTACATCAGAGAAGATGATGTCGACGGGGATGTCGTTTCCTTCGCCGTTCAACTGGCCAGTACACTCCCTCCCGAGGAGGTCTATTTCTCCGAGCAGGTCCATCTGATCATCAGTGGAGCGGAGTTTCCCCACAAGCAGGTAAGCAACCCTGACATTCCCTACCAGAGAGATCTTCGAATCTCGGGTCCAGCCAACCAAGTTTCTTTGTTCCGCACATGCTTTGGAGAATCCGCAGTAACGCAAGAGCACATCGCCCTTGTCCAGACTAACTTTGTGGGTGTTTACACCCTGGCAAACGAACACACATGGAAAAAAGTCCACCCAGTTCTGGAGAACATGACGAGGTGTATCCTGGGTGCCTCTCGAGCTCGGGGAGGCGCTTACCGGGGCTCTCTTCAAATTGGTAGTTTCATTACGTTTCCAACCGTTCGGAATGCTCTGGAATCAATACAGTCCTGGAACGAGAGCCTCAGCAAGCAAGACCACTGTCTCTCCATTGAGGTCCGTGTGGCGGTCCACTGGGGCACGCTCAATGTGATGCAGCACACCATGATGGGGCAGGACATCGACGTCGCCCGAACTCTCTCCAACATGGCGTCGGGAAAAGAGATTCTGTTCACGAACCGTGCTGTAGCCATCGCGAGTTCGGAGGCGGTTCAAACCGATCTTTTTGAAGAGGTCAAAATTGAAGACTTGCGCGAGTGCGCCAGCCGTAGGCGGTGGATCAAACGTTACACCGACGAGCCGTTTGTGCCGCTCTACGCTGTGCCGTTTCTTCGTCTATTCGATGGCTCCATCCTGGATATCACCAAGGAGAAATAGTTGCCAGAAGACGTCGTCACATTGGTACGCGCTATGGGCTTCGCCGCTAGAAAGCACCGCGAGCAAAAGCGAAAAGGTGAGGCTGGGGAGCCTTATGTCAATCACGTAATTGATGTCACGCTACGAGTCTCCGATGCGACAGGAGGCGAGGACATTCTGGCAATCCTGGGAGCAATTCTACACGATATCCTTGAGGATACGTGCACAACCGAGGAGGAGCTGACTCGTGAGTTCGGTCCCCAGGTGACCTCACTGGTCGGCGAACTCACGGATGACAAGAGCCTACCAAGGGCGACGCGAAAACAGATCCAGGTCGAAACGGTGAGTTCGAAATCAAGGCGGGCAAAGATGATAAAGCTTGCTGACAAGACGAGCAATCTCATCTCCATCATCGAGAGTCCGCCTCGCGACTGGGACATCTCCCGGCGTAAGGAATACTTCGAGTGGGCTCATAATGTCGTTTTGGGTTGCCGCGGCTCGAATGCTCGCCTGGAAGAGGAATTCGATAGAGCATATTACCGGGGCATCGACGCTTTGGAAGAGTGCTAACGGAGGAGTTCGAACAAACCAGCGCGGTGTCGACTTTGGCCTTGCCCCCGTCTACCACTACCATCTCCAGCGCCTCCCCGCAAAATTCACTCGGTTGTCAGATCCCGGTTCGCCGACTATCATGGGCGACCATGACCGTTTGCGCCCTAATCCTATCACCGGTCGAATCAAAACCGGCCACTGATGGTCGAATTGCTGCGGCCAACTAGATTGGCGTAACTTACGTGAATTCGGGTGGTACACCCAATTCGACCATCGGTGGCCGGTTTTCAGTGACGGCTAACACTAATCCACAGCGCATCCAATCTGACCAGGTTCAGCCCCACAGCGCGTCCGGCTATCCCGCGTCGCCATTCAATTGAGATCACGACCGCGGGACAACCTACCCGTCGATGGTTCGATCACTCGCGTTTCTGGTCCATGAAGTACAGCACGCGATCATTGAAGTGCAGATCAGCGAGCTCCGGAGGCGGTTTCACGGGCGGGGGACCCTCGAGCAGGATTGGGATAATGTCCGGTAGTGCATCGGTGTTGCCGGTCTTTCGCGCGAGGGCGTAACTGACTTCCTTTCCCACCCACTCCGAGTTCCGGGCGGCTTTCGACCAGAACAGGAAGAGAACGTCTGATTTGTCAATGTGGCGATACAGCTCCTGTTCCCACCTATCGCCTGGGTCCAGGTCCATCACATCGTGAAAGTGGCGAATCTTTAGCGGAGCGAGCATCTGAACGCGGCGAAGAACTTCATCTCGATCCTCTGACGCGTAGCTGATAAAAGCGTACCTGTAACGGGTGGCCTGGCCGATTGGCACTGATTCGGGAAGCTGAGGTTTCGCTTCTGTCATCGGCGCATGAACAACCTTGATCTTGAATCCCACTTTCCCCAGCGGAACGCCACCTTGCGATACCCGGACATGGCCGGCCACGCTCTTTGCACACGCTCGCGGCGTCAGCGTAAACTCCACAGAGGCGGTCTGTCCCCTCCATACCACGGATCGCGGAAAGTTCTCTGACTCTTCGACCCCCCGAAGTTGCCTTAGCTCGAAAAGCAGGAGCGTCCCGCGCTCCACTTGCATGTCGAGGCTCGTGAGCCCGCGTCTAGTTGCTTCGTCGTCGAATTCCTGTGCGAGCGACTTCGCTTCTCCTCCGCGCTCGGGGATATGTACGAATGCCTGGAGCAGAGCGGTCTCGCCGGTTTCGACTCGCGGTGGGCCGAACAAAGTACAGTCGACGAAGTCTCCCTCAGGTTCCTTGCCGAGAGTGCTATCTCGTTCCTGATTCACCTGATTCGTCTTCGACTCTGCAACGAACTTTCCGACCAGTTCGAGATGGACTGCGGGGAAGTGGAGGAGTGCGGACAGAACGCGCGACGCGTCTACCTTTACGGTCAGATCGGCTTCGAGATTCGGCTCAGTCGTCAAGGATTCGGGGACGTGGAATACGAGATAGCCATCGGGCTCATCGACGTTTGCACTTTTGAAGACCGAAAGGCGCAGTGTTCCGTCGTCCGAGGTTGCGTCGCTTCCGAGCACCACTCGTATGCAAAGGGTGGTGGGCAAAGCCGTCCCCTGCTCGACTATCATAAGACTCCGGTCCCCAACAGCGAGGGGATGGGGCATCTGCGCTGTGAGGGCAGCTGGTAGAGAGCGGTGAACCTTCGACGCGGTCGGGAGGATTGAGTATTTAGCATAAGAGGATCGCTTGCAGGCGGCTCGTCTTGGATCGCGTTGTGAGGCTGATTCATTTTTCTGGGGTTCGAAAGATTCCAGTATAACCCCAACCGCCCAAACGAGTTTCGGAATTTGGACCCTCGCATCATTTTGCGCAAGTAGCCATTGACGAGAGTTGAGGTAGTACTTGAGTCTATAAGAGATCGGGCTGGTGGTGAGAAAGAAGGCAATGATTGAGACCTTGTTTTCCGAGGCCAGCGTCACCTCGCGCAACACTTCATCGGAATCGTTGGCCGCATCCGAGAGAATCAGGACCATCACTTTGGAATTCTCGATGCCTCGAACGACGGCGGCGCTCCAGGTCACACCCGGAGGAATTGTGCGATTGGAGAAAAAGCAACAGTGGCCGCTCCCTTCCATTGCTTCATAGATTTTTTCGGCCAGCTCCAAATCACTTGAGGAATGACAGAGGAACACGTCCCACATGCTTTGTGAGGAAGAAGAGCTTCTTCCACCCTCCAGTTTGCGTTACAGTTTTGCGGCTAGATTGCCTCACCCCGGTGAGTATGCGTCCAAACGTCTCCAGCCTGATCGGAGAAGGTCTGGTCCTCTCCCGGTTTGTTTGGGCCAACAGCTACTCTGCTGATGATGACGCGCTACCAGACCGGCGTCCAATTCCTGAGATCTTAGAATTTCCCGACTCGATTTTCAGTAGCCCGTACGGATATGGACCGTCTCTGAGCTCATCAAAGGCGACCCTGAGCCTGTCTAAGGGTGAGAATTCCGGCTACAAATGGTCGGACGACCGACATCTTGGCGCCACTCCATCCCGATATTCGTCGTCCCTACCCGGCTTGAAATTTACGACCGACGTCAGCGCTCTGCGCCACGTTGTTTTAAGGTCTTGAGGGTGATGGTCTGCTGCTCAAGGTCCACCGCCAAGGGCGTAAGCACAAGCGCTTCACTGATCCGGCAGCCCGTATGCGCCAGCACAAGGCAAAAGGGCCGCACTTCAGCCCGCTCCTGAGTGTTGGAAACCGCAATGAAGCGGTCGAGCTCTTCGGCGGTCAAATACTTCCTACCGCCATCTGATGTGAACAGATCACTAGACATCTGTTCACTTTATAAGGGTACCGACCGAGTCGTGCAAGAATATACGCCAAGCAGACCCTCCCGCAACCACTGGATTCTTTACCTACCGCGGACGTAGTCACGCTTCTCTTCCTATTTTGGCGGCAGTCTCTCCTCTGTTTGCGTATTCCGTGATCATCTCCAGAATCAACCACATGGCACCACGGAGGTCGGTTTCTCGGAGGTCGGCACCGAGGAGTTTGGCACCACGGAGGTCGGCTTCTCGGAGGTCGGCACCGAGGAGTTTGGCTCCACCGAGGTCGGCTTCTCGGAGGTGGGCACCACGGAGGTCGGCTTCTCGGAGGTCGGCTCCACCGAGGTCGGCACGATTGAAGTCGACACCGCTGAGGTCAGCATAGGGGAGATAGATATTGCCCAGAACGACTTCCGACAAATCTACACCCCGACTTTCCGGGTTATTCTTTTTTCTTTCAGTCTCCAGCACGATGAGAGCTAGCGCGGCTTCTTTACGAGCCCTCAAGGGCGAAGTTGGAACTTCTTCTTGACCTTCTTTATTCGTGTTGTAGAGCGTTGCAATCATCACTCTCTGCCTTGCGCGTCCGATAGTCTTGTTCCGCTTCAGTTTCTATTTGCTTTTGGAAGTACTCGTTCTGTTTCATGAAGAAACTGTTTTGCTCGCGGAAGAATTCATTTTGTCTCTCAATAGCCGTGGTCTGATCTTCAATTTCTTTGGTTTGTTTCTCGGTCTCCTGCCACTGCCGGTAAGCAATGAATACTGTGAAGAATGCAATTGCTCCTCCGCCACCGACGATTGCAGCAGTAGGAATCAGCTTTGCACCAAAAGCGACGAATGCGGCTCTCTTCCGAGGATCGCCTTTCTCCCATCCTCTGTAAGCGTTGCATGAAGTGCGCCTAGAAACCGGTTCCCCGCCGTGAGAATCTAGCCATCGTGTCCGACCTGATGGTTAAAACTCAAAATCAATCCAGATTCTCTCGCTCACCTTTTGGGCGTGCTTCGATCCTCATGCTGAGCCTCCCCGGCTCGGTTCGTATCTTCCTTGCAAGAGATCCTGTCGATTTCAGAAATTATGCAGGGCGGACGGTTATGCGGAGTCCCCGAAACAGGCCGAGCATGCAGCTGTGCGAAAGGTAGCACCGGCAACATTGACTCCGCATAATGAAGAGGGTTGTATCCGGAGTCCTCAGCGAGGGTTGGCCTTAGAGTTTTCGATTTGCCAGGGACGCTGAGGATTTCGGATACAACCGGTTGAACTGAGCTGCTCCGCTGGTGCGGACGGTTCGCGTCTTGCTAT
>JAJDCM010000411.1 GCA_029260825.1 Planctomycetota bacterium | reverse complement strand
AAAGACATCCGTATGTCGGATCTGGCTGTCATACAGAACCTGAATGTGCTCAAGATCCTCCGCCCCAAGCTTTGTTCGGTCCAACGTCAACCGCTTCAACGTTTCCGAACGCCCATTCACCTCCCCGTCATAGCCCTGCTCGAACATCTCTCGATACGTAGGATGGGGCAGATACGGCTCGTGAGGATCCATGAAATGGAGCCAGAGAAAAAACGGGCGATTCCTCTTCTTCTCGAGCCACTCCAATCCCCGCTCCGCCACCCCCTCGTCCCACACAAAATGAGGGCGCACGAACTTCTGCTCGTTGATCTCATCCTCGATGCCCCACACCGTGTCAAACCCAGGATGGCGAGCCCGCCGGAAGTTGGAAAGAAATGCCCCCGTTTGATACCCCTTCCCCTTCAGAATTGTCGCCAGTGCCAGATGCTCCGGGCGAAGCAAGTCCCCGTTGTTCCGCACCCCGTGGCTCGATGGATACTTTCCCGTCATGACCGAAGTCAAGGAGGGCCAAGTTGCCCCTCGCGGCGCATAGGCCTGCTCGAAAACGACCCCGGATTCGGCAAAGGCATCAAGGGCAGGGCTCGTTTTCCGCCCATAGCCATAGCAGCCCAAACGATCCGGACGCAACGTATCCACGGAAATCAAAAGGACGTTCATCTCCTTCGGCCTGGAATCACATCCCGACAAAAAAGGGATTCCCAAGACGATCAAGCAACAAATGCGGATCACTCCGCGACCG
The DNA here is from genome assembly GCA_029260825.1 of Planctomycetota bacterium. Lineage (GTDB taxonomy): Bacteria > Planctomycetota > JACOTG01 > JACOTG01 > JAJDCM01 > JAJDCM01. The sequence continues at coordinate 5,062 of JAJDCM010000411.1, read as the reverse complement.
AAAAGATCCGATTTTTCAAACAAGCTGGACCTCCGACACCTCGTGGTAGAGCTAGAAAAAGAGCCGCAAGTGTATCATCCACCCCGACATCCGGCCGAACACACACACCAGAAACCAGAAGGAAGCACCCGGTTCAGACCCCGAAGACAAGCAAAAGATTCCATCCGGCATATGATCTAATGAACCTTCAAATCGGAGCGCTACCAACCGCGCCATCGCGGGTTCAGTTGGGCGAGCGTCCAATGAACCAACCTGAACCCATGAGGGAAGACCCATGATCCTCAAATCGCTTCCTCTGCTCCTTACCGGCCTGATTCTGATCCTTGGCCACCCGGCGATGGCCCAGCAAGGAGCCAAAACAGAAGGAAAATACCAGAACGTCTGGGAACTCCTGAAAGACAAGCACGACAAGAATCAGGATGGAAAGATCACCCCTGACGAGTACAAACGGGGAGAGGAAAAGTTCAAGATTCACGATAAGAACAAGGATGGGGTCATCAGTGCGCTCGACTACCCGGCAGACGGCTCAAAGAACCGGGACCGCTCAACCCGCCGAGGACGGGGGCGAGACCGAAGAGGCCGAGGCGATGGCAACCGAGAAGATCGCGATCGACCGGGGAGAAAAAGCAACAGCAGCCTCCCCCAACCGGGGGATATCGCTCCTGACTTCAGACTCCCCTACTCCCACGACTCCAAGGTCACGGTCAAGCTCTCTAGCTTCGCCGGAAAGAGGCCGGTTGCACTCATTTTTGGCAGCTACACGTGACCCCCTTTCCGTTCGTCAGTCGGTCGACTGACAGAAATTCACAGCAACTACTCCAAAGACGTCGAATTCCTGATCGTCTACATCAAGGAGGCCCACGCGGTCGATAGCCCCCGCCCCAACAACAACGGCCCCCTCGTGGAAGACCCCACCACCGACAGTGAACGACTCGAAGTCGCCGGCACCTGCATGGCCAACCTCAAGCTCCCGATGTTCGCCGTTGTGGACAAAGTCGATGACAAGGTCAATCAAGCCTACGGCGGCCATCCGGATCGCCTTTACCTGGTCGGGAAGGACGGCAAGATCTCCTACGCAGGAGGCAAGGGCCCCCGGCTCTTCAATCCGGACGAATTAGAGGACGCGATCAAGGCCGAGCTGAAGAAGATCAAAAAGAGCCAGTGATTTATTCCCTGATCCTTCATCTACTCCGCTTCTTGCCCAGAAACCTCCTGAGTCGAGGATTCGGCTGGCTTGCCTCCCGTCGTTGGCCAGGTTGGTTCGCCAATACCTTCAAGGTTCAGTTCGCCCGAAAAGTCGGGATCGATATCAGCGAAGCGGAATTCCCGATCGACCACTACCAGAACTTGATCGAGCTTTTCACCCGGCGCTTGAAAGAGAATGCTCGGCCCATCACAACCGAGCCGGGTGTTCTGGCGAACCCGGTTGATGGCCGGGTCGGGGCCTTCGGCAGGATCAAGGGCGATCGACTCGTTCAGGCCAAGGGGCTCGACTACTCCATCGAAGCCCTCCTCGGTTCCAAAGAAAGCGCCGAACTCTTTCGCGACGGTGCGTTCGCAACCCTCTACCTTTCGCCAAAGGACTACCACCGCATTCACGCCCCCGACACCGGATTCATCACCAAAACCCTCTATGAACCCGGAACTCTCTGGCCCGTCAATCCTCCGGCAGTAAGACAAATCCCCCAGCTCTTCGCCATCAACGAACGCATCACGACCCTCATCGAGACAACAAACGGCCCCATTGCTGTCGCCATGGTCGGCGCCACCAACGTGGGTAGCATCCGTCTCGCCTATCGGGACTTCGTCACCAATCGAGGCACTCCCAGGCACCAGAAAGAAGAAGTCTCACTCCAGATTCAACGAGGCGATCACCTCGGGACTTTCGAGCTCGGTTCGACGGTCATCCTGCTTGTTGGATCGAACCGATTTGACTGGGAAAACCTACGGGAGGGCGAGTGGTTTCCGCTGGGAATCACGATTGGACGCCATCAAAAACCAAAGGCCCAGTGACCGCCTGAAGGTGGCAGTCAAAGAGCCTGAAGTTTACGCACGAAGTTCGGTGGCCTCTAACTCTTCGCCAGAGACTCCGAAAGCTCCCGCAAATAGTTGTAGGAATAGATTCCAGTATCGTGCCCATCCGACCACTTGATCTGCACCGCGTAGCGCCCCACCTGATTCACAGCCTGGGGGCTAACACCGGCCTGGATCCGATCCGGAGTGATCACCCGCTGTCCTGTCGTTTCATCCACACAGGTCGCACAAGGGCACTTCACTCTCAGCTCCTCGAAGGGGATCTTCGAGGTCAAGCCATCTTCCCATTCGATGACCATGTTCGATCCATCCCCCTTCACTTCCTTGGGGGCAATCCGAACATTCTCACCGTTCTTGCCGGACTTATCCTTCACCCGCTCGATGTGAGCAACAAGCTCGGAGGAGATCTTTGCAAACGCTTCGCTGGATGCGGTCCGTTTACTTCCCTTCAGATTGACCACCGGATTTCCCGCGTCCCCTGCAAGAGCCAGCGCCGGATCCAGCGGCACTCCTCCCAGGAAGGGCACCGACAGGGTCCCAGCAGCTTTTTCTCCGCCTCCGTGCCGGAAGACATCCGTCCGCTTGTCGCAATGTGGACACAGGAAGTAGCTCATGTTCTCGATGATGCCGATGATCGGAACATTGACCTGCTCGAACATCTTGAGGCCACGGGTCGTGATGTCGACGGCAACCTCCTGAGGAGTGGTCACCACCACGGCACCCGTCAGCGGCACCGTCTGCACCAGAGTCAACTGAACGTCTCCCGTTCCCGGAGGCATGTCAACGAGAAGGTAATCGAGTTCGCCCCATTCGACTTCGGAGATGAACTGCTGGATGAGCCGACTCGCCATCGGGCCTCGCCAGATGACCGGAGTGTTCTGGTCAGTGAAAAGCGCCATCGAGATGAACTTCACCCCATATTTTTCCAGGGGAGTGATCTTTCCCGGCTCCGCTTTAGGCTTCGACACACCGTCCAGCATCTTGGGAACGGATGGTCCGTAGACATCCGCGTCCAGGAGCCCCACCTTGGCCCCATTCTGGGCAAGACCAATCGCGAGATTCACCGCCACGGTCGATTTCCCGACCCCTCCCTTGCCACTGGAAACCGCAATGGTGTTCTTCACCAGGGGCAAAAGATCTTGCTGCGCCATCGAACGAAACCTCCACTCATGCAAGCTGGCCCGCATTTCTCGCAGGGCCAGGAGACCGAAAAACCAGAATGCTCACGGAGATGTCCGCGAGAGGGGTTCCTTTTTTACACTCTGATCCAGCTCAGATCTACGGGGATCGGGCCCAAATGCTCGTTCTTACCGTGTCCCCTGCTTCTGTTTGAGGATACCGTAAACCCGGGAGAGGATCTCGTCGGCAACCTTACCTGGCCCAAGATCGGTGCGCAAAACCTCGTGGGGGAGCTCGGTAAGGACTCTCTGGTAGGACTCTCGCTGCCACCGGATCGCCTCAACCGAAAGCTGAGGCTTCCGCGCATGGATCTTCTCCGGCTCATTATCGAGGAGAAAAGTGAGGTCTGGAGCCGGAAAGAAATCACAGACCCATTTTCGCAGTAAGGGGTAATTCTCGATCGAAACCGTGTCGTGAATATAGCGGAGATCAAAGACGTATCGCTCGGCGATCACAACCGCCCCCCTGGCAAGTGCAGGAGCAACCGTCTTCTTGTACCGGTACCGTAGCTCCCGATAGAGGAGGGGGTAGTAGATCAAACCCCGAATCTGAGCCTTCGTCGCCTTGAGCACGATGTGGAGAAAAGAATGCTCCGACCCCGGCAGTTCTTCCCGACTTTTTCTCCCGAACCAGGAACCGATCCGGGCCGAAAGAAAACTCATCCAGGGAATAATCTCCGGAACGAGCCCCTTCCGATAAAGCCACCGGGTTGTTCCAAGCTCGACCTGACCCCAGGGGCCAAGATAGGCGGTTTCTCCCTGAAGCTTTCCCCCTTCCGAAAGCTTCTCCAGCAGCACGCGAGTCGTGGTGGATTTGCCACACCCGTCCGGACCGATCAGGGCGATCAGCACTCCCGGAGTTCTTGAGCCCCGAACTTTCATACCGTCTCCTCGACCCACCGACCTACCTCGCTTGATCGAAGGAAAGAAAGCACGTTCTTTTCGATCCACGGCTCATCAGAACGGCGCTCGGTTCCCGTATGGGGAACCACCCAATTGACCCAGGTCATCAACCCGAGAAACTCGAACGCCTCCGGAGGAACAGCAACCCCTTGACGGTAAGCGACCACCGCCGGGTCCGCCCGAAAGGAGTCGTCTTCACGAAACAGGACGGAAAGAATCGCCTCGGGCAGGGAAATCCCCCCCGCCTTCCACCGGCAACACACGAGAAGGTGAGACAGGTCGATCAAGGGAAACCCGAACTCTTCGGCGAGATCCCAATCAATGACTCCGCCAAGAATCCCGGTGTCAGGATTCACCAGAATATTTTGAGGGCCGTAATCGCCATGGTGAAACACGACCGGCAACCCGGAATCCAGCTGATCCAGCAAGGCCAGAAGCCGCCCCTTGAAACGGGACAACCCCTCCAGCTCTTCGGGAACCCAGCGAAGAAAAATTTCGAGCAGCTCGAGTTTTGAAGACGTGGCTTTCCTGCGGCTCTTCCTGGCAGACTCGTGTTTCTCGGGAGTCGGTCGAGGCAAACTCAGCAAGAAGTCCGTCGCCGATCGAAGTGACCGTTTGACGATCTCTGGCTTCGTCGAAAACCTGGATTGACCCAGCAGATCGAGAAAAGGGACTCCGGGAAGCATCCCCTCGATGCAGTAGGGAACACCAAGAACCGTACCCCGCGTCAAGATAGGAGGTAAAAGAGAGCGCTCCCGAGGAGCCAATCTGCTTCCCTTCGAAAGCTCCTCGATCACGTCGGCGTTGTGCATCTCTCGCCGACGGAGCGCGGGCTCCTCCGTCACCTCGACTCTTCCCCGGCGATGATCGTCGATCAAGACCTCGAACGCGAAGTTGCCCGACCCCGTTACTTACAGAGCCGGCTCCACCGCTTTGGGCGAAGCTTC
>JAJDCM010000042.1 GCA_029260825.1 Planctomycetota bacterium | reverse complement strand
CAGTGGCCCCGAAGCTGATCTCAGAATCGAACCCGTATTTCGTATCCGCAACGATCTGGACTGGATGCCATTGAGTCCCGGTAGCACCACGCTCAAGTTCGGAACGTTCTCGGAGGTAGTGGCTCCAGAAGCGGCGTTTCGGTGCACGAATACGGGAGGAGACACCCTTCGAGTCGCAATCTCGGCGTTCCTCCGCGACAAGAAGATCATTCATCTTGGCCGGATCACGGCAAGGCAGGTCCTGGTCTTGGAGACGCCGATCCTGGTCCCCGCCGGGCAGGTTCGGTTTTCGAATACGTTCAATATCGGAAACTCCGATACGGCGAGTTTCCAGCTCTCTTTCCTCTCTGGGCCGCCCACCGGAGCCGTCCAGACCCGCCTACAGAGGAAAATTTTCGGACCTCAGGAGTGGATCGATGATGGTTGGAGCGGCGCCCCAAATGAAGAGAGAATCAGCGGGCTTCGGCTTCTCGATGCGCCGATTCAGCGCCTCATGATCACCAACAACAGCCCCGACATGATTGAGGTGATTGTTGGGATCTACCTTCTAACAACAGAATGAAGGATGGCTTCTGAGAGTGAGTGGGGAGGCGAGGATAGACGAAGCTTCGGTCCAGAAAGGAGAGACCATGATCTTGCATCCCGTCTTTTTGAGAACGCGAATGCTCTGGGTTCTCTTCCATCTCTTGGTCCTCATCGGGTGGGCTCCGAGTCTTTGTGCGCAGCCCCTCGAGATCCGGTTCGAAACCGTACCCACTCGATCTCTGTCCGTGGTCCCGAGGGCGGTGGCGGCAGCGGACTTCAACGAGGACGGGAATCCCGACCTCGCTGTTGTCGGAGGGACTGAGGAGGTGCTGGTTCTCCTCGGGATGCCCGATGGATCCTTCGATGCCCCGTTGTCGCTCGTTTCCTCGGGGATTCCCTGGCTGATCGAGGCCGGTGACGTCGATCTCGACACGCACGTCGATCTCATCGTCGCCAATCTGGAGATGAATACGCTCGTCGTCTTTCTCTCGGACGGACTGGGTGGTTTCGTCCGGCAAGACCCGGTCGTTGCTCCCATCGGCGTCGACATGCTGAACCTTGCGATGGGCGACTTCGACCATGATGGTATTCTCGATGTGGTCACCATCTCGGCGGGCGAGGTCATCCCGTTCCGAGGCGATGGCAACGGGTCCTTCACGGAGCTTTCGCCCCGGAGCACGATCCGGAACGCTCGCTCCTCGGTGCTGACGGACATCGATGGCGACTCACACCTGGACATCGTGATCTCGATGTTGTCAGGATCTTCTGACGGTATGGCTCTGTTCGTTGCGCAGGGGGATGGCACTGGCTTTTTCTCCGGTTTTCTCCCTCTGGGAGCGCCTTTCAATGATGACTTCAGGCCCGGTGTGGTGACCTCAGGCGACCTGGACGGTAATGGGCACTGCGATCTTGTGGTCGCCAGGACTCCGAACAACGGCCATATGACCGTTATGCTCGGTGAGGGCGGAGGGGACTTCCGGACACCGGCGGCCTACAAGAGCCGGGGTAACTTCGTTGAGCTGGCGGATATTGATAATGATGGACATCTCGATGCCTTGACCAGCGTGATTCCGGGCGATCCGACTCTCACGATTCACCATGGGACGGGGTTCGGCAGCTTCGAGACCGGGCCGACCTACTTCTCTGCGGGGATCGGACGGACCGTGATCGACGATTTCAACGGAGATGGCTCAGCCGATGTCGTGGCCTCGGGACGGAGGAATGGAAACGGCCGGATCTACACCCTCCTCGGGGATGGCAGCGGTAGGCTGGCGGCGCCGTCCGGCCTCGCTTCTCTCCGGGCGCGAGTGTTAGCTGCGGGGGATCTGAACGAGGATGGGCAAATCGACATCGTGACCGGAGACAGCGGGCTTTCGGTGTTGCTCGCCGAGGCGGACGGTGGATGGGGCGCGGGAACTCCTCCGGCCCTCATCACCGGCGCTGAAGATCTCATCCTCGTCGATCTCGACCGCGACGGGCACCTCGACCTGGTCAGCGCCTACCGGGGTGACTTGAGGACGGCCCTCGGCGACGGAATGGGTGGCTTCAGTTCCACGCCGACATTGTTCTCGCTGGATGGGCCACTTGCCACGGGTGACCTGGATGATGACGGCGAAATCGACATTGCCGGGCGTATGGATGATGAGACCGTAGCGGTGCTGTTCGGCGATGGATCAGGAGGGATTCGTTCCCAGGTGTTCTTGGCGGCAATGTTCAGCCCCAACGACCTTGAAATCGGGGACTGGGACGGTGATGGCGTAGATGATCTGGCCATCCTCCGCAAGCAGAGCGGCGCACCTGGAGCGACCGGGGGGCGATACACCATCTACCGATCCGACGGGGCCGGAGGGCTCACCATTGTTGATCAAGGTACCTCCACTTACAGAAGCCAATCAGTGGATGCCGGCGACTTCACTTCGGATGGGATTCTTGATCTCGCAGTTGGCTCGAATGGTTCGGATGGTGCCCTTCTCGTTGGCCTCGGGGACGGCACGTTCGAGAGGCGTTCCATCCCGATACGAGGAACGCACCTCGAGGGCGCGGACCTCGACGGAGATGGTCACCTGGATCTGGTCACTCGATCCAGTGCGGGGAAGGCACGCATCCATCGCGGCGACGGGTCCGGGGAGTTCCTGCCCGACGTGGCGATTGTCGACTGGGGGGTGCCTGCCGCAGGGTCCTGGATACTCGTCGATCTCGACGGGGACGGGCTTCCCGACCTGACCCACGCTGGAGGCGGTGACTTCTCGACTGTCATGAACACTAGCCTGACAGCAAGCATGATCGGAGGAGTGAACGGGGCGGAGGGATCTCCAGTCGACGTTCTCTTCGTCAATGGTTCCGCTGGCATTTCCGACTTGCGAACTGTGCGGCTTCTCGCGCAGGATCCATTCAAGATCGAGATGCTTTCTCCACCCTCAGCGCAAGGTGGGAAGGCTAGTTTCGTGCTTTATCTCTGGCGCAATGGGCTTCACCTGGACCTCGTGCGGCAGCTTCCTTTCGGACTGGGTCTCACCTGTCGCCCCATGGTTCCGAGTGGGCCTCGTCCTGCGCTTGATCCGGTGGTGATCTGGAACAACATCCCGGGGCACTCTCGTCTCCTGGGTATCCCCTCCCGGGCCTCGCAGCCCGCACCGGGCGAGGTCGAGCATTTCGAGGATGGCCTTGGCATCGATGTGGAGTTCGTTCTCCAGGGGATCATCCTCGACTCCGCCTCTTCTCAGGGGAAGGCCGCCGTCACGAACGCGGTCCACGTGATCTCGCGCTAGGCCCGAATTGTGCTACTGGGGTTTGCCTGTTCCTGAGGGCTTTCTGTACGTGCTAAAAAAACAACATTATGTGTTCTGTTTCTGCGTTTCCAGTGCTAGAATCGATGTTTTCAATCGGAGGCACTGGAGGTCATGTCGTGAACGCCTTACCTCGCGTCGTTTGTTTCTGGTCGCTATCTCTGCTCCTCTTGTCCACGGATAGTACGGCTTACGCTCAAAGTCTCAAGCTTCCGAAAGATCTTGTGCTTCCTAAAATGAGTGTCTCCAGCGACCTTGCTCGGGGCATGGTGCATTTGCACAAGAAAGAGTTCGACGGTGCGGTGAACGAACTCGAAAAGTACATCAAGGGGACAAGGAAGACGAATCCGGAGATCGTGTATTTCGCACGTGCTCTCGATGGTGCGGGGAGAACGGACAAGGCTCTCGAAGTTCTGGAGAGTGCTGTTGACGACCCTGCAATCCGGGCCGCCGCACTTCTGGAGCGAGCAAGTATTCGGGCGTCAACTGGAGATTTGGAGCAAACTGTTGCGGCGCTGCGAGCTGCTATCGACGCCGAATACTGTCCCCGCCAATCGACGCTCCGCAACGACCGACGCTGGAGCAAGTCTTTACGATCGAAAGAGATCAAGTCGATGCTCAAGGGAGTGGCTTCGCCGGCTAAGCGTTACCACGAACTTTGTATTGACCGTGACGAGGAAGGTCTATCGCGTCTATGGCAAGCGCTGCGGACGCGATGGGACGGAGAAGACTATTCTCCCGTTTACTTGATTCAGGGCGAGATCGATGCAGGTCTGAAAGCTGCCGCGAAAACCAAGGCCGAAGAGCACTTCCAACACGCTCTCTTTGGGGCCAAGGTCGCCGACCGGGTGTTCAGAACCGGTGAGTTCACGAAATGGGTCGACGCCCTCCGCAGGCTGGGCCCGGAAGATAAACGAGTTTATTTTTCGAACTGGAAGACGCTGCGTCAGTCCCCCGGGATGTTCCGGTCGCACCGGTTCAAGCAGATCGTTCAACGCTACGCTCCGATCGCAGATTCGGCCCAGGCGATGGGCGACACCGTTGGCAGGATGTCTGCGCAGTCCGTCCTGGGCCTCGGCCGCTATTGTCTGGTCGAGTACAAGGTGTCTGGTTTTGAGCTTGATACTGAGTGGCGTGAGAGCTGGAAATGCTACGTTGATGTATACGAGGCCGCAGTGGCGATGGGAGATATCGACGAGGAGGTCGGAGCGCTCATCAATTTTCTGTATCTCCTTTATCATCCCGTCGACAAGCGAACCCGCGAGTACAAAGATTCCCATGTAATGCCGGTCCTGTTCTACGTGGCCGCAGCTTCCGAGGGACGACTTCCGGAGAAGGATCGTTCCACGGACTGGATTGCCAGGTCATTGGGCTGGCAATGACCACGGCAGACCGAATGATGGAGGAGAATGGCCTGGTCGAGTTGGCCGGCTTCGAGCTGCAGGAGGATAGGCCGTGGAGTATCGGTACATATTTTTTCGATCGGCGTCAGGGTTTCTGGTGGCTCTTTTGACCTTTCTGGTCTCCGTTTTTGTGGCCTCTCTCGTCGCTGGCTGGTGGGAGGGCTCAGTCTTGCAGGCGGTCGGGTCCGGGTTTCTTGTCGCCGCTGCAGGATTGTGGATTGCCATGGTGGTCGATCGAAAGGGCGTCGAGTGAGTCGATGCGTTCCGACCCGAGAGCTAGCCACCGCCGCTACCCTTAGCAGAACCCTGTGGTTCCGAACTTGCCTGGATATGATAGTTGTGACAGAGCGTGCAGTCTCCCCCGAGGGCCGGTTGCTCGTGGCATTTTGCGCAAACGGCCGGTGCAATGTTCGCAAAGCCACTTCCGCGGGAAATCCTTGCTTTCTCATCGATATGGCTCTCAGAAGCTGTTTCGCTTGCCAAATGACAGGTTTCGCAGCCGTTCGTCATGAGAAGGTGGGGGGCGTGAGAAAACTTGGAGAAGCCGTGCTGGTTCGACTCCCGTTTTGAAAACCAGTTTACCCTGGACTTACCATCAGAGTCTGTCGCCACGGTGTGGCACTTGACGCAGCGACTCCTTTCGTCAGTGAGCTTGTTGAAGAGATTCTTCCCCGCGGAGCTTGAGAGTGTTGAACCTCCCAGGGCATCCAGCCAGGTCTTGAGGAATGGGTCTCGATGATGGACAGGGCGATAGAAGAGAGTCAGTGTGTCGTCGTCTCGATACCAGGCTCCGCTTGGGGACCAGCTTCGAGGTTTGGGATGCGAGGCAACATCTTCGGAACCTCCGCCGAGCCAGTCTTTCCACGCTCCTTCTAGTGCCGGGGAACTGAAGGACCGACTCAGAGTCTCTATTTCTCCCGATGTGGATTCAAGTTCCAGTGTGCGGCCCAGGATCCTTCTGAGCTTGGTTTTGTCTTGCCCAAGATCACGAATGAGCCTCTGGATTGCCGCCAGGTAGCGGACAACGGCTTCGATTTGAAAATCGTCTGCATCGGTCAGATCAAGGAGATCTAGCTCCTGGATCAAGATCCGGTCCTTCTCGAACTCGAAATAGTTCGGGTCTTGGTCGAGGAAGAGCTCCATGAACGGAGTGGCCACTCCCTCGTACTCGTCTTCGGCCGTCGCGATCCAGCTTCCCATCGAGACTCCATGCTCTTCGAGCGTCTCCACGTCGACTCCTGGAAGACATAGGAAAGCCACGCCTTCCTCGGTTCGTCCTTCTCCCAGGATTTGTCCTTCGTGATGATGACACGATGTGCACGAAGTCTCATAACTTCGGGTCAACATGGTTGTCCGGTCGGTTCCAAGGTGGTGGCAGTTCTCGCAGCGAAAACTCTGACGATCTCCCGGCAAGTGCTTCGTCTCATGTGAGACGTGATCGAAAGCCAATCCGGCGGAGTGTGGGCTTGGATAGGAATCAAAACCGGGGTGAGTTGCGGCAAAGCTGGTCGGCTGGGAGTGGCATGCGTTGCAGGAACCAGTTGCCCCCTGAGATTGCATCGCCTCGGATCCTCCGTGCTCCCTGTGGCAGCTTGCACACATCATTTCCCCGCTCGGGCTTCGTGGGATGCCAGACATATCTGCGAGTATTCTGGTCAGGTTGTGATTTCGCCTGGAAAGAGCGTTCAGGAACTCGCTGGGAATGGAGTGAGGCGTATGTGGAGTTGGGCCAAAGTCGTGACAGTTCACGCAGAGGGAGCTTTCTTCCATGGAGGTCACGTCAACGGTGAAACCGTGGGAGATGGGTTTGAAGAAATCCTTGGTGCTTACATGGCATCGTGAGCAGTCATCGCTCAGGGGGGAGTGAAACCGGGAGAGAGGGCCCGGCATCAGGAATGAATGGCCAGAAGGCCCATGCAGAAGGGCCATGATCCCGGAGAATGCCAAGAGGCAAGTTCCCAGGGTGATCAGCCGTAGATAACGTCTCCTCTTGATCATCATAGAAACACCCGATGAAGATAGGCCAGATATCCGTGGGCGTGAGCCAATATGCCGTGGAGGAGACTGAGAACCAGGAGGCTCGCTGAACATGGTAAGTAGACATATTCCCAACCGCTAGAGGCCCAGCGCCAGCGAGGTCCGGAAATCTGCCCCGTGGAAGACAGGTATCCCACAAGAGCGCTGATCGCAACAAGACAGAAGAGAATGGCGATGGCGACTTCAAAGCCACCCCGAGGGAGTCGAAATCCTGTGTGCACCTGGTAAAGAACGAGGCAGAATCCCCAGCTGCCGGTTGAAATCGGTGAGGGCATCCAGGGGGCATTTCTTCTGTTTTGTCTTGGGCTCAGAATAACGGTGAGGACGCCAAGGAAGAGGAGCAGGATCCACCCGGTATGAAACCAAGTTTGATGGAGAGAGGATCGTGCTACGACGTCGGCCGCTATCAAAAGTCCGGAGGCGGAGGCGAAGAGAATTGCCGTGGTCAGTCTTCTCATTCTTACCCTACCGGGCCTTTGGAGCGATAGGTTGCCCTTTGTAGGAAGAGCTTGGAGGGAGGAAAGAGTCTATTTTCTCAAGGCTATTCTTGGGGCGAGACTGAACGAAATCACGGGCGAGAGAACTGATTTTGTCGGCTAATTTCTTAAGTTTTTCCATCTGTCCCGGACGGATCTCCTCGTTGATGATTGGCCGGGTCAGTGCCAAGGTCGGTTCCAAGATGGAGTCGCTTCCAAGAGCAGTGTTCAGAGATTCCAGAAGGGAGCAGGTTTCGGAAAGGTGTTTTTTTCTTGCCTGGAAAGACTCTCCATCTTGCGTTGCCCGAGCGATGGCGCGGAGATCGTGCTCCAGATCGAGTAGTTTGCCCAGGATGAAGAGAGTTCTTTTTCGTGTTCGGGTTGCGGGGCGATTCTCGAGTCGTTCTCCTGATTTCTTGAAGTTGTGAAGCATTCCTCCTTGGCTCCACGAGAGAAGTTCGAAGCCGACCCCCGGTGGATGCCCTCCTTGATCGACAAGTTCTTCATTGGCAATCGAGTGGCACGGATAACAACTCGAAGCAAGATCGTATAAAGAGCTTGGGGATCGCATTCCCGAGTCATGGCTCTTTTGGAGACGCTCGGAACGATGCTCTGAAGTCTCTGATTCCTGAGTACTGGATCCTCCAAAGTCTTGGTGGATGTCGAGCCAGTCCTTTCCTTCCCCATGACAACTTTCACACGAGACGCCCTGTCTGGCTCGTATTTTTCCTTTATGGACCTCAGGTGTGTAATGGCAAGAAATACAACTTTGGGAGCTCTTGATCCGTTTCAGGCCGAGTTTCTTGGCGATAGACTTGGCCTCGGGAAGGCGATGCATTTTCTTGAATCCCGTTTGATGGGCTGAATTCGTCCATACTTTGAACTCTTCCTGGTGGCACTCTCCGCATCCCTCTGGCCCGATGATCTTTTCCATGTCCGGCGGATCACTGGCTCTAAGGAGCACCGGCGATAGAAGAAGCACAGCAAGGGAGGAGAGGCTCCAGTACGGTCGTTGGCGCCGGGGAGATCGTAAGAAAACCTTCGAGATGAATCTCATTGGATTACGGCGTCTTCGAGATTTCACGGGTCCTGTCCTTTCGATTCAAGGTGATCAGAATTTGAACGCCAGTTCTGTTCGTGCTCCGTAGCCGGGGCCTTCGTTTCTTTGCGCTCGAAAAAAGCCTTCCAGGCGGAGGATGGTGTGTTGGCCAAGCGCCTGTTGGTAGCGTGCGGCGAGGGCCAGCTGTCCGTCGTTTTCTCCCCGGGTCATGGCGCGGCCACCGCCTTCAATGATGAGCTGTTTTCGGGTCTCTGAAAAGAACATCTGATACCCAAGAGAAGCTCCGGTGGAGTCGTCGGGCCGGTTCCCGAGGGGGGCCGGATAGCGGCCGAGACCGACCGCAGCAAAGAGGATTCCGGTGCGGCCGAGGGGGCCGCCTACGTCTGGTGCGCGAGCCGCGGAGGAGAAATGATCGATTCCCAGGTACGCATTGAAATAGAGGATATTTTCGGAGTGAGGAGGCGTCCAGGAAATCTCCGTGAACAGGAGTTCTCCCTGATCTACTTCCGGAGTGTCCTGCCGGGTCGGAAAAGAAGCCAGAACGCGAAATGCAGTATTCAGGGATCGGATTCGTTGCACCGCGCTTGCCCCGAGGAAGAAACCGTCCGTCCTGTCATTTTGATCCAGGACGTAGATGATATCTACATTGGCTGTGGTTTCTCCGATGTCTGCCTCGCTGAAGAAGCCAAAGAGGTGATTTGTTTTGCCCTCTTTGTTGTTGTTGCGGTCGATGTCGTTCCACCCGTAGACCACGGTGAGTTGCAGGTTCGCCATCCCTTTGGGCAGGAAATTATTACGGGTGATGCCGACTGCATCGACGGTATCGTCAATCAGGATCCCTTCCTGGTAAAAGAGTGGTTGGCGGCCGATGGAGAAACCGATGTCGTAGCTTGATGCGTCCTCTTGATCGAGCTTGGGGAAGAGCTCTCCGAATTCACCCTCAAAGAAAAGAGTGGTGGGTCGGCCATTGATTTCTCCTTCCCATCCGTCCTGTCTCCCGTCATCGGGCTCGAAGTAATACCCCGTGAATTGATTGTCTTGATCCAGTGGACGAAAGCCGGCGAGGAGCCGCTCTGTGCCGGAGAGTTGGAGATTGAAGAACAGGTCGAGCCGGTTTACCCACTCGGAAGATCCTCGATCTCCATCGTTAAAAGCCTGGACTGCGGTTCTGAAGTTTCCAAACACCAGGAGCGAAGGCTGCCAAACAGCTCCAGTGGGAAGTTCGACCCCGGAGCTGATCTCGCCTGTTGCGAGGAAGGGATCCCCAAGCTCAAGGAGAGGGCGGGGACGATCCGGAACTTCATCGAGTTTGAGGGGGATGGGTGTGTCGGGGTAGAGCGATTCTTCTCCCTCTTCCCTCATCGATTCTTCTTTCGTTTCGGTCCCCGGTTGCTGCGCAGTGGCCTGGCTACAACAGGCGATGGAGTAGAGCGCAAGATGAAAGAACAGTTTCCATCCGGTGTTCATAAGAGGAGGGATCCCCCTTGATGATGCCCTTGGTCCAGGAGCGGGTGTTTCACGATTGTTACTCCTGTGTTTTCTCTTCCGGTCCCGGACTTTTCGGCAGATTGAGGACGAACTCCCGGTTCCACAGGGTGAGGTGGCCGGCGAGTAGGGCTTTTGCTGCCTGGCGGGGAGTCATGTTGAAATCGAGTCCAACTCCGACGATTGCGCGAAGAAGGTTCGCCGGAGCCATGGCCGCTTTCAACGCGATCGTTACCCGATAGGCGCCGCCCTCCGAAAGTTCGTCTTTATTGACGTGGTAGTGAGCCCATCTTGATCCAAGTGGTTCGATGCTCTTTCGATGCTTGCGGGCACCCAGGGGACGTCCCAGTAGACTGTTAGCGCGTGTCGCGGGGCGGGCGAATGGTAGGGGGTCGGTCGAAAAGTTTACCGAGACGACCTGCTCGCGTTCTCCACCGCGAATGTTCCGGGTGAGGAATCGACTCTGCAGGCTGAAGAGCTGGGTGTCGAGGGGCATTTCCCCGTTGTGAACGAAATCGGAGTGGAGGTCCCGAACATCTCCGAGGGGATCCAGATCTCCGGATTGCAGGACCGTCTCCCCGCTGGAAAGGTCGATCACGTTGACCTGGAGCCAAACAAGTCTCTCGGCGTCGAATCCTGTAGGAACGGCATGGCCATCGGTTCCGTTACGAACCTCGACCTTGAATCGGATTCCGTTCCTGTCGGCCTGCTCGACTTCGAGCTCGCCCAGGACATATCCCTGCCGGAGAAGCTTCAGTCTCTCTTGCTGGGCCCAATCGAGGAGCTCCATGTTCTCTTCGATGATCTCTCGGGCATCATAGCGATCATCGATTGAAGACCAGCGTTCGGGGAACTTTCTGTCTTCCTCGACTTCGTCTTCAAAGTCGTCAGTTCCCCAGCCCGCTTGATGGTCGAACTGGGTCCATTCCTTCATGCTCGCCAGTTCTTGAGCGTCTGGATTGTGAGGGAAGAGTCCAGGGTGAATGACTGAATGGTCGGGACCAACCCACAGGTGGCTGGTCAGCTTGCGAGTTCGCGTAGGGACGCCACCGACGATGGCGGCGGGTCCTTCCGCGTATCCTGATTCGCGTCCGGGTTCTTTCCCCATGTGGCAATCCTGGCAGGAAAGCCCTCGTTTAGCCGCGGGCGAGTGCTTGTAGTGGGTAAATGCCTCCTCAAGTCGGAAGCCGTTCGCGAAGGTCACATCATGGCAAGAGGCGCAAAAACCGGAGGTTGTCAGGGGGAAGAATCGCTCGGCATCTTTGTGTATTTTTCTTCCCACTTCTCCTTCCTCGGTCACGACCGAGAAATCTTTCGTGTTCTCGAGAACCTGTTTGAGGCCCGTGTTTCCGGTTGGCCCTTTGACCGGTGAGGTGAGACTTCCCTGGGTGAGGCCGACCCTACCGCTCAATTTTCCGTAGGATTGGTCGACACGATGGCAAACGATGCACGTGACGCCTTCTCGAGAAGTTGGGTGCCGATCCATTGCCGACATGAAGATGGGTTCACCGATCGTCATTCCCACCGGAGTATGGCAACGAATGCAAAAGTCGCCGAAAGTCCCGTTCGTCTTCTTGAGGATCGTCCCGTGCAGGGAGGTAAAGACCGGGCTCAGGAGTGCGTAGGAATGCTGGGAAACCGACCACTCTCGATAGTGCTGCGGGTGGCAGCTGCGACAAGCGGTTGCGGAGGGGAAGCGGTCCTCAAGGAGAAGTTTCGCGTGATCTTCGAAGGCTTTTGAGGCTCTACTTTTGCTCGGCGGCTCCTGGGCCAGTAGAAACTCCGAGACGAGAAGGAAGAGGCAGAAGAGAAGGAAGACCTGTTTCATTCCGTCTAGGCTCCTGAGCCAGGGAGAAAGTTATGGGTAGCCCTTGGGCTGGTTTTGAAGTTCCGCTTTCAGTTTCGAGGCTCCATAGTACGGGTGGTAATCCGTTCGGCTTTGACGTAGATCAAGGAACAATGGCGGAATGATGATCCAGGCTCGTGATCCAGCCTTCATCGAAGAGTCAAAGCTAGTCGCCGGAACGCCATCTGGGCCGAGGTTTCACCTCGACCCAGCTTCCTTTGAGGACAACTACTTTACTTTCTGGGGGTCGCCAAGCTTCCAGGTTCTGTCAAACCAGGGCTGAAGAGGGCCGTAAGCCCGAAAGATGGTGTTCCATCCTTTTCCAGGTACGGTCTGGATCCAGTTGTTTTTCTTTCCGGCGGGGGGAGTGGGGCCGAAATAGATGTCGTAAGATCCGTCAGCGTTTTGGGCGAGCCCCTCCCGGTTGTTGTCAAGGCCAGGGAAGCGCTGGTCGGTCTGCAACATGGCCCGGGTCTGGTTGTCGTAGAGTGTGAATGACCAGAAGTTTTTTGCGGGAACGTCAGGTGGTAGGTGGATTGTGTAATGAGCGCTACCAATTAGCGCGTCGCCGTCTCCATCAAGGTATGCGATTGCATACTGTGACCCTTTGCCCACGGGAGCCGCCGCCATCGCCGGCGTAATTCCGGTTGCATAGAAGTGCATGTAAGTGCGAGAGTCGAGCATGCGGGCCCCATCTTCGACAAAGTCGGTTTTTCCGTTGATGAAGGGGTTTGTCCAGACACCCTCGCCGGGGTAGAGGTAGTGTCGCGAGTCCCTGGGGCGGGCGGTCAGAGTGCGAGCAGTTACTGCAGCCACGTTGGCGGCCTCGGTCAGGATTTTCTTCATTCTCGCATTCGGTTGGAACGCTTTTCCTTTCTTGATGCCGATGGAAGCCAGGAGGCCCAGTGTTTCTGGATCCATTCCGAAGCCGGGCTCTTCTTGAATGACTGCGTTGACCTCTTCCCAGAATCCATAGTCCATCCGGTGAATCGTATTGTTGAACTCTCCTGAGACATTGACGAAGTTCATCTGGGGTGGATTATCGCGCTTCGAAAGGGGGTACATTCGAAACATCTTCTTGGTTGCGGTCACGGCGGGGGAAGTGTCCCCGTCCACCTGGAAGCCTCGCCAGATTACCCAGTTTCCATGGGTGTTTGACCGTGCCACATGGTAGCCATCCGGAACCTTGCCTTCGTACTTTGGGGGGAGGATCAGGAATTTGCCTCCCTTGCCTTTGTCGCGGCCGGCATTGCCAAAGTCTGTGACGTAGCGAAACCAGAAGTCATCGATGAAACCAAGGACATTCGGCGGGGTTTCGATGACCCAGGGTTCGTTCTTCATTTCTAGCCATGCGGCCATGTAGATGCTGACGGTGTTGGGCGTCAGCCACAGAGCGCTGGAGTCCATCAAATCCTCGAAGAGTAGTGCTGTGGAGTTGGCGGGGCCGAACTCGAGCAAGCCTTTGCGCATGGCGTACATCGATGCGATCGGAAGGCTGGACAGGTACGCTTGCACGGCGCGCTGGAAGTCGAGATTGTCATAGATGAGCCCCGCCGTCTTCTCATTGGGAACGCCATCGAAAGACGCCAGGGTTCCGATTTGCGTCTCGAGCCGATCTGGAGTTGCGATTCCTGGGGGAACCGGGGTGGTCATTTTCATTTTCGGTGCAGTAGTCCGGCTGCCTGCTGTCCCCAGTCCCAATGAGTGGCAGCTAGTGCACAATGTGAGCGTCATTACCGCCAGGAGTGCGAGGATCGAGGTGTTCGAGTTCATAGAGTTGTTCCTTTCTTGTAATTGTTGAGAGCTTTCCCCCGATCCGGAAGCTCTGGCGTATCCGGCCGAGCGAGATGGCGGAGGGCTCGTTGGCGTGGCCCCACCGGGTGTCGTTTGTCGGAGGTGAGAAATGTCTATCATGCTGAGGAGGCTTCGGGGGACGAAATAACGAGATCTTCCTCAAGGTTGGCAGGAGAGAGAAGTCAGTCCCGAGAATAGCCCGGTAGGAATCCGCACCATTGAACAGCTTGGTTCCTCGTGAGATCATTGAGTTGACTCAGAGTTGACTCAGTGTTCATGGAGATTTCTCATGCCGATTCGAGCGCGAAGTCTGCTTTTCTTGCCGGTTGTTTTCTTTGTGGTCTTCTCAGCCTCCGCAAACCCCAAGGTGCGCGATCAGTGGCTCGCTTATCTGGAGGGAGATCAACGGTTCGGCTCCCAACGTGCCCAGGTGACCGAACTCCCGGATGGCAACTACCTCTACCTCATTGAATCCCGCTTCAAGGTGGATCCGTTCGGGGAACGGCGCCAACAAATCACCTTTCGAGGAGAGTACGTGGTGAATCGGGATCTGGGGCTCGTATCCATTCAGTCCGAGCTGGACATGGAATCCGGCACCGTCAAGACGTCAGGAGTGGTGGAGAACGGAGTGTTCTCCCTTTCGATCACGTCGAGTGGCGAGACGAAAGAGTCAACGATCCAGCTAGAGCCGGCGGATCGGATCGTGGTCGACGTGGCTCTGGAAGATTGGTTGGCTTCCCTGGCTGATGAAGACGAATCCAGCTCTCGGAAGATTCTCGATTCGGACGGCTGGACGCTCCGGGACTACGTAGCGACCCGGTCGGACCATGGGAAGGAGGGATCGACGTGGGATATCGAGATTGCCGGGTCGTCCCGTCAGATTACGTTGCGGCGTGATGCTAACGGCGTGACGACGGACTTGGTCGTTCGCAATCCGGACGCACATCTGGTTCGCTGTACCGAGCAAGAGGCGAAAGAGATCGACTACATCGACGTGGATCCACGGCTTCTCCTCAATTTTCCGCTGGACAGGGATATTGGCGCACTCAGTCATCTGACATCGCTCACCGTGAAGTTGAGCTGGCTGGAAATCCCCTTCGAGGAGTTTGAGCTTTCGGACCGAAGACAGCGGTTGGTGGAAAAGACGGAAGATGAGGGAAACTTCTCGGCCGTTCTCAAGATCTCGAGGCCGGCAGTCATTGAAGATAATATGAATTATCCGGTGAAGGGCAAAGAGTTCGAGGGATCCCTTGCGGAGTCCGACTGCATCAAGCCTCATCACGAAGAGATCATGAAAGCGGCACGGAGCGTGGTACAGGGACAGGACACCGCATTGAACGCCGTAAAGGCCCTCAGTGCGTGGGTGTCCGGCTACATCGATGGAAAGATGATCCCGGAAACGCTCACCGGTCCGGAGGTGCTTGCTCGCAAGACGGGAAAGTGTACCGAATACGCCACCCTGTTCGCTTCCCTTGCTCGCTCGCTGGGGATACCCACCCGGATGGCCCTCGGAGAGCGACTGGTCAGGGACAAATGGATGGGCCACATGTGGAACGAAGCCTATGTCGGGCAGTGGATTTCCGTCGACGCCACCGTAGATGAGGTCGGGGAATCCCTCGCACTGCTGAAGTTCATTCACAGTGACACGGTCGCCGGCACCCAGTCAATCCGATGGAAGCTGACGGAGAGTTTGAAAATCGAGGTTGTCGAGCATGAAATTGACCCGGTGTCTGAGGCCAACAAGGTGTCTGAGGCCAACCCGGTGTCTGAGGCCAACACGGTGCGCACGGGCATCGTCAATCGCACGTACACCAACGTAGATTTCGAGTGCCGGGTGACGGCGCCTGTTCCCTCCTGGAAGATCGAGCCGAAGACGAGCTCCAGTGATGTCACGGTTCGCTTCCGGATTCCGGACAAGAACAAGGTCGCCCTTCATTTCCTCGCTTTCAACTTCCGGGAGGGAGCCGACCCAAAGGTCGTGACAGACGGACGGCTTCAATCGTTCCGGTCGACCCAGAAAGAGTTCGAGCTCCTTCTTGACGATCCCCTCCCGGTGAACGGGTCCAAAGGTCAAACGACCCGTTTCAATTTTCAGGTCCCGAGTCAGGAAGGAGAAGCCAATCATTTCCGGGTGACTGAAGTCGTTTGGACCCGTGGATCCTTCGGCTATCTGTTGAACCTGGTTGCTCCTCAAGACCTGCACGACGAACTGCTGGCCGACTTCGAGAAGCTACTCTTTAGTTTCGAAGGACTGTCCCCATGAGACGTTCTTGTCGGCAGACTCAGTAGTACATTTGTCCGTCCGGATTCCAGAAGTCTCGCTTCCAGTACGGACAATCGTTGAAGTCGCCGTGCTTCTGGGGTTTGCTGTCCGGTCGTACACCAAAACCCTTCATGGTTACCTGTCCCCGCACACTCTCAAAGACGTGTAGCGCCTGAATGGCGTTGACCCAGATACCCAGGCGGCGTTCGGTGTGATTGGTCGGAGTCGTGTACCAGCCGTCAATCCAGACGAGAAGACTTCCCCGCGGAACGAGGTCGAGAGTGTTGGTCTCGTCTACTTCGGCCACGGGATGCAAGGTGAGATTGTGAAACTTGGCGTTCTTGTTCTGCTTGAGGAAAGGGACGACCGAGTTTTCCGTCTGCCGGATCGAACTTGCTGCTCCCATATACACGATGCGGGTGATCGGTAACTTTTGATGGACGCGAAGGGCCTCGTTGAGGACGATTGCACCCATGCTGTGCCCGACGAGAGTGATCTGGTAACAGACGTTACGGTTCATTCGTTCGTTGTCGATGTGTTCTTGCAGGCACCGGAGAAAAAGTGCGGCAGCTCCACTTGCCTTGCGTTCAAGAGAGGCCGCTACGAGCTCCGGGCGATCTCGAATGGGGCCAAGATCGAACTCCTCCGGGCTGCGAAAGACGTTGTAGGTCCGGTGGAGCATGGATTCCCAGGCGCCTTGCCCCATGCCGTCCAGGACGACCGACTGAGTCACGATCTTGGACGGTAGCGTCAGAAGGTACGCGCCGAGTCTCCGGGTTTGCTCCAGCCAGCCACGACGGTAATCCCCGAGCTCCACCTGGTAGGGGCGTTGGTCAGGGGGCCTTTGCTGGATTGTTTGATAGAGAGCATCGGCGTTCTTCCAGGAGGGGAGCAGGTCCCAATCGAATCCAACTTTGGCCCCGACGCCGACATCGTGAAACCCGGTGACAATCCAGCTGCGCGGAGCGTCAACGAGTCCTTTCAAGATGTCCACGACGAAGATGACGGGCCACGTGAACATTCCTCGTGTGTTCTGCCTTTCCCCTTGTCGCAGGGTGAATAGATGCTCTCCGTAGGTGTCCAGAGGGCCGGTCGGCCAGGTAAAGAAGATCGGGTAGTGCTTGTCGACCGGGTTCGTCTCTCGCTTCATTCCATCAAGAGTGACGGATGCGTTTCCGAGCGAGTCTCGGGCCGTATTGAGGCCGCCGTGAACCGAAAGGAGCAGGCGTCGCACCTTGTAGCTGCCCTTGTCTTCTGGGTGGCTTCCCGGTGGGCAGGGGCAGGGATCCGCATGGTTGGCATCGATGTTGAGTTCATCCATGCCAGCATCGGCCCGGTTCAAGATGGCCCGGACGAAACCTGGAGGGTCGGGGATTGGCTCCCGGCTCAAGGGGTCGATCAGGTCACCGAGGGCATCGATGGCGATCACGTGTCCTTCGATCCTGGCAGGATCGACGTTGATTGCTGCGCAGGAGCAGAGAAGCAATGACGTAGTCAGGATTCCGATGAAAGCCTTCAGTCGATTGTCTTTCATAGTCCGATTTCCTGGGCTGCGGGGTTCAGTTCCGGATTCTCAGTTTGGAGGAAGACCTCACCGAGCCGCCTGAGCCCGATCTTGTCGCGCGGGGGGTTCGAGAGCTTCATCTTCGTCGGGTTCTTCACCTTGATACTCTCTCCATTCATGCTCTCGATGGTGAGCTTCTGGACGTTCCCTTCGGCATCAAGAACATTCACTCCAGTGACGAACCTCTGGAATTTTTTGGGGCCGGATCCACCGAAGTTTTCTCCGTGGATCACGGCCATGCCATCCGGTTCCAGGAACTTCAGGTCCTTCCCTTGTTCGTTCGTGATCTTGGTGACGCTGATCGGTGGAATCAGCCATACGGGGAAGCTTTTCTTGACGGGCATGCCGTCGAGGCTGCAATC
>JAJDCM010000410.1 GCA_029260825.1 Planctomycetota bacterium | reverse complement strand
GTTGCTTCAGGCAATCGTCGAGAGCAACAAGATCGGTTCTCACCTCATAGCGCTCCGTCAACTCGTCCAGAGGAACCGACTCGCCGGTTGGTTTTCGCTTGGTTGTGTTCTTCTTGCGGGCGTGGTCCACAAGGATCGATCGCATGGCCCTGGAGGCAAGCGAAAGAAAATGCTGTCGGTCGTTAAACCCGGCATTCTCTTTGGCGCCGGCCCTGGATGCCTCTCGAAATAGCTTCAGATAGGCTTCGTTGACCAGCGCCGTGGGCTGAAGAGTGTGATCTGGCTTTTGGCCTCGCATTCTGAGCCGGGCCATCTTGTAGAGCTCATCATAGATGAGAACAAAAAGGCGTTCCTTTGCGGTGGCATCCCCCTCATGCATCTGGTGCAGGAGCTGGGTTATCGACGGATGCGGAGTCGGAGTCACGAGGCCGTTGGTTTCCTTTATCGATCCTATCCCTGGCTGAGTCCTCTCTCGTAAAGATATCCGGACCCGAGAAACCCGTCCAGTAGGAAGAATCATGACCTCTCCTCTCACTCCCCCTCCATTCACCCCGTCGTTCCTCCGCCACACCAGAACGTTCAACGTGGAAACCGCCTCGTCCCCGCCACAAAACTCCAGAAAACGACTCGATTCTCCGAAGCGGGCGATTCCTCGACCCAAACTTCAAAACCCCTTGGATGCATGACTTACCCCTAACCTCTGATCCGCCAGGTTTCATCCACGTTCCCCACGACCGGGAGAGAAGGGGCGCTCTCAAGTTCAACTTGATTCCGACCCTTATGAATGCCGAAGAAGACCACGGATCCATGGGTAAGGAAATCCCGGGGTCAACGAGTCGAACCCGACATGATCGGTAAGGGAACTTCATGGAGAGAATCTTGCCCCCACACCTTCGATTGATTGCCTGCTTGGGCGCTGCATCCATCCTCATTCTCCCCAGCTGTCGATCCCAAGAGCCGAATGAAGAGGAGCCCCCAACTCTTTCCTATCCCGATGCGCCTGAGCCACCCGATGATCCTGCTCCGGCCCCTCCCCTCGACATCGATAGCATCCCCGTGGAAAAGGTGAAGGACACTCTGCCTGAGGAGCCTCTCAAATCCGACCTCCGCATCGCCTACCCGATCCGCGCTTTGATTCAGGATGTCCAGAAAGAGCCGATTCAGCCGATCCCATCGATACCTGATTTCTTCGAAGACATGGAGATCGACTACAACCCAGAGATCATCGAGCTTGGTCGCGTTCTCTTTCACGATCCTCGGCTGTCCAAAGACAATTCGATTTCCTGCGCCAGCTGCCATGACCTGCGTTATGCCGGGGTAGACCGATCCAGAAGCGCGGTTGGCTTTGATCACCAGGTAGGGGAGATCAACTCACCCACGGTTTTCAATTCGGCCTTCGGAATCTCTCAATTCTGGGACGGGCGAGCAGAGACTCTCGAAGATCAAGCCAAGACGCCTGTTACCAATCCCAAGGAAATGTCTTCCAGCTGGACTGACATCCTTCAGAAGCTTCGAGCCGACAGGATCATGGTCGACCGCTTTCAAAGCGCATTTCCTGAAGAAATCGAAATCGAGGAAGACATCACAACCGAGCATATTCTTGTTTCCGTCTCTGATTTCGAGCGCACCCTTCTTACCCCGGACAGTCCATTCGACCGGTTCCTGAAGGGCGACAAGGAAGCCATTACAGATGACGAGTACGCAGGCTACGTGCTGTTCAAGGAGTTTGGATGCTCCGAATGCCACTATGGTCCAGCCGTTGGTGGGAAGACCTATCAGCCGCTCGGAGCCAAGAAAAAGTTCTTCGTCGATCTCAATGTGGCCAAAATCCACCTTGGAAGATTCAACGTGACCCAGGATGAAAGAGATCGCTTCGTCTTCAAGGTTCCGATGCTTCGCAACGTTGCTCTGACCGCCCCCTACTTCCATGACGGAAGCCAGGAGACCCTCGAAGATGCAGTGCGAACCATGGGCCTCTATCAGGTCGGCGATGACCTGACTGACCGAGAAATCGAACTCCTCTTGATCTTTCTTCGTTCACTCACCGGAAAGTATCGAGGGATACCACTCGATGCATTCCCGCCCCACGAAGAAAAGGAAGTGCGTTAGAGCAGATATTGAAGGAGTGTTGAAATGAACGAAAACCTCAGAAAGAACAGGTTGGTTTCGGGATTGGTGCTGATTGCCGCCCTCTTCGTCTTCCCCTCGTCCGTTTCTCCGGGGGAGGCCCTCGGGGCGGCAAAAGGCACGATCACCATCAAGGGACGGGTAAAGACCCGTGGTGCCACGAGTCAACGGGACTTGATTCTCTATCTTGAGCCCAAAAAAGACGGAGCAAGGGCTCTTTCGCTGTCACCCAAGGAACACACGGTCAATCAGGAAAATCTCAACTTCCTTCCTCACGTTCTCCCCATCACGAAGGGGAGCAGCATCACGTTTTCCAACGAAGACAATGTGGTGCACAACGTCTTTTCCTCCAGCGATTGTTGCACCTTCGATAAGGACATGGAGAAGGGACAGCTCGTCACGACGAGGTTTGACCGGCCAGGGGTTGCCACAATCGTGTGTCGGATTCACCCGGAAATGTCTTTGTATGTGGTTGTTCTGGAGACTCCTTATTACACCGCAGCAACGATCAAGCGGACTACCGTTGACGGAAAAAAAGTTTACCAGGCCAGCTACGAACTGGCTGGCGTTGCTCCCGGCGAATACACCCTCAAGGCATGGAACAAGAGGCTAAAGATTCCGGATCAACCGATCTCGATTCAAGCAGGGGTCGCCACGACCCTGGACTTCGAGCTAAAGAAATGAACAAGAGCTGCTCAAAACCAACAATCGTCGATCCTAGCCGGAAATCCGGGAGAAGATCCTTCCTTCGCCTCACCTCGACACTGGCCGGCCTCCTGTCATTCTCGACCATCGGCGCTGCGATCGCGCGCTTCTGTCTCCCTCTGAAGACAAGGCAACTCTCCTCACGAATCCTCACCCTGGGTCGCCCCCGTGAGTATCCTCCCGGGACCAAGGTCCAGCTCCAGGAAGGTCGAATCACCCTGCTTTCGACGGAGGATGGCTTCTTCGCCGTCTCGAACACCTGCACTCATCTAGGATGCGTTCTACAACCCAAGAAGACCGGCTTCATTTGCACCTGTCACGGTTCCTATTTCAACGACGAAGGTAGTGCGATGCGAGGGCCGGCCCAAAGACCTCTTTCCTGGCTTCGCCTCGGGTGCTGGCCCAACGGACATCTTTATGTTGCATGCGACGAAGAAGTAAACACTGGAACCTACTTCAAGGCTTAGGCGGCATGGAAAACGAAGCCAGAGAATCTGAGCCTTTCCCTGAACGCAAGCTCGTGAGCAACGGGTCGGCCGGTCTCTACTTCGTCATCCTGGTTCTCTTCCTGATTTCTTCAGGGTCGGGAATTCTCCTCGGCCTCTACTACAAACCCGATGTGGACGAGGCCTATGAGTCGGTGCAAGATATCGTCTTCGCCGTTCCCTTCGGCCGCCTTCTCCGAAGCCTTCACTACTGGGCCGCCAATAGCCTGATCATTTGCATCGTGGCTCAGATTGCTCTGATGTTCTTCAAACGCTGGCACCAAGACCGAGGGCGACACGGATGGCGCGCCGATCTTTGTCTCGCCGTCCTCATCTTGATGACAGCCTATACCGGAATGTTTCTCCCATTCGACCAGAGGGGCTACTGGGGCACGGTCATCGGTGCCAATATTCTGAGGTCAGGTGCCGACGTTCTTACCTCCCTGGGATCGCCGCCTTCTCTGAACCCGCCTCTCCTACTCCAGGGACTCCTGTTCAATAACAACGAAATCGGGGATCAGACTCTCGCAAGATTCAGCTGGCTCCACTTCCTTGTCCTTCCAATCTTTCTGGGGATCCTTCTCTACGCAAGATCCAAGATGATCCCTAGGAACACCGCCATCCCTTCCGTTCCAACGACGACGACCCCATCATCCCGATGGCCGTGGCTTCGACTCTCTCCCATGCTTCTCTTCATTCTTGCCAGCCTCCTTCTCCTCTCGTATGGATTCGAAAAGGAACTGGCAACGAAAGCGAACCCACAAATCCCGGACAACCCGATCCGGGCTCCCTGGTTCTTCCGACCCATTCAAGAGCTGGTAAGTCATTCCTCGCTGATCGGGGGAATGATCCTTCCCGTCTTGATCTTCATCTTCCTCTGGATGGCCCCATGGATCGATCAAAAGAAGGTGGCGAGGAAACTGGGTCGCATCTCGTTCCTCAGCCCGTTCTGGGGAACTCTGGCCTTCTCGATTCTCTGGTGTCTCTTCTGGCTTGCCTGCTCGAGTTTCGTTGCAAGCCGGCAGACCCTCGATTCAGATTTTGCCTTGCTGGTGGCTCATTTCGTCGCTCCGCTGCCTGTGTTCGCCGGAGTGTGCTTGATCTGGAGCGCCGCGGTCGGGTTCATTTCATCGTCACGCCGCAGTGGGTTCACCGCATTATTCACCTGCCTCATGGCTTGCTCCGTGGTGATGATCTACTACGTTACCTATCACCGGGGGCCGAACTGGGTGTTCTTCCTCGAGCCTTCAGGATGGGAAAACTAGAATGGAACGACCCATCATGACGATTGCGTCTGCTTTGACCATCGTCTGCGTTCTGACCCTCTCTTATCTCGACTTCTCGGTCCGATCTGATTGGTGGCAACACCAGAGTCGATACCAGAGTCGCCTCCAGGAGAATTCCGCTCATCTCGCCCGGAACATCTCGGCGGAAATTCATGAAATCGAGGTGAATCACCCTCCGGGAAAAGACCGATGCATGTCGTGCCATGCGGGGATCCTCGACCCATCCATGGAAGAGGCCTCTCACCCCTTAAAAACCCATCCTCAGGACATTCTCAAGAACCATCCTGTGAGTGCTTTTGGATGCACGATCTGCCACGACGGAAGAGGGCCCGCCACGGATATCCTTGCCCACGGAAAAGACGGGTTCCCCACCCCGATGCTCCAGGGACCGTTGGTGCAGAGCAATTGCTATCGGTGCCACCAAGATCTTGACGACGTCGACGTCCCCCAGCTTGCAAAGGGGCGAAAGCTCGTCATCGAAAACGGTTGTCTCGGCTGTCATAAAATCGAGGGAAGGGGCGCTCCCATGGGTCCCGACCTCGCCCGCCTGGGATACGCCCGAACAACCCGAGGGCCCGCAGGTTCTAGGAAGAAGAAGGTGCTCGCCCTTTATGATGGAAACCCATTCCTCGGATACATCCACCAGGCGATCTCCAATCCGGCTCAAGTCATGCGCTCATCGATCATGCCTCACTTCGACTTCAGGGATGATCAGCTGAGAAACATGGTCATCTACTTGAACAGTCTTCAATCGGCACGGCAAGAGAATGATTCCACCTTGTTAACTGGCGCGTCTTCGAACCAGAGGAAGCCTCGTCTGTCACTTGGCCTCGAAGCAGCGCCAACCCGCAAAGACAGAGGAGAGATTCTCTCCGCCGTATTTTGTGTCGCGTGCCATGGAACCTCGACACGAGAGAGTCTGCCCAACCCGAATTCGATTCGCGGCAAGATCCCGTCCCTTCGCACAATGGCCGATCGACTTCATCTCGACGAGGACACGATTCCCATTGCCATCGCTGCCCTCGAGAAACAAAACGACCTGAATGGTGTTGAGGGACTCTCAAGCATCACAAGTTTTCAATTCGAAAACGTCAGGCAGCTCATTCTCGCCGGCAGTATTCCCGGAGCCGCCAAGCCCTACGGGAAACAGCCCCCCTTCGTCATGCCTGCCTGGAAAGAGCAACTGAGCCACGAAGACATCGCCTCCATCGTGGCGTACTGTCTTACTCAGTATTCCTACGACGATGAGGAATGGAATGAAGAAGAAGAGTGGGAAGAAGAAGATGATGATGATGGAGTCGACTCAGAGGAGAACTGAGTCGCCCGGAGGAAGGCAGCGACGAATCGCCGAAAGGAGAATCTTTTTCTCAATCGGCTTGGTCGCAAATCCAGAGCATCCAACGGCCATGCACTGCTTCCGATCCTTTTCCATGGCATGAGCCGTAAGAGCAATGACCGGAACGGTGCAACCCTCACTCCTCAGGACCCTTGTTGCTTTGTAGCCATCCATCACGGGCATCTGAATGTCCATGAGAATGATGTCATAGGGCCGTCCCTTCGCCCGAGCCTCTCTTTCCATATCCACGGCTATCTGTCCATTGTCCGCGATGTCAACTTCCGCCCCTTCCCCGGTCAGAATGCGGGCAATGAGCTTCTGGTTCGTAGGTGTATCTTCCGCAAGCAAAATTGAGCACTCAAGAGGGGTCTGGCTGACATCCCTGGTCTCTACCTCTGAACCTCGAACCAGCTGAAGTTGTTCTTGAATGGGACGATCATCCAGCTTCACCCCCTCCAGAGAGCCGGTCGGAATCGAGACGGTGAAACGCGAACCTTTTCCCTCTTCGCTTTCGGCAAAAATGATGCCGCCGAGCATCTCCACGAATCGCTTGCTGATGGTCAGGCCAAGCCCCGTCCCGCCAAACTTGCGAGTCGTGGTGGCGTCCGCCTGAACAAAAGGTTGAAAGAGCTTTGCAACTTGATCTTCCGTCATACCGATTCCGGTATCGATCACGGTGAAAATTAACCTGGGATCCTTTCCGGTCGCTCCAACTAGAGTCACCGCCAGTTCGACGTGGCCACCTTCCGTGAACTTGATCGCATTCCCGAGCAAGTTGATCAAAATCTGCCGGACCCGGGTCGGGTCAGTCCGGATCGTCTCCGGAATCGGAGTCGCATTCGATGCCTGGATTTCCAGGTTCATTTCACGAGCCTTGACGCTCATCAGGGAAAGAACATCGGCAATCATCACGACCGGACAACACGGAAGACATTCGATCTCGATCTTGCCCGCTTCAATTTTGGAGAGATCAAGAAGGTCATTCAGAATGCTGAGCAGGTACTCCCCGTTGCGACGAATCGTCTGCACCGACTCGGCATCAGATTTCCCAAGAGATTGTTCGGAGAGAAGATCCGCATAGCCCAAGATCGCGGTCATCGGGGTCCGGATCTCATGGCTCATGTTGGCAAGAAACTCACTCTTGGCTCGAGTGCCGGCCTCCGCCAGACGATGTGCTGCCTCCAGAGTGCGATTGGTCTCCCGAAGCTCATCGGCGATTCCGGCAAGCTCCTCACTTCGAGCATCCACTTCAGCCGTGCGCTCCTGAACTCTTTGCTCGAGGGAACGAACGAACGACCCCACCGTTCGGGTCATCGTGCGCACTTCCTCCGGCCCATCTTCGCCAAGAACAAACGGCTCATCAAAATCCATCGATCGGGTCGCTTTTTCCACAAGCGCCTGAACAGGAGCTGCGATACGAGCAACAGTCCATCTCCACATCAGCAGGATGAAGCCAAGATAGCCCAGGCTCACCAGAACAATCGCCAGATACACCGTGCTTCGACCCTCTTCCAGACGGGCCCGAAGAATGCGGTCCTTTTCTTGATAACTCAGATGAAGTTGACCAAGAAGGCGAAGAAGCTCATCCCCACGAAACTCGAACTCATCGAAATCATCGTCGGTTGCGTTGTCTCCGTCCTGCCCGAGCTTTCGGCAAAGACGAAGGGTGCTGTCAAACGCAACCGCCAGCTCGCCCAGAAGGCCATCGTCTTCCTCAAATATCTCGGTCTCACGGATTTGCTCCAGATCACTGATACACCGAGGAATCAGAGGATCGGCCTGATGAGCCCATTCCGGCTCCTCGGCGGCGATTTCCAGAAGAGGAAGAGTCGCATTGATCCGGGTGGCATACAGCTGGACCATCCGATAGCCGACAGAAGCCTCGCCAATCCGTTCCTCCTCAGCCCGAAGGCGAGTCATCGTCAGAGCAACGAAAGTGGCCACCCCGAAGGCGCCACCAACCGTCAGGCACAGCAAGAGCAAGATGTGATTCTTGATCCTCATGGAAGATCGATACCCGGTAAGTTGAATAGAACTGGCCAATTAAAGGTATCGACCACCACCGATCCTGGGTTGAGGTTGCTGCAAAAAACATCGGAGCGAAGGAATTCCATAACCCATAATCCTTGATCACCTTACGCTTGTTTCTCCCGGACTATCGAGTCTGTTCTGCAAGATCCCTCAAAGCGGGGGAGGCTCTTCTTCCCCGCAAAGGAGGCTGGGGTTTCCGGCATAGGCCGTCCGTCTCCGGGTTGACCTGATGACCTATCACCTCGAAACTGGGGCCATGACCACCGCCTCCCTTCTGATCTCGCTTCTTTCTTTTCTTGTGGCCCCCGAGTCAGAAGGATCCAAACACGCCATCCAGGCGGTCCGGCGAGCGTTCAGCACAAACGCTGACGTGTTCGATGCCTTCGAAGTTCGCAAGAATGCACTCGCAGGCCTGACGTCCCATGACGATCCAAATGTTGCCCGGTGTCTCCTTTCGGTGTATCGCTCCCTCGAAGAAGATGCGGCAGCCCTCGAGAAACGGCGCATTGGAGTCGTTGGCCGGGTGAGGGCCCTTGAGAGCCAGAAGATACGAGACGAGCTCGATCTCTTTCGCATTCTTCAAGATCAGGTCTTGAAGCTGACGGAGGGGCTCCTCCGACAGAAAACGGTTCTCTGGTTACTAAAGAACGTTGTTTCCGACGGGAAAATTCCCCTGAGCCTGCGCTTGAGAGCCTCCCGAAACGTTGCAACCGGCGGGAGTCAAGCCGCCGACTTTCTCGAATCCCAGCTTGGTCGGGCGAGGGGAGTCGAGGATCTACAGGTTCTTCTCACAACGTGTGAGCGGCTGGCAAAAACCGGTCTCCCCTGCACGGACCAGCTCATCAGCCTTCTCACCCACAAGAACAGTCAAGTTCGAGCTGGTGCAGCAATGGCCCTTGCCAGGGTTGGTGCACCTCGCTCGATCGAGCCCCTGATTGCCGGACTCGACCGAGAAAAAGGACGGATCAACACCGACTTCGCTCGTGCCCTGGAGGTCCTCACCGGCAAAACTCTTGGGCGATCAACGAAAGCGTGGAGACATTGGTTCGACCGGGAAAAATCAAAGATCCATCGTGGTCAGTACACTCTGGGGGTCGGGCAATCAAAGGTCACCGCAAAGCCCGAAGCGGGATACTATTTCAGTATTCCCCAGGACGGTCGCTCCATCATTTACCTCTTTGATCGCTCGAATTCCATGAAGGCCGTACTTCGGGGAGAGAAGCGGATCGATATCTGCAAGAAAGAGCTGATCCGCTCCTTGCAAGAGCTCGATGGAAACCGGGAGTTCAACATCATCGCCTTCGCCAACAAGATGGACCGGTTCTCCACCCGGATGCACAAGGCAACGCCCGCCAACATCGAAAAGGCAATCACCTGGATCGAAGGTCGGGATCTTCAGTTCGGGACGTCGATCTACGACGCCCTTGACCTTGCCTTTACCATTGCCGGACGAGGGACGTTCGATCAGGCTTATGCCACATCGGTGGATACGATGTTTCTCTTGACCGACGGTCGACCCACAGTGCCCAAAGAACCCAAGGGGGTGCGGGCAGACGATCCGGAAAGGATCCTCTCTGCGGTCTCTCGATGGAACGCGCTCGATCGAATCGTCGTTCACACCATCGAGCTTGGTAAGTCCTCCCGAAAGAAACTCCTTTCTCGTCTTGCCGACGAGAACGGCGGGAGCTACGTCCGGCGACAGTAGGTCGAGCCAGGAGCCTGAATGTCGAAGAAACTTACTTTTGTTGCCATCCTGACCCTCGCAACTCTCATTACCGCTGACGTGGGCTATCGACTCTTCCTCTGGATTGCAGGCCGGCCGTACAGCGTCACGGGAACGGAAACCGAGATCGACCGGATTGCCCAGGCCATGGGCGATCCGCTCAAGCTCCCCGGCATCAAGGCATCACGAAAGGACATTCCACGGACCATCCATCCGTTTTTTGGCTTCCAGGTTGCGGATCACTTCGACCCGGTGCATCAGGTCCTCTCCGAACCTCGAAACGAGGAAGAGTTTTTGATCCTCGTGGTTGGCGGATCGGTGGCCGAAGTCTTCAGTCGGGAGGGAGAAGAGTCCTTCATCAAGATTCTCAAAGCCGACCCCCGAATCCAGAGCAAGACCGTCCGCCTTCTCAACCACGCCCACCCCGGATTCAAACAACCCCAGCAACTCATGGCAGTCGAGTATCTCCTCAGTCAGGGCTATGAGGTCGATGCGGTGCTCAACCTGGACGGGCTCAATGAAGTCGCTCTTGGACACACGAACTTTACCCGTCAAATGGATCCAACCTTCCCGACCGTCAATATGTGGGGTCCGGTCATCCGGGGAAGTGGTCTCTCGCCCGCCGAACTCGACTCTCTCGTCCTCGCCAGAGAGCTCGAGAACAAAGCGGCCTCCATTGCCTCCGTGGCACATGTCATGAAATTTTCGTGGAGCAGCATCCTTGGCCGTTTCACCCTAGGTCGGCTCCATCGAGCTCAGACCCGGTGGGCAAAAGCGCAGGAGATTGTGTCTTCCAGCAAACAACGCAACCCGGCAATGCCACCTCTTCGAACTGGCCTCCCCACAACATCGAACGACGCGGTCGAACTCGCCCTACGATGCTGGGCCGAGTCGTCGCGATCCCTCCACGCCATCTGCTCTACCCGGGGCATCTTCTATTTTCACGTTCTTCAACCCACCCTGCATGACCCGGGTTCAAAGCCCCTTACCCGAAAGGAACTCGAGCAAGGAACTGCAAGACCGGCATGGTCCCGCGGAGTCGAAATTGGTTACCCGAAACTGCGCCAGGAGGGGAACCGGCTGAAATCGAGCGGCGTCCCCTTCCATGACGCATCCAGGCTCTTTTCCGATGTGCTTGAACCGCTGTACATCGACAGCTGCCATCTCAATCCAAGAGGGAATGAAATGCTCGGGGAAGATATCGCCTCTGCCTTCCTCAAAAGGGTGAATCTTTGACCTTGACGGGTTAGACTGCTCGATTCAAACAAGAACGACAGTCCCAATCACCCGGTGAAACGATGACCGCGGAACCAAACAAGTTCTATATCACAACTCCGATCTACTACGTAAACGACGCCCCGCACATCGGGCACGCCTATACAACGATCCTCGCCGACGTTCTTTCCCGGTACTCCCGGCTCCTCGGAACTCCCACTCACTTTCTGACCGGGACGGATGAACACGGCCAGAAGGTATTCGAGGCGGCACGAAAAGGCGGGATTACTCCTCAGGAACACGCCGATCAGACGGTTGTTCGCTTTCAAGAGCTCTGGGAGAGACTCGGGGTTTCTCACGACGATTTCATCCGGACGACAGAAGAACGGCACAATGTCGTCGTCCAGAAAATTCTCCAAGATCTCCATGAACGAGATGAGATCTACGAGGGAAACTACGAGGGCTGGTATTCGGTCAGCGAAGAGAGATTCTACACCGACAAAGATCTGATCGACGGGAAGAGCCCCGAAGGAAAGCCCGTCGAAAAGGTCATGGAAAAGAACTACTTCTTTCGCATGAGCAAATACCAGGAATGGCTCATCGATTACATCGAACAAAACCCCGAGTTCATTCGCCCCAAACACCGGCGAAACGAGACACTGGGCTACCTTCAAAAGCCTCTCGGCGACCTCTGCATCTCACGACCCAAGACTCGAATGCCCTGGGGAATCGAGCTACCGTTCGATAGCGATTATGTTTGCTATGTCTGGTTCGATGCGCTCGTGAACTATATCAGCGCCATTGGTTACGGGCAAAACGACGAGCAATTCAAGAAGTGGTGGCCGGCCACTTACCACCTCATCGGGAAGGACATCCTGGCCACCCATACTGTCTACTGGCCCACCATGCTAAAGGCCATGGGCGTACCTCAGCCGTGCAGTGTCTTTGCTCACGGATGGTGGCTCACGAGCGGCGAAAAGATGTCAAAGTCCGACGGCAATGTCATCAATCCGATGGACATGATCGACCGCTACGGCGTCGATGCTCTTCGCTACTATCTCATGGCTGAAATGACCCTCGGCCAGGACGCCACGTTCACCGAAAAAGGTTTCATCGAGCGCTATAACTCCGACCTTGCAAACGATCTTGGCAACATGGCAAGCCGTGCTCTCAAGATGCTTGATCGCCATTTCGAGGGTCGAATTCCACTCCCGGGACCACTCACCGCGGCGGAAGATTCACTTCGCGACGACACCCTCCGAGCGGTAAAAGCCATGGAAGAAAGCATTCCGGCCATGCGGCTCGATCAAGGGATCGGCGCAGTCATCGATGCGGTGCGATCTGCCAACCGCTATTTCGAATCGACCGCACCCTGGACGGTTGCCAAGTCAGGAGACATGGAGCGCCTGGCGACCATCTTGTATTCGGCGGCCGAGTGCCTCCGCATCATCTCCGGACTCCTCTATCCGGTCATTCCGGAAAAGATGACGGAGCTTCGCGTCATGCTCGGTATCGAAAAAGATGGCATCGAGCCGAGCTTGAAGAATCTTGCCGGGTGGGGAGGACTGACTCCGCAAACACCACTTGGCAAGGCGGCCACCCTGTTCCCACGCGTTGACGTCAAAAAGAAAAGCGAACAGCCTCAAAAACCAAAGAAGGATGTGAAAAAGAAAATGGAAGCCTCAACCGACAAGAAAGTCGAAGAGAAGAAGGAATCCGCACCCGAGGATGGCCTCCTTGACATCAAGGATTTCTTCAAAGTGCAACTTCGTGTGGCCCAGATCCTCGAGGCGGAAAAAGTTCCCAAGGCGGACAAGCTTCTGCAGCTCCAGATCGATCTCGGCGAGGAGAAGCGACAACTGGTGGCAGGAATTGCCGAGCACTACGAACCGGAAGCATTGATCGGAAAGAAAATCGTCGTGGTCGCGAACCTGAAACCGGCCAAGATTCGTGGAGTCGTCAGTAACGGCATGCTGCTCGCGGCAAGGGACGAATCAGGAGTCAAGATTCTTACCATCGATGGGGACGCCCTTCCCGGGTCGGAGGTCAGCTGATGCGCACTTCCGGTCATGGTTTTCTTCATTCACTGGCCATCCTTGGACTTGTGTGCGGCACCCTCGTAATTGGGAGTTCGGGATCGGTAGGCGATACAACAGAGACTGTGGAACGCCCACAACTCAACGCTCCCAAGGAATGGCGAGGGGAGCGGATCAAACTCCCCCCCGAGTTTGCTCCGAACATGAAGTTGCGAGGGATCGAGGAGATCCGATTTGCTCCCGGCATGTTCGATGCGACCTCGCCGTCATTTTTCAGCTATGTTTTCGTTCTTCATCTTCCCGAGCAGGCCCCTCCCGGCACAAAAGCGATCGAGCACGATATTCTTGCCTACTATCAAGGACTGGCCAAGGCCGTCGGAGAAGGTCGTGAACTTACGATTGACACGAAAACCTTCAAGCTTGAGGAGGCCCCCAAACTCCCCCAATCCCCGAATCAGGTTCGTGTGGACAAAAACGACTTTCCGGTGAAGAGCTTCGTCCTGTCGTGGACCGAGCCCTTCGTCACCGGAAAGCCCCAGAAACTTCACCTGGAGATTGTCTCCGGTCAGTATCCCGGCACGAAAGATAGCTTCGTCTACGTGTGTGCCTCGCCCGCCGACAAGTCGACGAAAATCTGGACCCAGATGCGCGACATCCGATCCGGGTACAAGATCCAGAACTAGTCCCGAACTCGATTGTATTTCACCTTCATGCTTCGAAACTCGATCCCATCCGCACCGACCGAGAAGAGTTCGAACACGTGGGAATTCTCGTTGCGAACCGTCCACACCTCTCTCATCAGCGTCGGATTCCCGGTTCCCATGGGGTCAGTCTCCTGGCTGATCGAGATCGTCCCATCAGCTTGCTTGGGTCCCCGGCTCAAAGGCTTGATGTAAGTTCCCATGGAATCGATCCACGTTCCTTCGTATTGCTGAAGTGCATTGTTGTAGCCAAGAATGCCCATTCCAGAAAAAGGCTGCCCCATCACCAGGCCGTCGAATTCATAGACAACAAAGCGGTCCCCGAGAATCCATCGATTCGTCGATGTCCCCTGGGACTTCTGAGCCGGAGCGTCTTTTCCGGGCCACATCTCGACATCGGCTTTCCATTTTCCGATGAGGGGCGTAAGCGCGGCGTGAGCCGGACCTGGCGTGGCAAGCTCAGCCATCTTGGCCCACATGGCCTCTTCCGAGAGCTCAGCTGTTTCCCCCTGATGAGACGGCCCCTCCCTGAAGGCCTTTCCCGTAGAGCGACAAGAACTGAGGGCGGCGAGGGTCAAGGTCAGTAGAATCAAAACTCGTCCGGTCATGAAATCTCTCCGTAAGGTAGTTCGTTGAACTCTCCATCGACTGAGTTCAACTTGGATGGAACAGCACAAACACCACCTCACCGTGCGCGTTTCAGAACGATCGCCCTTAACGGATGTCGGAAAAAACCGATCTCCCCGATCAGATTTGAAAAGGAAGCCTCATGTTTGTCATCTTGCTGACCTACCAGAAGCCTCTATCCCGGATCGATGAGCTGATGCGATCCCACGTGGAATTCTTGACCAGGTGCACTCGCGCCGGGGTTTTTCTCGCAAGCGGAAGGCAGGACCCGCGAATCGGCGGGGTGATTCTCGCCCGATGCGAGAGCGTAGAACTTCTCACCGAGGTCATGGAACAGGATCCCTTTATTCAGGATGAGGCCGCCACATTCGAGATCATCCAGTTCCGGACAAGCCTCCATCATCATGCTTTTGCGGCGTTAGCCGACCCGGGGACCCGAGCCGTCACGCCAGAATGAACAGCAGGGGCCACAATGAGCCCCGATTCGGGACACATCCATCAGATTGTACAAAGCATATAATGTTGATGAAAAGTGTAGGGGTTGACGGAGGATGCTGCAAAGGGAACAATACAGGGTTCACGGAAATCGACCTTTGGCCCTCAATCCGGGGGCCTCGGAACTAAGCCAAGTGAGGTT
The DNA here is from genome assembly GCA_029260825.1 of Planctomycetota bacterium. Classification (GTDB taxonomy): domain Bacteria; phylum Planctomycetota; class JACOTG01; order JACOTG01; family JAJDCM01; genus JAJDCM01. The sequence goes on along the minus strand of JAJDCM010000410.1, from coordinate 5,789 downwards.
GGACAATTTCCCCAGGGTCCAACCGTCTCTTAAGGGCAGACCTAGCGTAAATGAGATGAAGGGAGTTTATCGAATGAGACTGCGTTTTTGCCTTGGCCGGAACCCACTCGCGGCTGCGTTGGCCGTCGGAGTTCTAGCTACTGGGCTCCTCGCCCAGGCCACACCAACCAATTCCATCCCCCCCTCGTTGTATGAGACGAGCAATGGCCGCGGTGTCATCCAGCTCAATGAAGATGCCCTTACCGAAATGGGTATCAGCATCTCCACCGCACGCAATCAAGACGTCACGATCCTGCCCCTGACCTTGGGTCCGGACTCGCGCCTTGGCCTTGCGACCTTCGATCGAAACTTCGCCACGTTCGTCGGTGGCTCGGCAGACCTATCCGGCAATGCGGTACTCAACGGTCCGAACGGTGACACCTTCACTCTTCGCCACCCGGAAGTCCTGATTGACGAAGCCCAGGGTGGAACGTCTTGGACCCTCCGCGCCGACGGCATCGATGTCTTCCACTTTGTATCGCCGAGTCTCGTTGAGCTCGACACTTACAATGGACGCATGAGCTGGTCGGAAGTCGAGGTCCTCGTTGCCATGGATCTTGCCAATCAGCTTGGCATCTCTGATGCTGCCGGGCAGTCGATCGGCTCCCTCACGGTGGAAGCCTCGGTCGCTCCTACGGGCAGCACGGTTTCCGTCGAAGCCGTTGACAGCCATCCGGCAAGCAGTGGTGGAACCGCTCGCGGCATCATCGGACCCGACGTCATCGTTGGCTCCCTTCCCGACACTTCGAACTGGGGCACCTCGGGTGGCATTCGAGCCTACTCGGTTGGAACCACGTCGTGCAACATCGGCGATGTGAACCTGAACTGGTTCTCCAACACCAACCAGCACCCGGTCATCGGTCAGAGCCTCTACCGTTACAAAGACGGCAAGTTCGAGCACATCGGTCAGAGCTGGCTGAAGCACGGCTTCTTTGCACTTTCCGGTTCGCTTTGTTTCAACGATTGTCAGGGAACGAGCGGATCCCAGCTCGGAGTCCACTGCTCCGACCCTTACTCCTCCGGCCTCAACGGTTCGAGAAGCGGACTTGGCCCCAAATTCCAGGTCAATGCGACCACGGGCGACTATCCTTATCCCCCGACCCAACCGAGTTCCAATTCAACGATCGGCCGTCGCCTTCAGGTGGACGTAGACGATATTGATGCGGCTCAAAATGTTGGCGCCCGATACTTCGTCGAAGGTCACTACGTGACTCCCGATGATGCAGCTGCCGGCAACGCCGAAAACAACGCCTCCTATCGAGAAGTCAACCTTGTTGGTAGTAGTCGCAACATGAGCTTCGTCGGCTCCACGGTTCGCGAGAAGCCGGCAATCGAAGCCTGGCCGACCATCGATGCTGGTGTAACCCGTGACGTCAAGGACATCGCGAACGATGGCCGCATGATCGTCATGTCCAATGCCACCAACATTGGTGGAAACACCTGGCACTACGAGTACGCGGTTCACAACTTGAACTCCCACCGATCCGGGCAGTCCTTCAGTGTTCCTTTGCCGGTAGGCTCGGTGGTCAGTAACGTCGGGTACCACGATGTGGACTATCACAGTGGAAACCCCTACACCAATGCCGATTGGAATGTGAACATTCAGCCTGACTCGATCACCTGGTCGACCGAGACTTTTGCTCAAAACGAAGATGCTAACGCTCTGCGTTGGGGAACTCTCTACAACTTCCGCTTCGATCTCGATCGTGGTCCGGAGTCGGGAATGGTCAACCTTGGCCTCTTCCGACCTGGAACTCCTAGCGACATCGACGCAGTCGCACAGGTGCCGATGGGCGGACCCGTTCCTGACCTGCACGTAAAGCTCGTCCGAGTGGATTATGATCCCAGCGACGGCGACATTGATGCTGGCCCAGGTGGCTTGGGTCAGGACATCGAGGTTCTGGTCACCGTGACCAACCCGGGCAACATTCCCATCACTCGAGCTGACATCGGGTTCGAGGCCTCCGTGAACGGTGGAAACTTGATCGCCGACAACACGGTCGTCACCGATTTCGACACCATCGCCGGCACTCAGAGCCTGGCTCCTGGCGGAATCTTCTCGACTTCGTTCTTTGTGAGTGGAGCACAGCTTGACCGTTGCGGTCACTATGACCTTCACGCCTTCCACAACGGGTCGACTCTTGAAGCCGATGCAAGCGGATTTGGACAGGGAATCCTGACGGGTGACCTCAACTCCGAAAACGATGAGGTCTTTGATGTGCCGGATGAGTTCAACTCACCGAATGACGGGTTCACTCCCGACCTCATTCGAATCGAGTTCGGAACCATCGCTGCCACGATTCAGGGAGCCTCTGAGATCATCGAGAATCCGGCAACGGAACGAGTCAAGATCGACATCGACTATGTTGGCCTTGGCCCGGGTGGGGATTCCCACGACGTCGAGCTTCGAGCCGACCTTCTCGACACCCAAGGAAACCCGGTTTACACCGATGTATTCATGGTCGCCCGCACTGGCGTTCGATCCAATGGCATGAGGATGACCGGTATCCGCCTGAACGTGAGTAACCTGCAGCCGCCGCCGGCTCCGGGAACCGAGTTCATCGTGCGCCTGAGACTTCGGGACACGAACTCCACCTCGATCTGCATCGAGACCGAGACGGTGAACACGACCACGATTCAGTAAGCATGCAGTAGAGATTTGCAGAAGTAGTTAAGAGCCGCGAGGGCGAAAGTCCTCGCGGCTTTTTTTTTACAGGGGCTCGGAACAGCGCGAAGTTGAGGGCGACTGGGGGTTTTGGGGAAGGGGATTCACGGGAGGGGCGGCTGAGGCACGTAAACTTGGCTTCTCTTATGAGGTCATTTGGCTGCGGGTAGACGATGTTGGACAATAGGACGGTTACATTCGGCCCCAAGTTCACGTACCTCATCCACCCCGTGGCCGTGAAACCGCTCTTCCCCAGAAGTCCCCAGATGCACCGTCAACTTCGCACATTCCTCGCTGCGGGGGACGGTGTTGAATAGCAGGGCGTTTGGATGCCTGGATGCGAGTAAGCGATGTTGGACGCATAGACCAGCCCACGATTTTCCTCGAGAACTTGTCTATGATCGACGCGAGGTAGAGCCACCGCCTATAAGCCCCGGGAGCCATGCTCCGGAGTCTGAAGCCAATATAGCTCTAACTGGTGTTACGCGGCGTGCCCAATGGCCAGATTAGGGGTTCTCGTTGCACGGGATATGGCACAGAGGCCGTAGGCAGCCTCCTGGCCCCGGACTGGCGGCAGTGTTCGCATCTCAAGAGTCTCTCAGCTGAAATTCCCGCAAAGTGGTGGATCCCTTCTCTCCGCCTTGAACCGGGGCTTGAGAGGGGCTCTCCTGCCGTTCCGTTCCAAAAAAACGAGGGAGGCGCACCGGAACGGAACGATCGGACCGACGCTTCCTGGGAGAGACGTTCTATGCCAATCCCAATGCAACGAGCCTTGTCTGGGGGAAATATACCGACGTTTCCGGAAGCATCTTCGCGAATTACAGAGTTCCCAATACAGTCCGAACCGGTAAATTTTGCGATGCGGCCCGATGTTCCGCTGCCGTTGACCAGCGTGCCGACAGCAGAGACGTCGTCCACCTCAAAACAGAAGGAAAGACCAACCACAAACACAACAAGTGTGAAAGCAACTGCATAACGACGAAATGCCATGAGATATCCTCCTCTACCTATGATGACCGTTGGCCCGCAGCTCATAATATGCGGCCTCCACCTGCTTAACTAGTTCGGGGCGCTCACAAGATAGTTGACTCTCGCATTACATGAAATAAGTGTATTTCTATTTGATTAGTTTATACATCCAATAATTTAGGGGCCTACAGCCTATCAACCGGCCCACGAAACGCTAACAAGAGACACCGATGGATATCTCGTTCCCACTTTTCGGACAAACGGCAGTCCGAATAGGCCCAGCCTGCCTATCTCCCGCATCTGGAAGCTGTTTTCGATTGCTCCGCCGGTTCGGCTCTTAGGTTGGGTTGGATGAAATTACAGAAGAGATGTTACACGTACCTAGGCAATGGGACTTCTTAACAAAATGGCTAATCTTCTGCATAGGCTCTCCACTTTGGAGGTACGATGGATTTCCTTAGGGCCAGGAAGACCTCTGTCGCAAATAAGGAGATCCTCATGTCTATTCACGGAACAATTATCAAATCCAGCCTTCTGGTGGTCGCGCTTCTTTTCTGTCTTCCATTCGCTCTCCGAGACCCTGCCGTTACGGCATCTGGAAATCAGATCAATGGCTCAGGTGGTGCTGGCCGCATTGCAAAGTTCTCAGGTAGTCAGTGCATCGGAAACTCTGAAATTCGAGAAAATCCTAGTGGCAATGTTGCGATCAGCTCCAGTCCAGTCAATGCCGCAAAACTGTTGGTTGGAGGCACTCTGATCTCGTTGAGAGGCCCGGGTAGTCCATCACTGATTGCCGTGAAAGATGATTCTTCCGGCTCCGAAGTGATCGCGCAGTTCATCGGCGACGTTCTGCCTGGCAATGTCCCCGTGGAAGTGATGCGAGTCCAGGTTGATGGCAACGTCGGCATCGGGACCCCTAGCCCGAATTCTCCGTTGGAAGTTGCAGGGATCATTCATTCCACGATCGGCGGCGTCATGTTTCCCGATGCCACGGTGCAGACCTCGGCCGCGTTTTCACCACCACCTATCTACCCCGGCAGCTTCGTTTCTCAGCAACGGGCGCGAGTCGAAATGATCGCGACCGCCGGTCGAGCAATGGGATCCCATACCCGCGATGAAGTCGTCATCTTCCAGCGCGATTTTTGCCCCAGCGTCTCATTCCAGTCCCACGTTGATTCCAACGGCGGCGTATGGGAACGAATTAGCGCGCCACAAGGGTTTAGGGCTCGTCGATTGAGTCAGCAACTCTGTACATGGGGATCCTGCCCTCGCTTTTACGCCAAGATACGCACTGGCCCTGATTACCTCGACATCGATGGTGCGATCCGGATCAGCGTCGGATTCTTCAGAACCGAACCACACTTGGAATCTCTTGGCGCTTTCTTCGATTACCAGGGTTCACCTGGCGACCCGAACGGAATCTGGGTTTGTAAATCGGGGACCGGCGGGAATGTTGAAGAGACTCCTGTCACTCTTCTTCCCGTCCTTCCATCCACGGAGTTCGATCTTGAAATTCACATCTCGGATACACAAGTCGAGTTTTTCATCAACGGACAACCGGAACCAGTTGCGGTACATGAGATAGGGGTCGGCAATCCCAACCAGGACCTTGGCGCAGGTGTCGCGTTCGAGGTTTCGAGCGTTCAGAACATCGAAAACAGAAAGATCGATGTTCGGCATGTTGTGGCCGACTACAAGATCAACCCCTAGGAAGCGAACTCTGTGGGGACAGCCCCAACCAAGGCCCACATCTACCGCGAGCTCCTCGATAAGCTCAAGGACCGGGTTATTACCATCAAGTTTCCAGGGACCAATATCGTGACCACATGTTGAACTCAAAGGGGGAAGTCCTGAAAAGGTGAAAGCGGGACCTCCTCCACTTCTTCCCCGCCTTCGCTCTTCGAGCTTCGGCGGGTTTCACCCGCCAAGTGACCTGTCATTCAACAACGCCCCCCGCAGCGAGGACTGTGCGAAGTTGACGGTGCATCTGGGGGACTTCTGGGGAAGACCGGTTTCACGGCCACGGGGTGGATGAGGTACGTGAACTTGGGGCCGAAGGGAACCGTCCCGCCTTCGCTCTTCGAGCTTCGGCGGGTTGCACCCGACAAACGCCCTG
>JAJDCM010000409.1 GCA_029260825.1 Planctomycetota bacterium | reverse complement strand
GGGGGAAAGAGTGGATATTGGCCTCGTGTCCCTTGAACCCCGGGCCGCTATTTCAGGGAGGGTGATCTGCAAGGAGTCAGGGGAACCGCTTCGAGCGAGAATTCGACTCTGCTACCCTCGACTGGGCCAAAGCATCCCACGAATTGAAACGCACGACGTGGGTCGCTGCGATCGTGACGGAAAGTTTCGTCTCAGGAACACATCTACCCATGAGAACATCCTGCTTTTCGAGCACGCAGAGTTCGCCCGGCATTTGGTTTCAGTGCGGGGAAGCAGAAACGGGGAGCCACTTGCTGTCGAGCTGCGAGCCGGGACCTCCCTGACTGTCAGTGGAGAGTGGCGAAGCGGGTGGGACTTGGTGGTGATCAATGACATTGATGTACCGATTTATGATGCCAAGTGTGAGCCGGGGAGGATTGTGAAAATTCAGCTCAAGCCGGGGCGATATCGGGTGCTCGCGGTAGCTGAGGATCAGATTGTTGCTGAAGAGATTGTCAACATAGGAAGTGCGCCCCTCGTGCTTACCTTCGATTGAGTGAAGAAGAAAAACAAAGGTTGGTCACCATGAAGTGCTCCAGCAACAACTCGTCCACCTTCAGCTTGCCGATGGTTGTTTGTCGGTCTCTCGCTTGTCTTCATGGCCCAGGTTCGTTCAGTTTGTCTCTCTCGCAGAATGTGTGTAGAGAGTCACCAAGTCGTTCATGCTCTTGGGCACTATCTAAGAAAGCCTCCCAGGGCCGGGAATCCTTGCAACTCAGGGGCTTTCTGCGATGATGGGCTTGGGGGTGGGGGGGCCGTGATCGCTGAGGGCGATGAGAGGAATTATGTTTTTTTTCAAGTACCCAGAACTTTTCCATCGGCTCGCGACGCGTCATGGACGGACAACAACACGTGATCAACGACCTGAGATGACCTCATGAACAACAACGCGACGATCAAGCATCTGTTTTTTTTCGTGACCCTTGCCGGAGTGTTCGGAGCCGGGCCCGGCTTCACTCAGGAAGACGAGGTTTTTTCTTACCCCTCCGGCGTTGTCCATGGAAGCGTGTCTCGTTTGGACACCCGGGGTTCGGGAAGCTCGACGGAGGAAGTGTATTCAAGTTCTCTCGCCGGGTTTTTCAATGACGACCCACAGGCCGATCTTGCCGTCCTGAAGGGTGATCAGGTGCAGATGTTCCTCAACCCCGCGATGTGGTCGGCGGTGGTTCAAGTGCCAGCGCAAGTTCTGGCGATGGCCGCATTGCCGAGCCCCGGCGAGTCGTTCAAGCACGAGCTCCTGGTGACGACATCATCGGGCCTTCGAGCGTTTACAAGGAACACGCCGCAGCGCAATTTCACCTCTCGAACCGTAGGCCGGGATATCGCGTGGAGAAACGCCACGGTTCTCGGGGTCGGCGATCTTGACGGACAGCATGGGGACGAGATCTTTGGCGCAAGAGCCCAGGGAGATCTCGGGCTGATCCTCTTTTCGAACGGAGGAGCCAGCTCCGAGACCGAATTCGTTTTTCCTCTTGTCGAGCCAGCAATTGACATGGTTGCGTGCGATTTCGACGGCTCGGGCGTGAAGGATCTGGTCGTTCTGGGAGAGAGCGGGCTTTCTGTGTATTCGATTGGTGGCGTCCTGTTGAACAGCGTTCCCGGTGAAAGGGGAGACGGCATCACGGTGATCGGAAACGCCTTTGACGATAAAGAGAAAGTCGTCTGGGTAGCGCCCGGCCTGGCGGGGGCTCTTGATTTCGTCCACGTCTTGAGCGATCAAGGAACCCTGCTGCCGGAGAGTCTTGGGGATGTAGACCCGGTGGGGATTGCTGCCGGTGATCTAGACGGAGACGGAGACGAGGATCTGGTCGTCAGTCACAAGTCTTCCTATTCGCTGATGATTCTGGAGAACCGGGATGGCGTCTTTCGTCGAAGCTCGGGGCAGACACTCTTTACGGATCGGGAGGAGCCGAACGCTCAACTGAACGAGTCTGTTCCACTCGTCTATGATTTTGATCACGACGACGATCTCGATATAGCCGTTGCGGTGCAGTCCACCCATCACATTTATCTCTACAGCAATGGACTTGAATCGGAAGATCTACTCAAGCCGAGATTGGCCACGCCGGTGAAGTTCAACGTGAACCAGGTGGGCTTTACCCAGCTTGGGATTCTGCAGATCACGGCATTTGATAGCGGGGATATTCCAGATGGGGCGACTCACGTGGAGATTCTTGGGTACTACAAGACAGATCTTCTGAGTTCAACCGAATCCGAGCTTCGATCGGAGTTTCATTTTCAGTTTGATGTGTCGTATACGCGCTACGAAACCGGACCGATCGTCATCGAAGATCCGGGGCCGGGGGTGTTCTTCTGGCTTCAGCGCTACGTGAAGATTGGAACCTCCGGAGCGTATGCACGGGTTTATCCTGCCGCCGTCTACGGATTCACGGTCGAGCATGGAACCATGCCCCAGGGCCCGATTCTCATCTGGCTCCGAAGAAACGCTTTTGCGAATGTACACAGCAGCACCGAAGCCGATGAATCGATGTTCGATGGATCTTCCGGATCAAGCTTTGTGAGAAGTGTCTCCACCATCGTGCAGTTGACGCCTCTTCCCGCGTTCGAGCTGGGGGAGGAACCCGGCTCCGGCCAATCCGAGGAGTAGCTGCGCAGGTCTCTTTGCCGCGCCTATTTTCGGTCTCCTCACGTTTTTCTTCGAAGCCGCTTCCTTGAGGTCATCGCCCTGATCGAGATGAGCATGCTCATCACAATTCCCAGAGCCCAGATCCAGGGCGGAACAACTTGGCCGGGTGGTTCGAAGAAGGCCTGATGGGAAAGACCTCGAACGTGGAGCAGAGACGAGAAGAAAGGGTCCTGGTAGGCCGGATTTTTCCTCAATTGAACCCGGGCACGTCGCATGGCTTCGGCGGCTTCGTGCCCGTCCGCAAGAAACGCCAGGTAGTGAGCGGTTAGCTCCAGAGTTGCCTGGTACTCGAGTTCTGCGTAAGGAAGAACGACGGTGGCCGCTCCGTTCTGCAGCATCACACCGCCGAAATGGGAAACTCCGGAATCCCCCCAGCGAGATGGCCCGCGACCACTTCCACAAGCGGTGAGGATCACATGATCTGGAATGTTCGTGACCCCATCCAGGTCTCCCAGCCAGACCCGCCCGTCGTGATATTGTTCGGGAGATTCTTCGAGCGTCGGGCTCAGAAGCAATCCTGCGGGGCGCTCGAGTTCCGAGTTCTGGACACCATGCACGAGAAATTGCACGATTCGCGTATCATCGAAAGTCTTCCGAACCGTCGCCAGGTTCGCCTTCTCTTCCTTCAAGATTCTGGTTTCTGAGGGCTGGAACGGGTTCGTAAGAAGGGACTCTTCAGCTTCACTGAGAGTAAGAAGAGGGAGGGATGAATAGGGCTCGGGCAGATCTTGCTTGGGGGTTGGGGCGGTTACCAAAAGGTAGGTAAGCGCCGGCGGGTTTCCTGCCCGATCAGCATTCTTTGTTTTCAGCCGTTTGGCGAGACTCAAGCCAAGAGGAAGACTTGGAAGATAGCTCACGCCCTTTTCAATCCCGAGCTCCCGACCGTCTTCGAGAATGAGACATTCAAACGGGAGATAGGAAAGAAAACCCGGACTGACGACCGTGACCTTGGTCCATGAGTTGAGTCGATCCTCAATTCTTGCGGGCAAGATCAGCTTTCCCAGGTCTCGTCCTAGCCGCTTGAGTTCATCGAGCCGATGACGGAGTTCTTCTCGGGTCAAACCAAACGGGGCGGTGGTGACCAGGTTCACGAGATCTCTTCGCTTTTCTTCAATGATGTAGCGAGAAGGAAGTGTTTCATGAACGATTCGTTCCTCGTCAAGAGCAAAGACATGAGAGCCGGACCGAGACGTCATGTAGAGCAGCATGCCTTCCCCTTCGGTGAGAAGGTCGCTTCGAACGTTGCTGATCGTTGCGCGCGGGCTCTTCAACAGGCGAGCAAGAGATGTGGCGGACTGGGCTCGGAGCAGGAGATCAAGAGCTGCTTCGCTTCCCTTTTCCGGTCCATCAAGAACCAGGGTGAGTTGAATGAACTCGTCGATGGCGAGCCGTGACCTTGCGTGGCCCATCAAGGCGATGCCGCCCTTTCGAAGTTCGGCTGTTTCCCATGTCTTGACCAGGGTGTCGTAGATCGAGTTGAGCTCTTTTCGATGAACCTCAAGCACGGATCGGTCTTTCCCGGAGAGACGATTCAGCTTGGCCTGGATCCAGAGCTTATGTGCTTCTTCGAGGGGGGGCTCGAGAGTTGGTTCGTCCGATTCGAGTCCTCGGCCTTCTGCGTGCAGGCTGTTGAACATCTCCTTGGCTTTTTCCAGACGACCTTCATCGAGGTACAGGGTAGCGAGTCGGATCTTTGCTGTATGGAGCTCGTGCTGGGAGGGTGGAGTTCTGGCATTGCGGATGGAATCAAAGATCGACTCCGCCCTTGGAGAGCGATTCGGATCGATGAGTTCTTGCACGGCAAGGGCGACTCCGAGTCGATTCAAGAGCTGATACCGAGCTTCTGGCAGCTGATGGATCTCGTCCTTTACCTCTTCGAGGAACCGGTCGACGTGGTGCTCCAGGAGTTCCCAGCGTTCGGTAGCGAGTAAGAGGTTGGCCCGATGAACCGCGGTTGCACTTCGGATCTGGATGGAGGGATTCTTGAGTTCGGCAAGAGCTTGCTCCGCCTTCAACACCCATTCGGACGCAAGGTCTCGCAGAGCCATTCCCAGCAGGATTTCAGCCTTTTCTCCGTAGATAAAAGGGAAGAAATCGAGGGGGTCCGGGAGTTCTTTGGCCGCTTCTTCCGCCTGACGAAGGTAGATGAGTGCCTCGTCTCTCTCTTCCCGGAATGTTGCGAGCTGGGCTTTGCTGATGAGCAGGAAGGGCCTTGCAACCGATGCGCCTTCGAGAAGCCGAAGAGCTTCGTCGATGATCACGTCCGCGTGAGCTCGATCTCCGATGTCGATGAGTGATCTCGCAAGACCGGCGCTGACGAGGGCGTGTCGAGTGCGCTCTCCCGTGAGGAGAGCAAAGTCCAGGGTGAACGCGATCATCCCTTGCATCTCTTCCTTCCGGTCAGGGGCTGCAAGAAGATGGTTTGAGATCGCTGTTCCAAGGTGGACGATGGCTTTGGCTGCGTCGGTGTTTCCTTCACGAGCTAGCGAGGACCATCTTTCCATTCTGCCCCGGAGTGGTTCGATTCGCTCGTCTTTCGAGTCCGGGTCGGCCTCCGTGAATTTTGAGGCGAGCCCCAGAGCCTGCTGCTCGAGGCGACCGCTCCTTTGAGCTTCCGCAGGAGGAAGCGAGAACAAAAGGCAGAGGAACATAACGAGGTTGAAACGAGGTAGCTTTGACATGAGTTCGGGGCGACCACTCCGGCTGAATCAAGAACACTCCCGCACACCGGGTACTATCCTTCTTGTTCGTTACGGAGTAGTTGAAAGCGTTTTCGAAGCCGTGTCAAGCCCCGGTAGTAATAGGTTTTGACGCTGTTTGGTGAAAGATCGAGCTTCTTAGCGATTTCTTTGAAGGTTCGTTGTTCCAGGTGCTTGAGGCGGATGACTTGATCTTCCGGGGGAACCAGCTCCCGGATTCGAGTCTCAAGATCGTCAAGTTCCAGGAACGAACTTTCTTGGGGGTGGGCAACGAGATCCGAAACGCTTTCCAGCTGGGTGCCGGCGAGCTTGCTCCAGCGAATATGTCGGCGAATTCGGTTCATGTATTCGAGGAAGCAGAACCGGTAGGCCCATGATTCGATCCGGCCCCGGCCCTCGAATATGGAGAGCTTTCCCAGGATCACCAAAAGAGTGTCCTGGCTGAGGTCGGCGAGATCCTGATCTTGGAGACGATTTCCCATGCGTTCGTTGAGGGAGTGGAGGATCTTGGAAACGCAAGAGAGTCGAGCAACGAGAAGAGCTTGAGCGGCATCATCTCCGAGGAGGCTCCTTTGCACGATCGCCAGATCGTCGTGGGTCCTACCCTCCAGGATGACGGGGTTCGTGGTCATGGCCGCATGGCAAGGATCGATCGGGAACCGGGCTTGTTTCAGTCGACGCGCGTGGGGTAGCGAACGCCACCGAAAGTGAAACGTCTTCTATTTGCGTGTTGGTTCCAGGATTCTCGTTTTTCCCTTGCGGCAGTTCTTACCCGTTGGCTCGCTCCACCACGACTTCGAAGTCTCCGCGTTTTTCGAGTCCATCAACCCGGGTCCCGTCTGCGGTGAGAGTGGCGGAAAAGTCGAGGCTCCCGCCGGCGAACTTGAGGCCTGTCACACGAATGCTGGTGAGTGGGGTACCCTCAAGATCAGGCCGAAGGATGATCCGGTGATTTCGTGCATCGGGGAAGACCCCGAGAATCGCACGAAGCAGGAGGAAGGGGCTTGCTGCTGCCCAACCTTGGGGCTTGCAAGCGATGCCGATCGGGACGACTCGTCCATGGGTCTCTTCTCGAGAGAGTCCGGAAAAGAGCTCGGGGAGTCGGTGGTTCTCGAGTTGAGTGGCTGCCTCCAGAATACCGCCTGCGATTCGGTTGGCTTCCTTGGTGAATCCATGCCGGCTGAGGCCGAACGCGACCAGCGCATTATCATGGGGCCACACGGCTCCTCTCTGATAACGAAAGGGGGAGTAGGCTCTGGAATGGAGGCTCAGGCATCGAAGTCCGAAGCCGGTGAAGACGTCTTCCTCGAAGAAGCGAGCCGCCATGAGTTCGATTTTTTCTTTTTCCATGATGTCGCCAAGAAGACAATGACCCGGATTGGTGCTCACCGCGTCAACGATCTTCTTGTCCCCGTCGATGGCCTCGGCAAAGATGCGTTCTTCGGGCCACCAGAATGCTTCGTTGAACTTCTCCTTGAGGGCTTTTGCTTTCTTTTCGCAGTCGTTTGCCACCTCTTCGTCGCCGAGGAAGCGGAAGAAGTCGGTGCAGGCGATGAGGGCGTCATGGTAGTAGCCCTGGAACTCAACCATCGCGATGGGGAACTTGGGAAGCTCGCCGTTTCCATTGGTTACGGCGGCTGGTTCTCCATCTTTCCATCCCCGGTGAACGAGGCCCAGGCTCCCAAGCTTCAGGTCGAGGTATTCGAGAAATCCGTCGTCGTCTAGGTCGCCGTACCGGACACACCATGTAAGAATGCCTCGGAGAGCCGGCTCCATCTCCCGGATGAACTCGACGTCCCCCGTCCAGTTGACGTACTCGGAAAGTAGCATGCAAAAAAGTGGGCTGGCATCGAGGGTCGCGTAAGTGTAGGGATAGATATCGGGATGAGACCGCTCACCGGTTCGCCATTCGTGGAGGATTTTCCCCGGCTCTTCCTCACTCATCTCGACGAATTTTTTCCCCTGCAGTCGAGCAAGCTCGCGAAGGTTGAACTTTGCGAGCTCGGGCTTCATCATCATGAATTCGAAGGCCGCGATCAGGCTATCCCGGCCAAAGAGCGCCACGAAGTGAGGAATTCCCGCGGCGATGCAGCCTGAAGTCTTTTCGTCATCTCCCCAGAGCCAGAGCAGCCGAAGATCGTCAGCGCAACGGCGAAGAATCTGATTGATGTCTTCGTGATCCGTCTCGATCCGGGTCAGTGAGCTTCGAAAGTCCTCCACGGAGTTCTCAAGAATCTTTTTGTCCTGGATCGGATCCGGAAGGGGGATCGGTTCATCGCCTTGAATGGATGCGCCCATGACCAGAGAGAGGGACGTGCTCTCGTCCGGGCCCAGGGCGACGGGAAAAATAAGCCGGTCGTCCGCGAAGGAAAAATCCCGGTTGCATTCGAGAAGGAAGTGGACCTGAAACCCATCCTTTCCCTCATAGTCGATCTTGAGGCTTCGCCGGGTCGGACGAGAGAACTGGCAGGGTCGATCCCACTTGTCCCGGTGCATCTGCCGGACTTCCATGAGGTCGGCGAAGTCGAGGTGAAGGTCGATCTCGAAGTTTCCGTCGGCTCGATTCTCCGAGTGGTTGATGAGCTCGAGTTCTTCCACGTACCCACGCTCCGACATGAATCGAGTCAGGACCAATTCAAGAGACCCTGGAGAAAAATCGGAGATGAAGCTCTCGTTGACCAATCGTTGGAAGAGTCGATGAGAAAGGGAGATATCGGAATATGCCGCGCTCAGCCGGATTCCCTCGAAGCGATACTCGAGCCGATCCACGAGGCGAATGTCTCGAAAGTAGATCCCCTCCAATCCCTCGCTGCCGGGGGAAATGACTCCCGACTCGTCAAAGCAGGCGAACCATCGATCTTCCTTGAGGACGTAGGGCGGCGATTTCATGGCTTTTTGAAACTCCAGGGTTTTTGACGGTATCCTGAAGTCCCGGAGAAGTCCCGTCAACCTGGAAGGAACGAGTGGGGAGAGGGTTTCTCTACCTCTTATGAGGAAGCCTGGGGTAGGGCATCGGAAATCACCAACATTTTCCATGCAACTCGAATAAGGGGGCGCCAGTATAAGAACCAGAAGAGAACAGGCCCTTGGTCGCCAGGTGAGTGACCTAAGTCATTGAGGGGCCATGGTTTTCGACTAACCTTTGAGACGCGAGATGATGAAACAACACCTAGTTCCGGTTTTTCTGATCCTGATCCTCATTCCGACCTGCTTCTCCGGCTGCAGCAAGAGTGATGGTGTCAGTGCTTCCACCTCGTCGGAAACGGATGAGAAGGAAGGGTCCGGGGATAAAAAGGAAGACGAGGCGGTTCCGGTTGATGTTCAACCCCTTGGCCGCGGGCCGATCGAGGAGGTGTTGAAGTTCTCCTCAAACATCGAGGCAGAGGTCGAGGTTCAGGTCTTTTCTCAAGCGCGACGACTGGTGATTGACCTTCTCGTTGAAGAGGCGGATATCGTCGAAAAAGGTGCGCCGTTGCTTCAGCTTCAAGATGATGAGCAGCGAAGCTCGCTGGATAAAATCAAGAGCCAGTTCGACAAGGCCTCAAGGGAGTACCGGCGGCAAGAGAATCTCTTCAAGCAGACACTGATCAGCGAGCAGGTGTTCAATGATGCCAAGTACGAGCACGAACAGATGGAAATCGCTGTCGGCGATGCGGAACGTGAGCTTGGTTATACGAAGGTCGAGGCTCCGATCCGAGGAACGGTGACCCATCGGATGGTGAACCTCGGGGATCAGGTTCAGATGGGCCAGCATCTCTTTGACATGGTCGACTTTGATTCTCTGGTGGCGCGGATTTTCGTTCCGGAGAAGCACCTCGACAAACTCTCGAAGGGCCTTCCTGTCCGGGTTCATGCCCAATCTCTCTCGGAAGGGAGATTCAACGCTAGCGTCTCTCGCATCGCGCCCACGGTTGATCCAAAGAGTGGCACGGTGAAAGTCACCGTCGGCATCGGACGACAAGAAGGGCTGCGCCCCGGTATGTATGTCGATGTTGATCTTGTGACGTCAACTCATGAAAACGCGCTGCTGATTCCCAAGCGAGCCCTCGTCTATGACGGAGATCAGGTCTGTGTCTTTCGGTTGAAAGATGATCAAACCGTCGAGCGTGTTTTCCTCGACGTGCTCCTCTCCGATCGAGACTTCATTGAACCTGTGGATGGCTTTGAGCCCGGCGACCGGATCGTGGTTGCGGGGCAGACCGGACTCAAGGACGGAGCTCTGGTGAGCCTTCCTGAGGGTGAAGCAAAGAGCGACGATGAAGAAAAGGATGAGGACGCAGGATCATCAACCAGTGATCCGGTCCCGGCAAAGCAGTGAGCATTCAAACACCGTCGAGTTTCGTAACCACCCGTCCGGTCGCAATCCTCATGGTCTTCCTGGCTGCGGTGGTGTTCGGGGGGCTTTCCTACACTCGCCTGCCGGTGACTCTCATGCCCGAACTCAGCTATCCCACCGTCACGGTGCGGACGGAGTATGCGGGTGCTGCGCCGGAAGAGGTTGAGAACGACATCAGTCGGGCGGTGGAAGAAGCTCTTGGAGTCATCGCCGGGCTGAAACGCATTCACAGCGTCAGTCGTGCGGGCATCAGTGACGTGATCCTCGAGTTCGCCTGGAATTCGGACATGTCCGAAGCAACCCAGTCCGTGCTCGAGAAGCTCGATCAAGTTTTCCTGCCGGTCGAGGCCAAGCGCCCGCTCATTCTTCACTATGATCCGTCCCTCGATCCGGTCATGGAGATCAGTCTTTCGGGGGAGGGAAAGCGTTTTGAAGGAGAGGAAGGTCTTCGTCGTCTGAGAAGGCTCGCCGAACTTCGGATCAAGAAAGAGCTCGAGCCGATCCGAGGAGTCGCCGCGGTGCGGGTGCGAGGGGGGCTTGAAGAGGAGATCCACGTGCTCCTCGAAGAGGAGGCGCTCCGGCGTACAGGTCTCTCCACCCAGACGATCATTTCCCGTCTGGCCCAGGAGAACATCAATGTTGCCGGCGGTACTCTGAAGGAAGGGAGAACCGAATACCTCGTTCGTACTTTGAACGAGTTCGAGAATCTGGATCAGATCTCGGAGACGATCATCGTCAACTTGAATGGCCGGGATATTCGCGTCAAGGATCTTGGCCGGGTCGTGCGCTCTCACAAGGAGCGAGAGATCATGACCCGTACGGACGGGAACGAGAGCGTCCAGATCGAGGTCTTCAAGGAAGGGGACGCGAATATCGTCGCTCTTGCCAAGAGGGTCAAGGCCGCTCTTGGGGAATACGATCCTGATGCGCCGGTGATTCAAGTCGAAGAAGAGGATGACGAAGACGAAGAGGATTCTTCTGCCTATTCAGGAGTGATTCCCCCCGAAGGGCTAATCGAAAAGTTCCACAAAGAAGAGGGAGCTTTGCTCCAGCTCATGGCCGACCGATCTCTCTTCATCGAGAGCAGCATCAAGGAAGTGATGTGGACAGCCATCATCGGCGGTGTTCTTGCGATCTTGGTTCTTTTCCTTTTTCTGCGCCGGATCTCCAGCACACTGGTTGTTGCGGTGAGCATCCCGATCGCACTTCTCATCACGTTTGCTCCCATGAACCTTCTCGGGGTCAGCCTGAACATCATGTCCCTTGGTGGCCTGGCGCTTGGCATCGGGATGCTTGTCGACTCCTCGATTGTTGTTTTGGAATCCATCTTCCGGTGTCGGGAAGAGGGGGACGGCGTTGTCGATGCGGCAAACCGGGGCGGTTCGGAAGTGCGAGGCGCTGTTCTTGCATCGACCTTGACCTCCATCGCCGTCTTTTTTCCCATGGTTTTCGTGGAGGGGATTGCGGGACAAGCGTTCGGTGATCTGGGCCTTTCTGTTGTCGTCTCGCTCCTCGCTTCGGCCGCCATTGCTCTCTTCTTCATTCCCATGCTGGCGAGTCGCGAATGGAAGGTGGAGGGAAAGAAGGGCAAAACAGGTTTTACGTCGATGCTCCGACTAGAGAGCTACTACGGGTTTCGCAGCGGGCTTCGGTCCTATCCAGGAATGTTGTTTGGAATCCGATTGTCGGGCGGGATGGTGATCTTCAAGCCGCTCGTCTGGTTGTTTCAACTCATCGGTCTTGTCCTGGTGCCGATCTATTTTGTCGCCCGGCTGATCGTCGGCACGTGCCTTGAGATCGTCGGAAAATCGCTTCTTGCCGTCATCATGGGGATCACCTTGCTGATCCGCCGGGTCATCGCTCCGATTCTCGGGGCGCTTCTTGGGGGGCTTCTCTGGTTGCCTGCCCGGTTGTCAGACTTCTTTCTTCGGGGTGTCAGTCGAGCTTACGAGCCAGTTCTTCGCGCCGCACTCCTCCAGCCGGGGATTGTTGTCCTCCTGGTCATCGGATGTTTCTGGGGAATCTGGGAAGTTTCTCGGAGCCTTCCCTCCGAGCTTCTCCCTGACGTTCACCAGGGCGAGTTCACGGTTGAAGTTGATCTTCCGGTCGGAACTCCTCTGGAAGAGACGGATGCGATCGTCAGACCAATAGAAAAAGCAATTCTTGGCGAGAAGGAACACATCCGTTCGATTCTTCTTACGGTTGGATATGACTCGGCGACTTCCCAAAGGTCCGACGAAGGGGAACATACGGCTCGATTCAAGATCCTTCTTGCGGAAGGTCAAACAGGAGTCGAGATCGAAGAGAAAGTGATTGCCCGGCTTCGAAAGAAGTTTTCGGGCATTCCTGATCTCGAGACCCGAATTGTTCGTCCGGTTCTATTCAGCTCACGCACACCCGTTGAGGTTGAAGTGCATGGCGACGATCTCCTCGAGCTCAAACGAATCGCCGATCGTGTGCAATCGAGAATGTCGGGGATCGGTTCTCTCGCCGATGTGGAGACAAGCCTCCAGACCGGTGCTCCTGAAGTGCAAATCATCTACGACCGGGATCGGTTGTCCCTGTATGGCCTCAATATTCAGGCCGTCGCCCAGCTGATTCGAGACAAGGTGAAGGGCATGGAGGCCACTCGGTTCAACTTGAAAGATCGACGCATTCCCATTCTGGTACGCCTCGAACTTTCGGATAGTGAAACGGTTGACGATGTGCGAGGCCTCATCGTGAATCCAGGAGGGGACCGTCCGATTCCCCTTTCTTCGGTGGCTTCCGTGAGTCTCGGGGAGGGTCCAAGCGAAGTGCGGCGAGTGGATTCGTCTCGGGTCGCTCTCGTGACCGCAAATCTTGCGGAAGGTTCGCTGAGCTCGGCCGTTCTTTCCATCAAGGAGGAACTGAGTCGCTCCATTGCATGGCCGGCCGGGATGACCTTCATGATCAGTGGTCAGAACGAGGAATGGGAGCGAAGCCAGGCCAGTCTTTGGATTGCTCTTGGACTCTCCGTCTTCCTTGTTTACGTGATCATGGCCGCTCAATTCGAATCCCTCCTTCACCCTCTTGTGATCATGGTGACCATTCCCCTGGCCTTTGTGGGGACGTTCGTCACTCTCAAGGTGCTGGAGATCAGCCTCTCGATCGTGGTATTCCTGGGGATGATCATGCTGGCGGGAATCGTGGTGAACAACGCGATTGTCCTTGTCGACTACATCAATACCCTTCGTCGTCGAGGCATGCCCCGGGACGAGGCAATCCGAAGAGCAGGCGCGGTTCGCTTGCGGCCCATTCTGATGACAACCGCAACGACCGTTCTTGGCCTTCTTCCCATGGCCCTGGGTCTGGGAGATGGCGCGGAGATTCGTACTCCGATGGCCATTGCCGTGATCAGTGGCCTGATCAGTTCCACCGTGCTGACGTTGATCGTGATCCCGAGCTTCTACTCGTTCATGGATCGAATTCAGCAACGGATCCTCGGCACCGAGCCGGTTGAAGATCGATCGGATCTCTCCGGCGAAGAAGCATCGATTTCCCCCACGGGCTCTCAAATGGCAACACCATGATCGAACCGACTTCAAACTCTTCCGGCGGCAGGATCTCCCGGTTCTCACTGGATCGTCGAGTGACGGTGCTCGTGCTATTTCTCACCGCTCTTGTCGTGGGAGTAGCATCTGCGATTCGCATCCCGATGGAGTTGATCCCTCGCGGATTCGAGAACCCCTCCCTTCGGGTGAGCATTCCTTGGTCGGATGCCCCGGCGAGAGAGGTTCTGGACAAGCTTTCGATTCCTCTTGAGGAAGAGCTTTCAACGGTTCGTGGAATCGACACGGTCTTCAGCGTTTCCGTTACCGGACGATCCCTCGCGTTCATGCGCTTCAAGCATGGCACGGACATGGACGTTGCGTATCGTGAAGTTCGCGATCGGGTGGAGAGAGCCCGCACCCAGTTTCCGGACGATGTCGACCGGATCTTCATCCAGAAGGAGGATGCATCGGGAATCCCGGTGTGTGTTCTCGGATGTGCGGTCGATCCGGCTGTCACCGACTCCTATAACCTGGTTCAAAACGAGGTCATCAAACCTCTTTCTCGAATCGATGGAGTGGCGTCGGTTCAAGCCAACGGTCTCCTGGAGAAAGAGATCCTCATCGAGCTGGATCGGGAAAAGACGGCTTCAGCCGGCCTCAACATTTTTGAGCTTGCCCAGGAACTCGGGACCGATAACTTCACCATGGCGAGTGGACGGGTCATGGAGGGATCAAAAAAGCTCCTCCTGCGTTCGGTGGCTCGCTTTCGAAATCTCGAGGAGCTCGAGAACCGGCGCGTCGGTGCGTCCGTACGGCTGAAGGACATCGCGACGATCTCTTACGCTCAACCGGAGGCGAAATTCCGGGTTCGAGCCATGAGCAAGCCGGCAGTTGCCATCCTGGTGATGAAAGAGGGAGAAGCAAACGTTCGCGAAGTATCGGCTGCGGTGGCGGCCCAGATCGAAAAGCTTCAAGAAAACCCGCGATTGTCATCATCGGTTGAGCTTGTGACTCTGTTCAGTCAAGGAGAGGTGATTGACGAGGCCTTGACCACTCTCTTGAGTTCGGGAATGGTAGGGGGGATCATCGCAATCATCGTCTTGTTTGTTTTTCTGCGTCGATTCCGTCTCACCTTGATCATTGCTCTTGGAATTCCACTGAGCTTGCTGATCGGTCTCATCTTCATGGATTTTGGGGGCGAGACCCTGAACCTCCTCACCTTGTTGGGATTGATGCTGTGTGTGGGCCTCCTCGTCGATAACTCGGTGGTGGTCGCGGAGAACATCCATCGACTTCATCGGGAGGGAATGGGGCGAAGAGAAGCGTGTATTACCGGAGCAAGTGAAGTTGCTCTTGCCATTACGATGTCGACGTTGACCACGATCGTCGTTTTTCTCCCGGTCTCCCTGGTTGAGGGGCCCGGACAATTTTTCATGCTTCGCCTTTCGATTCCGGTTTGCATCTCGGTGTTTGGGTCCCTGCTGGTAGCTCTTGTCTTCATCCCGATTTGCGTGTACTTGACTCTCCCCAGTGGTGGGGCTAATCCTCGATCTCGTTTGATGGGGCCGGCCCGAGAGAAGATAAGCTCTGGGCTTCGATTGTTTTACGACGCAACATTCGAGAGGCTAAATCAACGCTACAGCCGGATCCTTTCCTTCTTCATGGCTCGTCGTTTTGATCTCGTGCTCGGTCTTGCGATCATCTTTTCGATCACCGCAGCGGTGGCGATGCAGAAGGTCGAGTTCGTGGAATCTCAAAAGGAGGAGGCGCGGGGTTTCTTCATCGGAGTGGAGATGCCTCCTTCGACCTCGCTGGAAGAGACCGAGTCCTGGTTCCTCAAGGCTGAGAAGGTGGTCGAGGATCAGAAGGAAGAGTTAGGACTTGAGGGCTGGTTTGTTTTTCATCGCAAGACGAGCGGTGAGGTTCAGGGATGGTTTACCCGGCCCAAGTCGACTGAATATTCGGTGGCAGAGGTCACCAAGAAGATTCAGGACGCTCTTCCCAAGAAGCCGGGAATGAAGCTCACCATCGGGAACGATCGAGACACGTCCGAGGAGAAGGCATCCGAGTTTCTACTTGTCCTCAACGGAGAAGATGCGGATGCTCTGGAGGAGGTCAGTCTCGACATCGAGAGGCTTCTGGTTCAGGTGGACGGAGTGGTGGGGCTCAAGGGAGCTTCCCAGCAGCCACCGAATGAACTCGGATTGGCGATCGACCGGGATCGTGCTCAGCATTTTGGCGTGAATCCTCAGGCCGTGGCTGGAGTTGTCGGCTATGCACTTCGGGGAGCTCAGCTTCCCAAGTATCACCAGGACGGGCGGGAGATTCCGGTTCGAGTGCGGTTTCAAGAGGAGGATCGAGAGAGTCTGTCCGAGCTTGACAACTTTCTCGTCCCCACAAACTCGGGTGCGATGCTTCCCCTCTCGGCGTTGACTCAGGTTGAGTTCGTGAAGACTCCTTCGGCGATTGTTCGTCGGAACAAGAAGATCTCCCGGGTGATTACCCTTGAGCTTCAGGAGGAGAATGCAACCCAGACCCGAAAGAAGCTCTCGGGGATGATCGCCGGGATTGACTTGCCAGAGGGGATCTCTTTCGGGCGTAGTTCGAGAAACGATCGGCTCGACGAAGACCTCGCGGGAATGCTGTTTGCGCTCACTCTATCCATCGTCTTTATTTATCTACTCATGGGCTTCCTGTTCGAGAGCTTCATTCTTCCTCTCTCGATCATCTTCACCATTCCGCTTTCGATTCTCGGAGTCTACTGGATTCATTTCTGCACCGGTTACAACCTCGATTTTCTCGGTGTGGTGGCGGTGGTGCTTCTGGTCGGGGTCGTGGTGAACAATGGAATCGTCCTGATCGACATGGTGAATCGATTGCGGGCCCGAGGTGATGATCGGCTGACCGCCATTCTTACCGCGACTCGCCTCCGCTTCCGGCCCATCATGATGACGGCCATCACGACGGTCGGGGGAATGATCCCGCTGGCCTTTGCCGGATCGAGCCGAATCGGGCTGAGCTATACCAGCTTCAGCCTTACTCTCATCGGCGGGATGACAACAGCAACTCTTTTGACTCTCCTGGTCGTTCCCGTTTTCTATACGTTCTTCGATGATCTTCGTGGCCTTTCCGCGGCAGCGGTGAAGAAGGCGCTGCAATCGACCCAGGGTGGCGAAGGCGAGAATGTGGCCAAGACCCAAAGTGCTGGTTGATATTCACTGCCAGAAGAGTTAGGTCAAAGAACGACGGAAGATTTCGAGAGGTTTTTTGGGGTGACCTGAGGCGATAGACGTCGCTTACTTCGACGTCATGACCCAGACCCCATCCCAGTCCTTCGGCGTCTTCTTCATCAAGACCTTGCAGCGCTCCACGTACATCTTTGCCGCTTGATCCTCTGGATGAAGAGCGATTCCTTGATTGAAGCAGTCCATCGCCTTCTGGAAGTCACCGTTTCGGTAGAGTTCAACTCCGTTTCGGAAGTTGCCCAGAACGTCAACTCGATTCGGGAACGACTCGGGAGTATGGAAGTCGAGGACCTCATAGATGATGACCGGTTTCGTCTTCCCCTTCACGATGACACGATCGACCTCTCGAGTGTGGTAGGTGTTCTTCAGCTTGGCGAAGGTGTATTCACTGATCAGGATATTCGCGCCGTACTGTTTGCACGCGCTTTCGAGCCGGGCGGCCAGGTTGACCCCATCACCGATCACCGTGTAATCCATTCTCTTTGGCGACCCGATGTTTCCGGAGACGACCTGATCAGTGTTGAGCCCGATGCCGATGTCAACTTGCAGTGCTTTTGGATTGCGTTCGATCCGTTCCCGGTTAAATCTCGCCAGTTCCTTCATCATTTCAATGGCAGAGCGAAGCCCTCGATCTTCATCGTCGTCATGGGCAAACGGTGTCCCGAAGATGGCCATGATGGCGTCACCGATGAACTTGTCGAGCATCCCTCCCTCAACCTGGATGCAATCGACCATCAAGGTGAAGTATTCGTTCAGGAGTCCAACCGTTCCTTGAGGGCCAAGAGACTCCGACAAGGTCGTGAAGCTTCGGATGTCGGAAAAGAGAACCGTAGCTTCACTCGACAGTCCGCCCAGGAGTTCTTCGCCGCCCTTCATGAGCTTGTCGGCAACTCCCGCATCCATGTAACGAGACATGGTCGAAAGCATGCGCTTTTCTTTGCTGATGTCGTCGATGAGCATCATGGTTCCGAGCTTGTCTCGTTTTCCTCCGCTCGTCAGAGGAAGGACGGTCATGTTTACCGACTTCATCTCGTCGTTGAACTTCATTTGAGCCTCGACGACGACGCTTGGCTTTTTTTCTTCCTCGACGCGTTTCATGTGATCGATGACCCAATCTCCGGATTCCTTGAAGAAGCTCGCGGCGGCCTGGCCGATCACTTCCTCGAGAGCACACCCGGTAATTGTCAGCCCAGCCTTGTTGCAGGTCACGATCATCCCGTGCTCATCGAACGTGATCACTCCATTCGACATACTTTCAAGAACGCTTTCGTTGTAATTCTTCATCTGTTGCACGTCATCGAACAGCTTTGCGTTCTCAAGGCCGATGGCAATCTGAGCGGTGAAGGCTTTGAGCCTGGCTTCATCCTCCTCCGTGAACGGGCCACCCTTCTTGTTGAGAACCTGGGTTACCCCGATTGTCTTGCCGTCTTTGTTGATCACCGGTACGCATAGGATGGACCGGGTGAAGAACCCGGTCTGCTTGTCAAAGGCCGGATTGAACCGGAGATCGGCGTAGGCGTGAGGAATGTTGACCGATTCTCGCGATTGAAAAACCGCCCCCGCAATTCCCACGTTGTTGGGGAAGTGAATCTTCTGGGCGCCCAATCCCTGGCCGATTTCGGTGTATAGCTCTTTTGTCTTCTCGTCGTTGAGAAACAAGGTCGAGCGTTCCGCATGCAGCATGTTGGTAACGGTTGACATGATGAGCTGGAGCAAAGGACCGAGTTTGATCTCGGACGAAACCTCGGCCACGATCTCGAGGAACTTGGCTTCCTGAACCCGGTTCCTCTCCATTCTCTCGACGATCAACGTACTTTGAAGGACGACAGATGCCTGAATGATCATTGCGGCAAAGAGATCAAGGTCTGTCTTTGTAAATTGACCCTGGGTCTTGTTGATGACCTGGGCTACGCCCAGGATGTCTCCGCGTCGAGTCTTGACCGGAACGCATAGCATGTTACGCGTCACGAATCCGGTTGTTTCATCAACGGTGCTGTTGAACCGGTCGTCCGAGCGGGCATCGGCGATGAGAAGGCTCTCTCCGGTCTGATAGACGTGACCGGCGATTCCTGTCGTGTTGAGAATGCGGATCTCCCGGCGACGTTCGCCTTGAGCAACCTTGGAGTAGAGCTCGCCGGTGGTCGAGTCGTTGAGGAAGAGGGTTCCTCGTTCGGCTTTGGTTGCCATTCCTGTCAGTTCGATCAGCTTTCCAAGCTGTTCATCGAGAGTTGTCATGGAGGAGATCTCGTCAGAAACTCTGAGGAGGATCTCGGCCTGGCTCATGTTTTTGAAGTTATCGGGATACGGATCCTTCTCGGGTCCTTCTCCTGACTGGTCCTTCAAGGTCTTAGCCGTCGACATTTGGCTTCTCCAGTTGAGCGCGGAGCTCGATGATTGTAGCTTCCAGGTGCCGGCACTGATCCCGATGACGCTGCTGTCGATCTCCCATGGATTCTTCATGGCGAATCTTTGAGAGTTCAAGTTCGTCTCTGAGACGGCTCGCGGTGGACTGCAGCTGGGAGTTTTCGGCTTCGGCCTGGGCAATGGATTTTTGCACGGACGCAGCTTTATCGGCAACACTCTCTTCTAGCTCATCCCGAAGATCGGCGATCGCTTTCTGGAGCTGCTGGATCTCCTGGGCGGATAGCGCATGTTCTCTCTGTACCGCAGATGCGGTCTCCGCCCGGGAGGCTTCGAGTTCATCACGAAGCTCGGCGGCGGTGCTCCTGAGGAGGCTGATCTCGTTGGCGAAGGATGCCTTTGTTCGTTGCACTTTCGCCGCGGTTTCGGCTCTGGCCTCCTCGAGCTCGTCCCTGAGCTCGCTCGTCGTCTTCTTGAGAAGATCGATTTCTTGACTTGCTCGAGCGGTTGAGCGCTGCACTTGTCTTTGTGTGTCGGCCCGAGCTTCTTCGAGCTCATCGCGGAGGTGAGAAATCGTATCTTTCAGCTCGGAGGCTTCACGATCAAAGGTCCTGGTGGTCAAGTGCACAGCTCGATCGGTGGCAAAGGAGGATGCATCCAGGGCTTCCCGAAGAGCGGATACGGTTTCCTGGAGCTGGCGATTTTCAGCTTGCACGGTAAGAAATGCCCGCTCCTTCGATTTCTCGGCGGTCAGGGGATCATCGTCGTTTTTCATGGCTCGTTTGCTGAAGGACTGGAAAGACAACGAAAACTCGAACGGGAACTGCTCTTGAGGACGTCTTTGATTCTTCCGCGGGGCTAGAACCCCCGGCTGCTGGATTATAAACGGGAGCGACCGGGAGTGTGAGCCAGAAGTTGGGGCTTTCCGGAGGCGTTTCGTCTAACCCTTTCCGGCGGTCAGGCGGACGCCGGTCACAAAGTATTTTTGGGCGATGAAATAGATGATGAGACAGGGGAAAAGGACCACGGTGGAGGCGGCCATGAGGAGTTCGACCGAAACCCGATAGGTGCGGCTGAACCCGGCAAGAGCGAGGGTCAGGGTACCGTTTTCCGGAGAACTCAGATAGATCAGTGGCATCCACAAGTCGTTCCAGACGAAGAGAAACGTGAAGACCGATACGGTTGCTACCACGGGACGGGAAAGTGGAAGGAGAACGCGAAAGTAGAGGGTGAACCACCCGGCGCCGTCGAGCTTCGCGGCGTCGATGACGTCCCGGGGAAGGGTGAGAAAGTACTGACGAAAGAGAAAGATGAAGAAGGGGCTTCCTCCGAAGAGACAGGGGGCAAGGAGAGGGAGAAATGTGTCAATCCATCCCAATCCTCGAAAGAGGACGAACTGGGGAATCACCGTGACTTGAAGGGGCAACATCATGGTGGCTAGCACCAAGATGAAGAGGAAGTCTCTCCCCCGAAACCGGAGCTTGGCGAACGCAAATCCGGCAAGAGAGCAGGTCAAGACCTGGAAGACGATCGAAAAAGCAGTCAATACGACGGTATTCAGCGCGATTCGCAGGAAGCCGCGAAGAGGCTTTTCTTGATCGAAGGCGCCCATGCGAGTCAGCGCCTCGACGTAGTTTCCGAACTCGGGATCCATCGATGGGGTCAGCGGTTCCTGGATGGCCATTCCCTCGGGTTTCAGGGAGGCATTCACCATCCAGAGAAGAGGGGCAAGAAAGAGAAACGCCAGGAGGAAAAGTAATCCCTTCTTCATGTCGCTTCCCCCTCGTAGTGGACCCACCTTCGAGAGTTTCGCAGGAGAAAGAGGCAGAGTACGAGTAAGAGGAGGAGCATGATCCAGCCAAGAGCCGACGCGTAGCCCATGTTCTGAAAGCGAAAGGCAGTCTTGTACAGATACAGGACGTAGAAAAGCGACGCATTTCCAGGTCCACCCTGTGTCATCACATAGGGCTGGGCAAAGGTCTGAAATGCAGCAATCAGACCCATGATGATATTGAAGAGAATCAAGGGGCTTAGCTGAGGAAGAGTGACGTGGAAGAACTGGCGCCGAGAAGAGGCCCCGTCGATCCTGGCCGCCTCATAGAGCGTCGGGTCGATTCCTTGGAGTCCGGCGAGGAAGATTAACATGGGACCTCCCACGCTCCAGAGACTCATGAATACGAAGCCGGGAATGATCCATCTGGCGGATTCAATCCAGGGAGCGGAAAGAAGTGATTCAACTGCATCGGACCCGAACACCCAGCGCCAGATAATACCCAACGCTACCATGCTCAAGATGGTGGGGAGATAAAAGATGGTACGAAAAATCGTCAACCCGCGACGAAGAAGGAGAGCCAGGAACAGGGCAAGAAGGAGGGAAAGGGGAACGCTCAGAATGGAGTATTCGCTCGTGACTGCAACAGCCTTCCAGAAATCATCATCGGTGAGCATCCGCTCGTAGTTTCCGATGCCTGCCCATCGCGCCTCATCAAGAGAGCGAATCGGGGTCCAGACGGTAAGAGAGAGCAGAAAAGAAGCCATCATCGGCCCGAGGGTCAGGAGAACAAACCC
>JAJDCM010000408.1 GCA_029260825.1 Planctomycetota bacterium | reverse complement strand
GATGATTTCAGCATTCTTCTGATCGAAAACATCCGTCGGTTTGTAGATCCAGGCCGAATGGTGAAAGGGCAAAAGCATGTCGCCGCCGGCAAGCCACAATACGGCAACAATGGACACTCCCCATCGAAGAAAACCAGGCGTATCCTTCATCAAGCTACCAACCATCGATCCGGCAAGCCCACCAAGAGGGATGAGAAACGGAACCATATCCCCTCGGGCATCAAGATCAAACCAAACATAGACACCGTACACGCCGATCCATCCGAAACAGGCCATTCGCGTCAGGCCTGACCTTGAACACCCCGTCGAAGGCTGGCGTTTCCGCAGAAAGCGACGCAACGGCCAGAAAACGAGAGACAATCCCCCGCAGACGAGAACCGGTAAGGGGAGCAATCCAATGATCTGCTGCATCCTCAGCCAGACTCCTGGATTCTGCTGGCGATACGGATACCGCATCGGGAACAGAATCGCCTGATCGATAAACGGCGTGAGACAGGAAAAGGCGAGGAGAAGAAGGGCCATCCCCACCGAAAACAGGAGTCCGGCAAGGAAGATCTTCATGAGATCTCGGACGAACGATCCGATCCCCTCTCCCCCGTCTCGCTTCATCAGACTGTAGACGAACACTCCGAGGAGCGAGCCGGCAATCAAGGTCACGGCGGGCTGCCACGTCCAGACCGAAACGGCCAGGATCATTCCCGACAGCCCTGCTTTCCTGCGGGACAAGAAGAACACGCCAAGCCCCACCAGGGCCACCGCCAGGAACTTGGGCCGCCCACCCGACACCGTAAAAGCAGCAAGAAAAGGCCAGCCGGTGCTGATCCCCCAGGCGACAAAACCCGCAGGAACCAGCCGGGAAACAAGATGGCGCGCCTCGAGTCCCGTGGAGGCAAGAAGCACCGAGGAGAATGTCATGAGGCCGAAGACGCCAAGCCCCAAAACAACTAACCCACCGTCTCCTCCGATCTTGAAGAAGAATCCCCCAAGAACCGTGTGGACAAAAGAATGGACCGAAAAGAAATCTCGGTAAGGAAATAGCCCCCGGGAGAAGATCTCTGCCAGATAGGCAAAGAAGCCCCCATCGCGGGCATGAGGGGCGCCAAACGGCGGATGGATTGCAGAGGAGACGATCATCGACAGACCGGCCATGGTGAGGGCCACCATGATCACTCGCCTCAACTCGAATGTGGACATCGCTTCTGACTTCATAGGATCCATGATTCTGATAGAGTACCCGGAATGCTTCGTCGATCCATCCTGGTTGCAGCGATCCCTTATCTTCTTCTCGTCTGGAAGTTCAACTTCCTGAGCGACGATGCTTTCATCTCGTTCCGCTATAGCGATCATTTCGCCCAGGGATTGGGGCTCCGGTACAACCTCGGTGTGGACCCACCCGTCGAGGGATATACGAATTTTCTTTGGGTGCTGATGATCGGCGCCCTGAAAATGGTCGGCATCTCCGAGGAGATCAGCTCCCGGGTCTTATCCGTCGGAGCCGGCCTGAGCCTTCTCTTCCTTGTCCCATGGGTAGCCTCTCGGCGCCTCGGCGTCAAGGCCTCTTCCGCGGGGATGGCCACTCTGTTCCTTGGAACATTTCCTTGCTTCGCCGTATGGTCGACGGGTGGGCTAGCAACCCTTCCCTTTGCAGCCTTGATCTTCGGTCTCTACGCCTTTCTCCTGGTACCCAAGAAGCCCAGCCTACCCCTGGTATTGGCCATCGCTTCCGGCCTCGTCCTCCTCCGTGCCGACGGAACCGCTTATGCGACGATGGTTCTTGTCTGTGTGCTCCTCGCCTCTCTTCTGGAGAAAGAAAGGGCACGGGTTCGATGCGCTTTGCTTGCCATCCTTGCCGTGATTGCGACCACCGCGGGGCACATCATCTTTCGCCTTTCCTACTACGGTGACTTCGTCCCCCACACGGCGCGGGCCAAGGTCGGCTTCAGCGGACTCACTCTTGAACGGGGTTTCGATTACGTCCTGAGCTTCGTTCTTACCTTTCCATCGATTGCGCTTATCTTCGTGGTGTGGATCTTCTTTGCGAAGCGAAGTCGCTGGAACGGATCCCTTCCCACCTTGCTCTTTTTGGGAGTGTGTGCCGCAGCGGTTCTGGTGGGCGGAGACTTCATGTGCTTCTGGAGGTTTCTCATCCCCGCTCTTCCCTTTGCGGCTCTTGTTCTCGCCAGCGCCCTGAAAAACCTGGGCGAACGAGATGGGGGCTTGCCTCCCTTGGCGCCTTCGATCCTCGTTGCGGGTTGCGTCGCGGTTTCGGTCCTTCCAGCTTTCAACCTTCATCTGGTTCCGGAGTCGATTCGAGAGACGGTTCACTACCGCTGGGGATCCAAACAACTGGTGAGTGAGTTCACTTTCTGGGAAAAAATGAACGATCGCCAGGAAAGCTGGGCGAAGCTTGGAAGAGCTCTCGCTGCCAATGCTTCTCCCGAAGACTCCGTTGTTCTTGCAGCCATCGGAGCGGCCGGGTATTACAGCGGCCTTTTCGTCTTTGACCGTTTCGGCCTGGTCAGTCCCGAAGTGACCGCCCTTCCTGGAAGAGCGGGTAGGAAGACCGCCGGACACGAGAAGATGGTCTCCCCCGAGTTCTTCCTCGAACAGAAGCCAACCATCCTGGAGGCGGTCATCGTCGATAAAAGAAATCCGTCTCGAACACGCACTGAAATCAACTTCAAGGAGCCCCGGATCCAGCGGGATTACGAAGTCAAGATCCTAACCCTATCGGACGAATTCGGAAAACACCGGGCGTTGCGGCTGATTCGGAAGAAGAAAAGGAAGAAGAGCTAGTTCTGGGCGTCATCGTCCCCAAGGTAACCCAGCGCCTTTAACCTCTCCCTCTCATCCGGAGAGAGCTCTCTTTCTCCCCCCTGCTTGACGAGACTACGCAGCTCGAGCCAGCCTTCAAGTTTCTTGGCCAACAACCGGGTCATCTCCGGGTTGTCGTCCTTGAGATTGATCTCTTCCCCCGGATCGTCCGCAAGGTTGTACAGTTCCTGCTCTCCGCTGGATCGCCAGAGTAGCTTGTATGCTCCCGACCGAGCCGTCCTGAGCCCTTGACGATAGGGACTACTGTCCCACTCGGGATGACTCCTGATGAACTTGCTCAATACCGGCTCGTAGGGTTTTGGATATTCAGCAACAAGAAGCCTGTCCTCTTTCACACCAAGAAGGCTTTGAGTCCCAGGTCGCTCGGGAACCGGTATAGAAGCAAGCTCAAGCACGGTGGGGAATAGATCAATATTCATCACCGGCTCGATTTCAGTGCCCGGTGAAAGACGTCCTGGTGCCCAGATCACCAGAGGAACATTGAGAACCCCCTCGTACAAGCTGTACTGGTGCAGATAACTTCCATGATCCCCAAGATGCTCACCGTGGTCGGAGGTCAAGATCACCACCGTATTCGAAAGAAGCTCGGGGGTTGCTTGCAGTTTTCGAAAGATCTCATCCAGGAGCATGTCGAGCTCGAGCAATGTGGCATCGTACACCGCCTCGACAATCTTTTGCTCCTTTTCCGAAAACGGTTCTTCCAGGCCAAGGCTGATCCGCTGGAACCTCGCCTGGGTCTGGTTAAATGTGTACGAAGCCGTGACCTCTTCCCTGGTCATGAGCCTCCCCCGAGATTCCCGGGAGGGAATCCGAACCCGATGGGCCTCCATGTAATTCAGGAAAGCAAAGAATGGCCGGCCTTGATCCCGGGTGGACAGGAAGCGAAAAAAACGTCGGTTGATGAGCTCACCCACCGCTTTTACCGACCAATTTTTGGATCCTTTACCAAGGACCACCGACATGTCGCTGGATTGATCTTGGGGATCGATCTTGCCCACGACTTCATCCTGAGCTTCCGCAGCAAGCTTCTTATCGTACGGATGCTCCTCGATTTGAAAACCC
Source organism: Planctomycetota bacterium (assembly GCA_029260825.1). Classification (GTDB taxonomy): domain Bacteria; phylum Planctomycetota; class JACOTG01; order JACOTG01; family JAJDCM01; genus JAJDCM01. The sequence continues at coordinate 2,642 of JAJDCM010000408.1, read as the reverse complement.
TGGGAGAACTTCGTAGACCGGCTAACAAACGGGTTGGCGCTGAAAAGATAGGTCTGATAACCCTGATCCCGGAGAAGCTCCGCCACGGTATCGTGCTCTTCGGAGAGCTCTGAAACAACGTCTTGCACGCCATGCTCGCCGGGAAAAAGCCCTGTGAACATCGAAGCGTGGGACGGCACGGTCCAGCAACTCACCGAGGAGCAATCAAAGACCCGCCCGTCTTTGGCCCATTTCTGAAGGAATGGGGTGGTCTTTCGTTCGGGACGATAGATCGAAAGCCGATCCGCCCGGACCGTATCCCAAACGATCCAAACGATGTTGGGTCCGGTCACCTTGCCTGAATTGCACGATCCAAGCCCAAGAAGACAGAAAAGGACAACAGCAGTGATCGAGAGTTTCTTTTTCATCGGTCCCTTCTTGGATCTTCGCCAGGCCTGATGGTTCCATCGTCAAACCAAAACCGACGGGGCGCATAAAGTGTATGATTGAGCATTCACCGTCAAATGAAAAACGACTCCATCCAACATCCGATAGCCCCACGAAGATTAGCGGGAATCCTCCTTGGCCTCGCGTGTTGCCTCCCTTGCCTGATGAGCTGCTCCTCCGGCATCGATCACCCATCCATCACCGTCACACCCCGGGAAGGAGTCGTCGGTGAAGTTCTCGAGTTCGAATTCACCTTGACCGTCCCGAAGCAGGGAATGGACGGTCGTGGCGGTTTCCAGGTCGAACTTGCCATCGGCGGAACCCGGGGCTTTGGCCGCAAAATCGCCGATATTCTCTTTGATCCGCCAACCGACGACAACACCTCCGTAGCAACATCGAGCTCCACCGGCACCGTCGAACTCGGGCGAGAAAAAGACGGCACCCTACCCCGAAGATATCTGGTCGCCTGGGTCAAGGAAGGACGCCTTCAGGGAGGAGATACCATGACTCTCACCTACCGGACGGCCCTACGTCGAATCGCGGGGACCCTCTCGTGGAAATATCGGACACGACTCTCCGACAACTCTCGCTGGACCCAGGCACAGGAGTCCGAGCTGGCATCCCTCAAGATCAACCCGGGTTTACCTGCTTTCTACCGCCTGATCAGCCCGGCAAATCTTCAGACCGGTGAGACTTTTGATCTCCGGATCGTCGGCTACGACGAAAACGGCAATCTCGCGAGGGCTGCTCCCCTCGACCTGAGACTTCAAGCAACCGATGACGACATCCATCAACTCCCGGGTGAGTTCAAAATCCAGGACACGGGACCAGGGAATCTCGCCAGCTATGTCGTGTCGAATCTTTCCTACGTGACCCCCGGGTTCCAGATGATTCGAGGAAAGATCGATTCCACTCCGGTCTACTCCCACTCGAGCTGGGTTCACGATCGGGAGAACACAAACGAGACCGCTCCCCTTTCCAGGTTGTTTGGTGACACTCAGTTTCATACCTCGACCGGAGTACAATCCAGCTGGCGCGATGCAAGCGGAGATCATTACGGTAACTACACTTATGCAGAACAGGCTTACGCCTACGCAAGAGACGCCGCCCGACTTGACTTCGCGTCTCTTTCCGAGCACGACCTTGGCATGTCACAGGCAGCCTGGAGAGATGTCAAAGACATCACGGAGAGGTACAACGATCCTCCGGTGTTTACAACCCTCTTTGCCTGGGAATACACCACCGACCCGACCCAGCACGCTCACCAGGTGATCCTCTCTCCCAGTTCCGACCTCCCATTTCTTGACCAAGGGAAAGCCCCCACTCCCGAGGCGCTCTGGGTTGCCCTCGATCGCATGACCGTACCGGTTCTCAGCATCCCTCACCCGATGTACTCGGAGCGCACGCGCAAGGCTCCCAACCCTATTTTTGATCGGGATAAAAGGAATGAGCGCTATCAAAAAATCGGCGAGATCTATTCTCACCACTCCCAGGATACGAACCAATGGAAGGGCCCGGTCGACGACGCTCCCCAGATCCATGAGGAGGGAATCGATAGAAAATGCAGCTTTCAATACGCCTGGGCGAGCGGAATGAAGATCGGGGTCATCGGGTCCAGCGACAATCATCTCCAGACGCCAGGCCTTCCCTCTTTCGCTGCGGGCATCCGACATGGTGCAGGTCTTGCCGTTGTCTTGGCCGAGGAGAATTCCCGGGAAGCGATCTTCGACGCACTGGAACATCGACGTTGCTATGCAACCACCGGACCCCGCATCTACCTCGATCTCACCCTTGACGGACACCTCATGGGAGAGGAGCTCGAGATCACCAGGGGCGAAACGGTCACCATTTCTCTCGCCGTTGGGGGCAGTGACGAACTCGAGGAGGTTTCCATCCTCAAGCTCGAGAACAAGGTGTTCAAACCGTTGTTGCAAGTGGACCCCGACGGTCCCTCTTTCCAGGAAACGATTCAGGACACACCCTCATCCGATACTCTCTATTATCTTCGGATGCGGCAAGAGAAAAGAACTCTGGACGGAAACACGGTACCCGGAGCTGCTGCTTTCTCGTCGCCGATCTGGGTGAGCGTGACGGAGAAGGATTAGACGTGCTGCCAGTACACCACTAAAACGGAACCGACGGCCCGTTCTCTCGATCTGCCCCCGACCCTGCTGAATCAGCGGCCCGGTCCATTTCGTCAAAGAAATCACTGATTT
>JAJDCM010000407.1 GCA_029260825.1 Planctomycetota bacterium | reverse complement strand
CGCCGTCGGGAAATTCGGAGATCAGGTCGAATATCGGCCCGAGCGGGACGTGGAGGACATATTCGTCCACGTAGCCCGAGGCAAGACCGATTACGGGGTGGTTCCCTGCGAGAATTCCCTGGGAAGCGGGATCAACCTCTCCCTCGATCTCTTCCTCCAAAACGACGTCAAAATCTGCGCCGAGCTCTACCAGACGGTCCAACTCGACCTACTCTCACAATTTCCTCTCGAAGAGATCACCACGATTTACTCCCATCCCCACGCATTTCGCCAGTGCTCTCGGTGGCTCAAAAGTCAGTTCCCGGACGCGGATCTCGTGGAGGTTCGAAGCACCACCGAGGGGGCTCGAAAAGCGGGAAAGCACCCGGGGTCAGCGGCAATCTCTCACCCATCGGCAGCCCAAACCTACAGGCTACAAAGGGTTTGTGAAAAAATAGAAGATGATGCTCGCAACTTCACCCGGTTCTTTGTGCTCGCCAAAGTCTCGGGAGATCCGTCCGGTTCGGACCGAACTTCTCTCGTCCTGGGGGTCCGAGACGGGGTGGGCGTCCTCACCTCCGCGCTGGCTGTCTTCGAAAGGTCTGGAATCAGCCTGACCAAGATCGAATCCCGGATGATAACCTCTCGGGCTCGCGAGGTTCTTTTCTACATGGACCTCTGCGGACACGCTTCGGACCCGGACGTTGAAGAAGCGCTCAAAGAGCTGGAAGGAATCGCCACTGCGGTGCATGTGCTCGGTTCTTATCCTGCCCAAGAAGGATAGGCGAATCTGATGAGAAAAGGCTGGATCGGCGGCAACTGGAAGATGCAAAAGCTCCTCTCGGAGGCGAGTGCGACGGCTTCAGACGTTGTCCGCATGAGCGCTGAGGTCGGAGACTCTGTCGACGTTGTCATCTATCCTCCGTTCCCCTATCTCATGGAAATCGTGGCAAAAACCGAGGGAAGCCCCATTCAGGTGGGTGGACAAAACCTGTCGGATCAAGAATATGGAGCTCTCACGGGAGACGTTTCGGGACCCATGCTGAAAAGTGTGGGCTGCACATCCGTTCTCGTAGGTCACTCGGAACGACGCCATATTTTCGGTGAATCAAACGATCTCATCGCCAAGAAGCTCAAGATGGCTCTCAAGGCTGATCTCGATGCGGTCCTTTGTGTCGGGGAGACCCTCGAACAAAGAGAGAGCAATCAGACCGAGAAAGTCGTGACCGAGCAAGTTCGATCTGCTCTTGCAGGAATCGGCGCGGAGGAAGCTGACCGGATTACCGTGGCTTACGAACCCGTCTGGGCGATCGGAACGGGAAAAGTGGCCACCCCCGAACAGGCCGTTGAGGTCCACAAGATCATCCGGGATCTTCTCGGACGGTGTATTGGAAAAGACTATGCCGACCGGACTCGAATCCATTACGGTGGTAGCGTCAAGGTCGACAATATAGAAACACTCGTGTCGAACGATGACATTGATGGCACTCTGGTCGGAGGCGCAAGCCTCGACGCCGGCTCTTTTGCCGAGCTCGTCCAGCGAACCGGAGTGGCCAAGGCAGAAAGGTAGACGAGAGAGAAGTCTTATGCTCATCAGTATTCTCACAGCAGTGCTGTACATCGTGTTCGTGGTCGCAAGCCTCGTCCTGATCCTCGTCATTCTTCTCCAGGAAGGATCGGGCGGTGGTTTGGCAGGCGCGTTCGGCGGTGCGGGCTCCGAGGCCTTCGGCGTCAAGTCGGGCGGGATCAACAAGTTCACCGGCATCCTTGCTTCGGTGTTCCTCATCACAGCGATCAGCCTGACCTCGTTAAGAGGGTGCAGCGACTCGCTAGTGACGGACGCCCCGGCCGCGGAGGATGATACTTCGGTCGTCGCCCCAGCAGAGACCGACGGTGACGAAGAGACCGACGGTGACGAGGGCTCGGGAGACGACACGGATCCCACTCCGGAGGAAGACGGGAAAACTCCCGCCAAGAACTCCGAGAATAAAGAGTAGGAAGCTCCGAGAGTCGCCTCTATGCCACCCTCCAGCATGACGGGTTTTGGTCGAGCTGCCGTCGCAAAGAAGGGACTCTCCGTCACGGTAGAGATTCGATCCACCAACCACCGATTTCTCAAGGTGGGGATCAAACTCCCTTCGACCCTTGCACGGCGAGAACAGGAACTGGAGGCACTCCTCCGTTCCAAGCTCGCTCGTGGGTCGGTCGAGGTATCTCTTCGACTCGAACGCACGAGCGTTCCTGCCGAGTTCGTTCTCGACGAAAAGGCAATCCTGAACTACCACGACTGCCTCTCCAAGCTCCAGGAGAAGACGAGTTCCACTCCGTCCCCGCCGCTCCTGGTGACCGATCTTCTGAGCCTCCCCGGAGTCGTCTCTTCCCGGACCCAGACAGATCTTTCCGATGAACACTGGGACGTGTGCCTGAAGACGGCCGAAAAAGCCCTTCGTCTTCACATCTCCGCTCGCAAGGCCGAGGGCAAACGTCTGGCCCACGAAATCACCCAGCGAGTCCTGGCCATCAAGGACCTGGTCGCTTTCATCAGCAAGCGAACCCCATCCGTGATCAAGGATTACCAGCAGAAGCTGAGAGATCGAGTCAACAAACTCCTCGTTGAAGCCGGGTCAAAGGTTGACGACAGCGACCTGCTGAGAGAAATTGCTCTCTATACTGATCGCACCGACATCACAGAAGAGCTTGAACGACTGGCAAGCCATCTTGTCCAGCTTCAGATCTTGCTGAAAAAGGCCACCGGAGTTGGACGTGAAGTCGACTTCCTGCTCCAGGAGATGTTTCGAGAGATCAACACCATCGGATCCAAGGCAAGCGACGCGGAGATCTCTCACAAGGTCGTGGCGGCCAAAGTCGAAATCGAGAAGATACGAGAACAGGTTCAAAACCTCGAGTAGGAGCGAACGTGACGAGCGGCAACCACGAAACGGAATCCGCCTCCTCCTCCCCGCTCAAGAGCGAGGGACGCTTGATCGTCCTCTCGGGCCCTTCCGGTGCCGGGAAAACGAGCTTGCTGGACGTACTCCTGGCTCAGCCCGGTTATCAACACGCGACCTCCGCGACCACCCGAGCGAAACGGGCGGGGGAAACGGAAAACTATCACTACACCTTCATCTCGAGTGAGACCTTTGAAACGTGGGAACAAGAGGGTCGTTTTCTCGAACACGCAACCGTTCATGGAAATCGGTACGGGACCCTGATCGAAAACGTCCAGCAGATCGTCGACAGCGGCAGAGTTTGCGTCCTCGACATCGACGTACAGGGAGCTCGAACTCTTCGGGAAAAGGGGCTCGACTGCACCTTTGTTTTCGTCTCACCTCCCTCGCTTGCCGAACTCGAGCGCAGGCTGCGTGCTCGGGCAACCGATGCGGAAGAGGCCATCCAAAAACGACTTGCCATTGCAGAGAGTGAGATGGAAGAAGGGAAGGCCTACGATCTCGTCGTGGTGAATGACGATCTCAAGAAAGCGGTGGACACGGTCGTCTCGTTCATGAAAGAGCGCAAGATCGCTCCCCTTCCGAAGAGTTCATGATGGCGACTTCCAGCAAATCGTCCTCGATCATTCTGGGTGTCACCGGCAGCATCGCCGCCTTCAAAGCCGCTCAGCTGGCTTCTGATCTGAAGAAGGAAGGCCGAGAGGTTGTGGTAGTCCTCACCAAGAGCGCGCAAAAATTCGTGGGTGAGGCCACTTTTGAAGCTCTCACTCATCAGCCGGTCCTTGTCGACCTTTTCGACTTCAGAAAGACCCATAAGCCCGAACACATCGATGTTGCGCTTCACGCTTCCCTCATCGTCGTGGCTCCCGCCACAGCGAACGTGATCGGGAAGATCGCTTCCGGCATTGCCGATGACCTCCTCACCAACATCGTGATGGCGGCAGCCTCCCCGGTGCTGATCTGCCCGGCAATGAATGACCGGATGTGGAAAAACCCCATCGTCCAGAACAACGTCAAGACCCTGGGCAAGCTTGGATATCACTTCTGCGGTCCGGACGAAGGCTATCTTGCCGATGGCTACGAAGGAGTCGGTCGGCTCGCCGAGGTCGACGTGATTCATGAAGCGATCAAGAAGCTGATTCCGTAGAGCCGGAATTCCTTTTCTCTTTCCCCAAGAACAATGGAATCAGCAACACGGTGGTGAAGAAGATGGCCACCACCGCCAAACCCGTCGCCACCATGACCTGAGAGGCGCTCTTCAACGAAAGCCAACCGAAAAGAAAGAAGACCGCACCATCCGTGAGGGCCGAGAAGAGAACCGCCTTTCCCGTGGTCCCGTAGACCTCCGCGAGATTCTCGGTCTTCTGAGCATTCCAGATGAGATGCAAGGCGTAGTCGGACCCGAGGCTCACCAGGAAGACCAGCGGAAAGAGAAGAAAGACCGAAACGTAAACACCACAAACCTGAAGCAATCCGAGCCACCACAAACCGGTGAGGAACATCAGGAAAACCACACCGAAAGCCAATCGAAGCCGACGCACGTAGCAAAGCAAGACCAAGGTGGCACAGACCAGAGACACGACAAAGAGAACCTTCATCCAGAAAAGGGACGTCGTAATGAAAAGATAAGTCATCGTGCGGTAACCAAAAAACTGAGTCTCAACCCCCGGTGGCTTTTTTGCCTCCGCAGCCTCGATCACATTCTCCAGTCGATTCCAGAGGGTCTCGGCTCCGGAAAGCGAAAGCCCCGTCTCTTCAGGCATCACGATCAGAACCGCCCGATCCAGCTCCGGACTCATGAAGAGCTTCACCAGAGGAGCGAATCCCGGATCCGTGTGCATCGTATTCAGAGCCGATCTGAGCTCCGGTGTGGAGGCGGGAATCGCCAGGCTCAAGTCTCCTCCGGCTGCAGCAAATCGAGGTAACGCGGCCGCCACCCCGTCCTTCAACACCATATAGCTTCCAAGGACCCGGGCCGGCCCCATCACCTGAGTTCCGGGTCCAAGCCCTCCTTCCTCACTCTTCAGGATGCGAACCAAATCTCGGGTGTAGGCAAGGCATGCCGGGTCGGTGAAGTCCCCCTCGACGATGAGGAACTCCGGAAACGCGCCACCGCCCCCCGAGCGAACTCTCGCGACGGCTTTCGAGACCGGGTCGTCGTCGGGAAAATTCCCCTGGATCACATCGAGCTGATAGAGACTCTCCGATCGATAGACGAGGCAGAGAAGGCTGATCCCTACGACCAGGACAAGGGAAAGCGAGCGCCCTCTTCCAGAGACTGCGAGCAACAACTTCTCCATGACCCGGGAATTCGACCGATGGCTCCCGGAAGCATCAGGCTCTCCTCCGCGAAATCCAGCCCAGGCGGCGGGAACGGTGAGAATCAGCCCGAACAAACTCAGCATGGCAAAAGAAGCAAGAAGACCGAGTTCGACGATCCCCGGCACATCGGAAACGGCAAGAGACAAGAGACCGGAAAGGGAGATCGTCGTCGTAAGAAAAAGGGCCATCCCCGCCCGCTTTGCCATCCATCGAAAGCGGAATTCCGGGTCTGTGCGGGAGCTTGCCGCCGCCTGGAGTTCGTTCAATACGTGAATTGCAAAATCGATTCCACTCCCCAAAACGAGGGGGACCAGAGCGATGTTGACAACATTCAGACGAATTCCCAGCCATCCCATGAGCCCATAGACCCAGATGATGCCAAGGAGCAGGCTCGAAAGTGCCAGGACTACGGGAGCCACCCGGCCAAAAGCAAGGCCCAAGAACAGAGCCAACAGGATGCACCCGATCGGCGCAAGATAGGCGACATCCTGGCGCAGGCTTTGATCCATCCGAGCCATTCCGGAAGCAAGTCCGATGGGGACAAGGAGATCATCCCGAAAAACATCGAATTCTTTTTCATCCCGATCCCGGTAATCAAGGACGGCCCGGAAGACTTCCTGACCCAATTCGCGCGACGCATTCGAGAGTGGGTCACCGTTCATCACAAATCCCAGGAGAGTCGCTTTTCCATCACCGGAAATCGTGGGAGACAACATCTCCTTTTGAGTGCCGTAGACGGCTCCCCAATAGAGACGAAACTCAAAAGACGAATCGGGAAGAGCCAGGTCTCCCCCACCGGCGCGACGGGCCAACTTCACCCAATGGGGAAGCCCGAAGACATGTTCGATGGACGGAACCCGGGAGCGGACAAATGACGCAAGCTCTTCCTGGGCGCGGATCGCCACCTCGTCGGTGATGGATGTGACTCCCTGTTCCGCCGCTTTTTGCGGGTCCAATTCGACCCACACCAGCTCCTGATTGGTCACTCCGGAGACCGAACCAAGGAGCCGAGAAAAGGCCTGAACCTGGGGACTTCGGCGCGGAAGAAAATCGAGAAGCCCGGTTTGAAAAGATAGGTCGGTCAGTCCCAGAGAAAAAAAGAACGTGACGGCAAGGACAAGAAAAAGAACCGACTTCGGGTGTCGAAAAGACCCAACGGCAATCGCCGTCAAGAAACGCTCGGTGCGGCAACCCTGTGTCATGCTTTGTTCCTTACGACCAACAGTTGATTGGAAGCTCTAATTGCCTATAATACGAGTCGAATGTTTCGGGCGGGTGTGGGATCTTCCCTTCCGTTTCGGGGTCCCGGCGGGGGACCATCGAATCACGGTCGGAAAGCACCTTAGTGCGTATTGCACCATTCCTACTCCCCTCATCACCAACCGCTGATGAGAATCGTCGTAACGGCAGGACCCACCCGGGAAAGGATTGACCGAGTTCGTTATCTCAGCAATCTTTCCTCGGGGAGGATGGGATACGAAGTGGCGGCCGCCGCAAAGGCGTCTGGCCACTCGGTCACGCTAATCTCTGGCCCAACGACCCTCACTCCTCCGCGGGGTGTCAGGGTGGAGATGGTGGAGAGTGCGCGTGAGATGCTGAAAGCTCTTCGAGAGCCTTTCCGTGAGTGTGACGCCCTCGTGATGACGGCGGCCGTGGCGGACTATCGTCCTCAGCGCCGGGTACCAGGGAAAATCCGAAAAGGGAAAGGCCCTCTTCTACTCACCCTTGTTCGGAATCCGGATATTTTAGAAACCCTTGGGGCATCCAAAGGGACCAGAATCGTGATCGGGTTTGCGCTGGAAGCAGAGCTCTCCGAAAAAAGAGCTCTCGAGAAGTTGAAACGCAAGAACATGGACTACGTGGTTCTGAATGACCCGACAACGCTGAGTTCTGACAGGATCCGCTGCACGATCCTCAGTCCAACCTCCAAACGAGCACTGAATCTGAAAACGAAGAAACAAGCAGCACGCATTCTCGTTCAATTACTGGAAAAAGCCGGGCGGACTCAGTAACCCATGGTGGCAAAGAAAACCACGAAGAAGAAAACAACGAAGAAGGGATCAGGTCGAAAGACCCCGGCAAAGAAAGCCTCGTCAGCCCCGGCTGAAACCGAGGCGCGGTGGTGGATTCGCCGCTCCGCCGTACAGGAAGTAACAGCCATCAGCCTTCTTGGGGTCGCGATCTTCCTCTTCCTGGCTCTCTTCTCCAACATGTACGGCGTCACCGGGAAGAATCTCTGCGGTCCCCTCGGACATAAGGTCGCCGAGCAGCTTGTCATGGCCACCGGACTCTTCTCCCTGGCCATCCCCACGGTGATCGTGATCTGGAGCATCATGATCCTGCTGGAAAAGAAAGTGACCCATTTTGGCGCCCGGGCACTTGCGGCCGTCGTCCTCCTCTTGAGCCTCGCAACCCTCGGTACTTACCTCCCGGTCGAAGGGCCGTCCGGCGGAGGAATCGGGGCCTATCTCCAGAATGCCCTGGAGACCAGGCTCTCGACGCTCGGCTCTCTGATCCTTCTTGGCACCATCATCCTGGCGGCAACCGTGGTCGCAACCGATTGGCTCCTCGTGAGTGTTGCCTCACGCATGATGAATACGATGCGCCAGAAGGCAACCCTGGCCGCAGCTGCTGCGTCGGGGAGTGCCGGCTCGGTGGTCATCGATCGAGCTCCATCAAGGCGCAAGGAAAAGGCGAAGCCCAAAAAGCAGCCACCTGCCGCAGCTGAAAAGCCCAAAGCACAGGAAGCCAAAGCAGAGGCTCCAAAGAAAAAGACGGCCAAAAAGGGTGGCAATCCGATTCTTCCTCCCCAGGAAGAGGAGGAAGCAGCAGCTGCTGCTGCTGCTCGGAGTGTTTCCGAAAAGGCAAAAACCAAAGCCTCCCCGAAATCAAAGCAGAAAGAAGAGGCTGCCCCGAAAGCAGTGGCTTCAAAGTCCACGAAGAAAGAAGACAGCCCGGTCAAGGCACAAGATGAAGCCGAGGGGAAGGGCGTCCTGTCCGGGATCAAGAATCGACTCAAGGCGGGAAAGAAAGATGCCAGCCCGGCAAAGGCCACAACAACAGTTCGCATCAACGCCCCGGCCAGGTCGGGTTTCGCCGCCGTATCCGGCACCGCGGTCGAGGATACTTCGGGAGACTACTCTTTCCCCCCCCTCGATCTTTTGAACCCTGCAAGCGACATGAAGGTCACCGAGTCAAAAGACGAGATCAGACGCAAGAGCCTCATCCTCGAGCACACCCTCAAGAACTTCAAAATCGAAGCCGAGGTGGTCGAGATCTGTCAGGGTCCGGTAATCACCCAGTATGAACTCGAGCTGGCAGCCGGCGTCAAGGTGAGCCGAATCACAAGCTTTTCCGACGACCTTTCCATGGCCCTCGCCGCCGAGTCAGTGCGCATCGTCGCTCCCATTCCTGGAAAATCCACCGTCGGTATCGAAATTCCCAACACCCACCGAGAGCTTGTCTTCTTGAGGGAACTGTTCGAACATCCCACATTTCGCCGGACCAACTTCGCCATTCCGCTGATGCTTGGAAAAGACGCATCCGGAGTTCCGATCATTGAAGACATGGCACAAATGCCTCACCTGCTGATCGCGGGTGCTACCGGGTCGGGAAAGTCCGTCTGCATCAATTCCATCATCCTCAGCATTCTGATGACACGATCTCCGGATGACGTCCAGATGATCCTCATCGACCCGAAGATGGTCGAGCTCTCCATGTACGCAGACATTCCTCACCTTCTCACGCCGGTCGTCACCGACATGAAGCGAGCGCCGTTCATTCTGGAATGGGCGGTTCAAAAGATGGAAGAGCGTTACGAGCTTCTCGCGGAAGCTTCGGTTCGAAACATCGCCTCCTTCAACCAGCTTCCCGAAGAGGTCATCCGAGAACGGCTTCAGGTCCCGGAAACCGGCGAAGACGGAGAAGATACTCCGGAAGTCATCACTCATTTGCCCTACATTGTCATCGTGGTTGACGAGCTCGCCGACCTCATGATGACGGCAAGTAAAGAAGTCGAAAATTCCATCACTCGACTCTCTCAGAAATCAAGAGCCGTCGGAATCCACATCATCCTGGCAACTCAGCGTCCGTCAGTTGATGTCATCACCGGCCTCATCAAATCCAACATGCCGGCTCGCATTTCGTTCAAGGTCGCAGGCAAGGTTGACTCAAGAACAATTCTTGATCGAAACGGAGCCGAAAAACTCCTGGGCCAGGGAGACATGCTTTATCTCCCGCCCCGCACCTCAGAACTCAAACGATCTCAGGGAACGTGGCTCGACGACAAAGAAATCATGAAGGTCACTAAACACCTGAAAAAAACCTCAGCACCAACGTTCAATGCGGAGCTTTCCCAGGTTGGGACTTCGCTCGACACGGACAACTCTTCAAAAGACGACCTTTACGACGCAGCAGTGCGTCTGATCCTGGAAAGCCAGCGAGGCTCGGTATCTCTCCTCCAGCGACAGCTAGGAGTGGGCTATACGCGAGCCGCTCGTCTTGTTGACTTGATGGCAAAAGATGGATTGGTCGGCAAATACAAAGGCAGTCAAGCACGCGAGGTCCTCGTCTCTCTCGAAGAGTGGGAAGAGGCCCAACAAAAGCGAGCATCTTCCAAAACGAAGAAGGCCAGGACCTGAATCAACGATCCTCAAATGAAAAGGATCGTCTGAAGACAGGAGGACGAGCGGTGTCGCGCAAAGACAACGACGACAAACGAACTACGTCGGCAATCTGGACGGAGTTTTTCCGGCAGGCTTTTCTGAGCCAGAAGGACGAGGAGCGGCGTCGGCCCACCGACCCTCCAAAACCGGATTCAAACCGACCTCACCTGCTAAGGGGTCAGACACCGGCAGGAGTTGCCGCCCTCTTATTCTTTGGGGTTTCGGTGTTCGTGTTTGTTTCTCTCATTCTCTATCGCCCGGATCTCACCGGTTCAAGAGGGACAACCACCGACGCAGGGTTCAAGATTGCCCAGCTCCTTTATCGCCCTCTCGGGATCGCCTCCTATGCTTTTCTCATTCTTCTGACCCTTTGGTCAGCGGTCTACTTCTTCACGGAAAAGGTTCGAGCCGCCCCTCTCAAACTATTCGGATTCGTGGGCTTTACCCTCTCCCTTTCCGGGGTTGCCGGCATCATCCAGGCGGGCAAGACAACTCTCCCGGGCGCCGAGCTTCCCGGAGGAACCGTAGGGACTTTTCTGGCAGACGGGTTGAGCGCCACCATGAGCGCTCCGCTTGTTGGTTTTGTGTTTGCCATTCTTGCCCTATGTTCCCTGATTTTCGCCACCGATTGGTTCTTCCTCACCTCTCTGCAAAAGAAAATTCGAGGAGAGTCGGCGGTTGCCGAGCTTGATCCAAGCTCACCGTCAAAGACCCGATCTTCGCGATCCGACCTTGACGACGAACTCATTCAGGCCGAATCAGAGATCGAGATCGAGGCAACGACCGCGGAAGATGAAGGCCTGGAATTCCGCCAAGGCCGCGTCACTGACGAGCCGGATGACGAAGACGAATTCGAGGAAGGCTTGCTAGAAGAAGAACAAGCAGCCCTTTCAGAAGGCTACCTCGAAGATCTCGAAGATGATGAAGAGCTAGAAGACGAAGATGAAGAGCTCGAAGATGACGACGAGCTAGAGGACGAGGAAGAAGAGCTCGAAGACGATGAAGACCCAGAGGACGAGGAAGAAGAGCTCGAAGACGATGAAGAACTAGAGGACGACGAAGAAGAACTCGAAGACGATGAAGAGCTAGAGGACGAAGATGAAGAGCTCGAAGACGATGAAGACCCAGAGGACGAAGAAGAAGAGCTCGAAGACGATGAAGACCCAGAGGACGAAGAAGAAGAAGAAGAAGAAGAAGAGCTCGAAGACGATGAAGACCCAGAGGACGAAGAAGAAGAAGAAGAAGAGCTCGAAGACGATGAAGAGCTAGAGGACGAAGAAGAAGAGCTCGAAGATGATGAAGAGCCAGAGGACGAAGAAGAAGAGCTCGAAGATGATGAAGAGCCAGAGGACGATGAAGAAGAGCTCGAAGATGATGAAGACCCAGAGGACGAAGAAGAAGAACTCGAAGATGATGAAGAGCCAGAGGACGATGAAGAAGAGCTCGAAGACGATGAAGAGCTAGAGGACGAAGAAGAAGAGCTCGAAGACGATGAAGACCCAGAGGACGATGAAGAAGAGCTCGAAGATGATGAAGAGCCAGAGGACGAAGAAGAAGAAGAAGAACTCGAAGACGATGAAGAGCTAGAGGACGAAGAAGAAGAAGAGCTCGAAGATGACGACGAGGAACTCGACAATCAGGCAGAGCTAGTCGAGGAAGAGGAAGAACCGGAACCCGACGAAGCGCTAGTGGACGAAACCGCGGAAATCGTCAAGGAGCCTCAGGGGGCTCCGATGAATGCGGACCAAAGCGACTCGAACGACCTCGAGCTTCAGCAAGACACGAGCGTTGACGACGTAGAGGAACCGGAAATCGATCCTGTCGAGGAACCCAGCCCCGATGTTGCCAGAGGAAAGCAACGTCACCTCGAAACCCTGGCGGAACTCACGTCTCCTTCCCCATCCCCCGAAAATGTGATGGAGGAAATGCCTCCCCCTCCCGCCCCAAAAACCAAGAAAAAGGGTCCAGCGCGAAAAAGCAGAAAGGCTGCCCCCCAGAAGAAGGCCGATATTCCTCTTGAGGACATGCCCAAGCTCCTACCCGCCCTCGCCGACTTGATCGCTGAACAACAGATTGGAGCCAAAAAACCGCGTTCCCGGAAGAAGAAGGCGCCGTCCACAACCGAGTCAATACCCGGCATTAACCTCACTCTTCACGAGAAGAAGCTCTTTGCCCCGGCGGTCCAGATTCTCTTCGAAGAAGGAAGAGGTTCGGTCTCCCTTCTTCAGAGACGCCTGAACATCGGTTATCCTACCGCATCTCGGCTCCTCGATCGGATGGAGGAGCTGAGAATCGTTGGTCCCTATCGGGGGCCGAATCCTCGTGAAATCCTCATTTCCCGCGAGGAGTGGGATGAAAAAGGCAACGGCCTCGGCTAATCAACACGAAGCATGAATCTTCCAAATAAGCTCACCGTACTCAGACTGTTCCTGGCGCTGATCATCTTCGTCCTCCTGGCCTTCGTCCAGGCGGCGAACCCCACGACGAGCGGGGAGCACACCTCCATGACGGTGCTTCTCACCGATGTCGCGATGATTCTCTTCGTGATCGCTGCGATCACCGACTCTCTTGACGGCTACCTGGCCCGGCGAGCTCGACTGGTTACGACCTTCGGAGTCGTTGCTGACCCTCTGATGGACAAGATCGTCGTTGTCGGCATCCTGGTCTACATGGCCAGCTCCGACATTACCGGAGTGGTCATCAAGCCCTGGATGGTGGTTCTGATCATCACCCGTGAGTTCCTGGTTACCGGACTTCGGGGCTTTGCCGAGTCCAAAGGAACCGATCTTTTTGCCAAGCTCCTCGGCAAGCTCAAGATGGTCACCCAGTGCGTGACCCTGGTTGCCCTCTTTCTCTATCTCGGTCACTTTCATCAGGAATCCTGGGCCACCGTCTTTTGTCAGTGCCTGGTTTGGGCCACCGTACTGTTCACGATTGCCTCCGGAGTCGGCTACATCCCGAGCGCAATTCAGCTCATGAAAGAAGACAAAAACCTGTGAGCTCCCTCCCCCCCACCAAAGAAAAGCTCGGTCTCCTTGGCTTCTTCAAGCTTTCTTTGATCACCGGATTTTTCTCGGGATACTCCCCGATCGCCCCGGGAACCGCCGGAACTGCGGCTGCCTGCGTCCTGGTCTACTTTCTCCCCACGGAGAGTTTCCTCGCCTGGACCATTGGTCTCGTGATTGCCTCAACTCTCATTTCAGGCTTCCTGGGTGGCTTCTCCTACCGGGTTTTTGGGCGCAAGGATCCGGGCCATTTCACCCTCGATGAGTTCGCCGGGCTTTTCGTCACCGTACTTCATCCCGATAAACCCGATCTCCTGATCCTCGTTTTGGCTTTCTTTATCTTCCGGGTTTTTGATATCGTCAAGCCAGTCCCTGCTCGCAATGCGGAGAGTCTTCCGGGTGGGTGGGGGATCGTCACCGACGACCTGATCGCGGGGATTTACGCCAACGTCTTGCTCCTAGGGCTTCGCCTCTGGGTGCTCTGATCATCACATTCCATGCCAACCGGGGAAGTGAAGGGAAAAGGTCGGCCCCAGGCAATTCGCGCCCGATCACGCATCAGCGGAATGAGCCTGGCGGTGAAGTTCACCCTGGTGAGCGCAGGTACCTTCGCCATCTTGATGGGGGTCTTTGGCACCTTCATCTACCAGCGGACGAGTGGCTCCCTCGAGCGTGAAATCGACCGGTACGGCGCTGGCCTGGTCAACGCACTCTCCTGTTTTGACATCAGCACATGGGAGCTCAAGGACCGCTCCTGGCTCGATGTGAAGGATTGGCTCGAAGAGAACTACGGGGAGTACGGCGCCCTTCTTTCTCAGAAATACTACCTCGACTACGTTCTGAAGAAAGATCAAGCCAAGGCCGCCCCCCGCCAGGCCACGGTTCCTCAGCCGGTCAAAGACCGGTTCGGCAAGGTGACCCGGGCCGTAAACGAGGAAAACAATCGGCGGCTGGTGTCCATGTTGAGTTTCCCGGCCAGGTCTGGTGTCCAACGCATCACTGCAGGCGACGTGCTGAACGTTTTCATCAATCGAGCCGATCCGAATAACAAGAATCAAGACAAGGGTTCGGTCTCGCGAGCCAAACCAGCAAGCTTCCAGGCGATTACCAAGGAGGCGGCCTACGTAGTAACGATGAATGGTCAGGAGATTGAAACCGAGGTCACGATTCGGGAGGGCCGCGACAACGAGAGCCGGGAAAGCGCGAGGCTCTACGCGACCCCGGTCCGGGATTCTGACAACAAAATCATCGGTCGAGCCTACGTGGTGCTCTCCGAATCAAAAATTCAGGACAAACTCGGTAACCTTCGGGTTCTTGTCATCGTCTTTACCTTTGGGTTCATCGCATTGGGCGCGGCGGCCTCTTTCTTCCTTGTCAATCGTATGACACAGCCTCTGAAGTGGCTGATGGAAGACATGGAAATCGTCGCCAGTGGCGATCTTGGCCATCGCACTCGAGCAATTTCGAATGATGAAATCGGGATGGTGGCCCGAACCTTTGACCACATGACCAGATCAATGCAGGAAGCAGAAGAGGCCGAATCCAAGCATCGCGCGATCGAACATGACGTGAGCCTTGTGCGAGAAATCCATGGAAAACTCCTTCCTACGGCTCTACCCCAGCTTGAGGGATTCGACGTCGACTTCTTCTCTCATCCAAGTGAAGACATCGGTGCCGATTACTATGACGTCATCAAGATCGACAGCTCGCGAACCGCGATTGTCATCGCTGGGCTCCCGCGCAAGGGAGTCGCGTCGGCCATTCTCATGGCACTCACCCGAACTCTCATTCGGGCGGAAGCACAAAAGAGCGACGGCAGGGCCAGCTCCATCTTGAAACGGGTCAATCAAACTCTGGCGGAAGACATTCGAAAAGGCATGTACGTCACGGCAATGCTCATGATCCTCGAAGCCAATGCAAAAAAACTGACGGTGGTGAACGCCGGTCATGCTCCCATGCTACTTCATCGCTCCAAGTCGAATACACTTGAAGCCATCTGCCCTGACGGCATTGCACTCGGATTGGACCGAGGCCCGATGTTTGACGCCTCCCTCAAGGAACAGGAGATCGGGCTCGAGTCCGGCGACCGGGTTGTTCTCTATACGCCTGGTCTGATCAACGTCAAGAACAAGAACAAGGCTCCGTTTGGAGAAAAGCGTTTTCACCAGCTCGTTCTGAAAAGCTCTCCCAAAAACTCCGCAGCCTTCGTCAACATTGTTGGGTCCTATCTTGAGAAATACCGAGAAGGCGCCGATGACAGTGAAGACATCACCCTCCTTACCCTGAAGGCCAGGGGATGACTGGCTCCACCTCGGGTGCCGAGACGAGAAATACCCAACTCGAAGTTGAATTTGAGCCGGAAGAAACCGGCTCGCCCCCAGGGAACATCGCTGAAGTCGCCTTGAATCTTCCGCTCGATGAAGCTCTTGACTACAAGATTCCTGATGAGCATCAAGAGACCATCACACCCGGTGTCCGGGTCAAGGTTCCCCTGGGATCGCGAACGGTCATGGGTTTTTGCGTTGGTCGCAAGAATAGCTCTCCCCACAAGAAACTCCGATCCATCCTGGAAGTCCTCGATGACTCGCCCCTCGTCGATGAAGATCTCATCTCACTCGCTCGCTGGATCGCCGACTACTACTGCTGCTCTCTTGGAGAAGCTCTGGCGGCAACAGTCCCCGCCCCCGTACGCCGGGCAACGAAAAGCCAGCGACTCAAGACGGAACCAGCTCTTGAACTGGCCAGGGAAGTGGAAGAGGTTCACCGGGCGATCGAGGACCTTTCTCCTCGCTTCTCCAAGCAAGCCGAAGTGCTTCGGTTCGTCCTTCGATCCGAGGGGCCAGCACCCATCCGAGAGGTCCGAAAAAGGGCAAGAGTCACTCGATCTCCGATCACAACATTGATCAGAAAGGGACTTGTCCGGCAACTTGACATCGAAGTCGAGCAGCTCCCTTTTGCGCCCGAGGGAGTCTCCGACGATGAAGAAAAAGCAACTCCTCCCGAGCTGACCCCCGAACAGAGCCAGGCCCTCGAGCAGATCCAACATCACGTGAGGACAAAGGCATTCAAAACCGTTCTTGTCCTGGGGGTCACCGGAAGTGGAAAGACAGAACTCTATCTACGGGCCATCGAAAACACTCTTGCCGCGGGCCGAAAGGCCATTGTTCTCCTCCCCGAAATTGCCTTGACGCCGCAAACCGTGCGACGGTTCTTCCAGAGATTCTCCCGGATTGCCGTCCTTCACAGTCATCTGAGTGACGCGGATCGGTTGGCCCACTGGAATCGAATCCGCAAGGGAGAAGCAGACGTGGTGATCGGCGCAAGAAGCGCCGTGTTCGCTCCCGTTGATCCCCTCGGAATCCTCATCGTCGATGAGGAACACGAGCCATCCTACAAGCAACAAAGTATCCCACGCTATCATGCCAGGGATCTGGCCATCGTCAGGGCCAAGCGCGCATCCGCGGTCGTTCTACTGGGGTCGGCAACACCGAGCCTTGAGTCCTTCGAGAACGCTCGCACCGGGAAGTTCGACCTCACCCACCTATCCAAGCGAGTCGGTGGAAGAACTCTTCCAGAAGTGCAAGTTATCGACATGGGAAAGGAACACGCTGAGAGCCACCGCTTCTCTCTTTTCTCACGTCGCCTGACCCAAGCCATGCGAACGACTCTCGACCGAGGAGAGCAGGTACTACTCTTCCTCAACCGACGCGGATTCGCCAGCATCGTTCGGTGTAAGCGGTGTGGTAGAGTTGAATCCTGCCCGAATTGCGACATCACCCTGACCTTCCATCAATCCATCCGCAGGCTGCTCTGTCACTATTGTGGCACCGAGGCAAGACTTCCTACCGAGTGTGCTGATTGCGGAATGCCCGGGCTTCGTTATACAGCTCTTGGCACCGAGCACATCGAGGAGGAGCTCCGGGAGCTCTTTCCCGACCACCCGACCGCCAGAATGGATTCCGATTCCATGCAAGGAATCGGATCCTACGAAAAGACCCTCACTGCTTTTGGCCGGGGCGAGATCAAGATTCTCCTCGGAACTCAAATGATTGCCAAGGGGCATGACTTTCCCAACGTCACCTTGGTGGGGATCCTCCTCGCCGACATCGGCCTGAACATTCCTGACTTTCGCGCTTCGGAACGAACGTTCCAGCTCGTGGCTCAGTGTGCCGGACGAAGCGGTCGGGGCGATGTTCGAGGAATCGTCATCCTCCAGGCATACTCGGTCGAGCATCCGGCTCTGGTCTCGGGGTCGCGGCAGGACTTCCATGAATTTGCCGACAAAGAGCTCAAAGACCGAAAGGCTCTCCGGTATCCCCCGTTTGGCCGCCTTGCCCGCATCATCGTACGCTCGACCAAAGAAGCCGCAGCGAAGGAGCGGATGGGCCTGGTCCTTCATGAGCTCAAAGGGCTTTGTGAACGAGACGGGATTCAGATCCTCGGTCCCGCCCCCCTCTTTCGCCTTCGGGGCGAACACCGATTTCACATCCTTCTGAAGGCGCAAAAAGCCGACGTTCTTGTGTCTGCTCTCCATTGGGTGAGGCGGCAGGTAAAAACCGACAAAACGACCCATGTTCTGGTCGACATGGACCCATCCGGCTCCGGCTAACCGACCGATCAGGTCATGGTTGCAGGGTGTCGCTTTCGAAGCTTGCATTCGGATTCAGAACCAAGATTGCGCTCCTCGCCGCAGCTCTGGCCAGGTCGCTTCGATCCGTGAGAAGGGGCCGAATGAGGTCGATCGCATCCTCTTTCCCCAGAGCCGCAAGGGAGAGAGCGGCATGGGCTCGGATGCCGGGCCAGGGATCCCGCAGGGCTTCCAGAAGTAGGGGCGCTGCCGCGTAGATCCTCCCCTCACCAGCCGCCTTTACCGCGTTGAAGCGGACGGTGGGTGTTTCATCCGTGAGTGCCGCGACGATGGCGTCGCTGGCGACGTCAGAAGTAACGGTCGATGAGAGCCGACCCAGGACAAGAACCGAATTCTGTCGCAGGTCAGGATGCGGGCTTCGGGTCAGGGGGGCGATTTTCTCCACCGGGACCCGGTCATCCGCATTGCGCGAAAGAGCCATGAGGACGTTTCCCACGACCCCGGGATCCGGATCGTTGAGAAGAGCGACAAGGGGCCCGACCACGATCGGGTCTTCGATGAAGTACAAGGAGGCGGCACAAATCGACTTGTAGCGAGAAGACTCGGAGTCAAGACCCGAGAGAACCGCGGCCATGTTTGCCTGAACGTACTGGGCAAGATAGCCTTCCAGGGTGACCTGGTTTTCCCGGTCTGATGAGTACTGACGCCAGGCCCGCATCTCGTTGTCGAGTGTATTGAAGAGGCGATCCCGGTTTGTCTCCTGCAGAGTCGCCAGGCGCTTCTCCTCGTTCCTCTCGGTGACCTCCGGATCTTCTTCGAACTCGTCGTCCTTCTCGGTGAGGGAGCTGCAGCCCGTCATCAAGAACAATCCGAGCACCACGACCAGCAATCGGGTCGGGGCAGGGCGTAATTTGTGGTTGGCGTTCAGGTCGCCCCACACGTAAGTCCTTATGGTCATAGGTTCAGCTCGCTCCGGAAATGTTCTCATTCCGTCCTTAGACGTCGCACCTAGTATGCTTATTTCGGTTTTTCCTGACGAAGTTTTCGTGGGTCGAGTTCTCCCAGTGCTCGCAATCGATCCAAGCTCAACCCCACTCTTCTTTTCTGGCCCCGCACCATCAGCGACAGGACATCCAACCTGCTCAAATCAAGTTCCTCGCCAAAAGAGCTCAGGTCAACGACCACAGTACTTTCCCCGGAGCTCACCGCGACAAAGGACTCGGCCGCAACTCCGTCATAATCGACCAAACGAAACCCGAGCTTGCGGATCGAAGTGTCCTCCGGCAACAGGAGATCTACAGAAAGATGGAGGAAGCCCGAAAGATCAACGGGAATCACCCGGGTCGAAACCCCCGACCAGTCGGCCACGGGAAGGTCGCACCGGAGCGATGACTTTCCCTCGGTGGTCCATGCCGATGAAGACACCAAGATGAAATCCTCCTTCTCAAGATCGGCGCTGCGGGGAGCTCCTCCCTTCCAGGCATTCTCATTCTCAAAACCGTCGATCAGCCCGGACTCCGGAAGCGGAAAGGCTGCAGCTGCGAGTCTGCGCCAGGGCAAAGTCGATTGGTGCCCGGCGACAACCGCCCAAACACAGGCCCCCAGGGCTGCTCCGCTCAGCACCGCCAGAAGAACGATGCTCTCCCTCTTCCGAGTCCCCCCGCCGGACCGAAATGACACGTAGCTACAGGCAAGAGCGCCACCCAGAACATCCAAAAGAATGTCGATATGGGACGGAAATCTCCCGGGAACGAAAGCCTGGTGGATCTCATCCACCGTGCCAAAGATAGCCGTGAACAGAAGGGTCATTGCATAAGGAAGCGGCCGGCGAGAAAAGGGGAGAGCCTCTCCACCCAGCGCGAAAAGCATGAAGAAGGCAAATCCCCCAAAAAGGGGTACGTGAGCCAGGTTGGTCACGTAGTGGCGCACGAAAAGCACAACCGGAAGATCGGGGAGAACTTCGAAGATCTTCCCGGGAATGTGTGCCGACAGAAGCGAGATGCCCAGGAAGTAGACAAGAGCCGCGATCGCATACTGCAAACGGCTCCACCCGAACGGGAGATAGCCCTCCCGGGAAGTGCCGATTCTTGAAGAGGAAAGAGGATTCACGAGTCGGATTCTGACCTTGAATTTCAAAGGGAAAGAGCTACACTTCAGCCAACCCCAGGCTCGATTGGTGTCCTGGGATGATGAGGCGTGGTCTAATGGTATGACACCCGGCTCTGGACCGGGCGATTGCAGGTTCGAGTCCTGCCGCCTCAGCCACTTGACGATCCAGAGTCGTTAACAAAGTTGCTTCCACAAGCAAAAACATCGGTTCGGGAGTGATCGCGATCTCTCCCCGACACAATAAAAGTACTCGCCCCGGTCGTCCAGCGGTTCAGGATGTCGCCCTCTCAAGGCGGAGACGGGGGTTCGATTCCCCTCCGGGGTACTATAAAAAAGGCGGGGAGAACTCATCGAGTTCTCCTCGCCTTTTCTTGTCTTGACGTTCTTCTTCCTTGCCTCTTTGGGAGAGCTTCCGAAAAAGCTACACGTCCATATTGAGCGTGAGACCGATTTCGGTCAGCTTCTTCTTCACCTCGACCAAGGTGGTCTTTCCAAAATTGCGAATCCTCAGGAGGTCTGCCTCCGAGTGCCTCACCAGGTCTCGCATGACCACGAGCTTCTCGGCCGTCATGCAGTTGGAGGCGCGAACGGAAAGATCAAGCTCCATGACCGGACGATCAAGAGCCTCGTTCATTTCCTTTTCAGCAGCCGAAACATCCTCCCGACCATCACCAACGATCTCCTCGTCTTCGAGATCCTGGAGCTCGTGGTATCGCAGGAACGGCGTCAAGTGCTTCCGCATGATCTTGGCAGACTCGACGAGGGCCATCCTCGGGGTCAAGGTCCCGTCGGTCCAGAGCTCAAGAATGAGTCGCTCTTGAGGAAGATTCAGGTTCGGGCTCTCGATGGGCTCCACCCGGAATCGGACTTTCCGCACCGGATTGAAGTTCGAGTCGATGGGAATCACGCCGATTTCTTGATCCTCGTCACAGTTCTCTTCGGCGGTTACGAACCCACGCCCTTTCTTTACCTGCATTTCCATGCGGAAGGGAGTCGGGCCGCTCAGGTGGGCGATGAGGACATCCTTGGAGACGACTTCTGCATTCGCGGTCTCTTGAATGTCGGCGCCCGTGATCGGTCCTTCCTCCGACTTCTCGATGACCAGTGTCTCCGGGCCATCGGTGTGGAGCTGGACCCGGATCAGCTTCATGTTGAGGATGATTTCCGTCACATCCTCATAAACATCAGGCATGGTCGAGAACTCGTGAACAACCCCATCCAACTTCAGAGTTGTTACCGCGGTTCCCTCGAGCGTCGATAGCAGGATCCGTCGCATGCTGTTGCCAATCGCGACGCCGAGTCCGTGCTCGAACGGCTCGATAACAAACCTACCGAAGTTCGGATCAGACTCGGTTTCGAGGGTCACCGAGTCCGGTAAAGCGACAGTGGGCCACTTGGTCATCGTATCCATGGAGAGGCTCCTTGGTGGAGTCGCAGTTCATGTCCCTTGAGGAGAAGGCCCAAACCTTCCCCTTATAGACACACCGACCGCCTTCCGCCCAGTCCCTGGGAGTGAACGTGGAAACCCGTAGTTTTAATAGTCGGGCCACGCATCGCAAGGGGCGGGCCGGAAAAATGTCTGGATCGAGGCAAAAAAAACTTCGCGCCGATCCAGAAAAGCCACCCTCCAACGGGAGAGTTTACCTCGATCAGCGGGCTCGATACAAGACAAAACTACAGAACAAGACCCAAACAACGACGCAAAGTAAGAGAGGGCGATCTTTCAGCAGGGCCGCGGTGGGACTTCCCGAATACCGGCCCTTGTGAACGATGTGCAGATAGCGCAGTAGGCCATAAATCACTATTGGGACGGAATATACGAGCTCATCGCTTTTCGCGACCTCCCCCTGGGTACGAGGAGAAACCGTGTAGATCGCATAACAAACGATGGTTGCCCCGAGGAGAACCGAATTGATCTGGTCGAGAAGCGCGAGGGAATAGTCAGAGAGAACCCGGCGATGTCCGGAGGAGTCTTCACCGAGAGTAATCAGCTCGTGTCGACGCTTCGAAAAACCCAAAAACAATGCGAGCAACAGGGTGCACAAGATCAGCCATTCGGACGCAACGACCGAAACGGCGGCCGCTCCGGCGAGAACTCGAAGAACAAATCCAACCGCGACCACCATGACGTCAATGATCACCACGTGCTTCAAAACAACGCCGTAGCCCACCTGAAGAGCCACGTACACGAGCACAATCAGGCCCAATTTGGAGGCAATCGAAAATGCCAGGCCCAGCCCCAGAGCGCAGCAGAAGGCCGCCCCGATCCATGCTGCCCCCACGGAAAGCCGGCGGGAGGCGACCGGGCGGTTACATTTCTCCGGATGGCACCGATCTTGCTCGCGATCCAGGATGTCATTGATGAGGTAAATACAGCTCGAGGAGAGAGCAAACGCCAAAAAGGCACCGATGGCGGCGGCGATCAAGGCAGGCTCATCGGCACGCTTCGAAAAAAGAAGCGGAGCGAGAACAAAGCCGTTTTTTACCCATTGCTGGGGCCGCATGGCCTCAACGAGCGGGGGCATCCCCATAGAAATGCAGCTCCTTATCAGACCGAGGGTAGGCCGGAGCCTAGCAAGCGGCCCGATTCAGGTCAACTTGCTTCAGGGACGACCTGAGAGGATGCTCTCTTTCGACCGCCTTCAAGAGAACGAGCGAAAGTCCGCTGAAACCCAAGGTCGTCTCGTCGGTCTATTCCTTTTTGGCAACGATGCTACTGCATCGAGCCTGGATCCGACTAGACTATGCCGCTTTCACCGATCCCCCTCACAGACTTTTGGGAACGAGATGAAGTTCCGAGAAATAGCTCAAGAGCCCGAGACGCAAAGTGCCAGGAACGGCGCGGATCCACTCTCGCCGGAAATGGGTGAGAACCGGGGCAAATACCGGACGCTCGACTTCCTGTTGATGCTTGGAATCGTCCTCCTGGGGACGAGCCTACGTCTCGCCTACCTGGCCCAGATCTCCGACCCGGACATCAATCCCTTCTTCGATGAACCGACGATGGATTCCCGCCATTATGACTCGATGGCGGAAGGCTACGCGAACGGCGATTGGCTCGGCGAGCGGGCCTACTGGTACAGCCCCTTTTATCCGTACTTCGTGGGGATCTTCTACTCCCTCATCGGACGGGACTTTCTGCTCCTTTCGGGCTTTCAGCTCATCCTCGGTGGACTCCACTGCGCCGTTGTCTTCGCCGTCGGACGGGCCCTCTTTGGACGACTCGCCGGGGTGATCGCCGGGCTGCTCATGGCCACCTACAAGGTTGCGTTTTTCTACGAAGCACTACTGTTGAAGACAGGGCTCTCCGCCCTACTTCTTGATCTGGGACTTCTCCTCGTCTTCACCCTGGGAATCCGTCAGCGAGAAAAGCCGCTTCCAGAAAAATCGCTCCTGATCCGGCTTCTCCTCACCGGCATCGCTCTTGGCATTGCCGCGATTACTTCAGGCACCATGATCTTGCTCGCCGGGTGGGCTACGGTTTGGATCTTTCTGGCAAAACGTCCTTTCCGGTTGCGACCAGCGTTGGCGCTGGCAGCCGGTGTCGCTCTTGCGGTGACACCGGTCACGATTCGCAATGCGATCGTCTCCTCTGATTTCGTTCCTATTTCCTACAACGCCGGCCCGGTTTTTTACACCGGTAATTGCCCCTATAATACCAACGGTTCCCAGATTCATGTGGCAAGCTTCCTCGCCCCCGTCGATCCCCTCGAATTTCAAAGCGAGAACGAAGAGGGCTTCTTTTTTTCCTACGCCCAGAGTAAAAGCGGTGAGCTCCTGGCGCCCTCGGAAGTGTCGTCGTATTGGTTCAAAAAGGGGTTCGAATGGGTGAGTGAAAACCCGGGGACCTGGTTCCTTCTCACCTTGAAGAAGATCCGGATCTTCTTCAACGACTATGAAGTTCCCAACAACCAGAGCTTTGATTTATTCCGGACCGAATTCGCCCCGATTCTCGACCTCCGGTTCTTTCCGACCTTTGGCATACTCGGCGCATTCGGGTTGGTTGGAATGGTGCTCTCTGTCATCAAACGCCGCCGGGGAACCTGGCTTTCTCTCCCCTTCTTCTGGCTGTTTGCGTTCTCCATCATCTTGAACTTCGTCGTCTCCCGCTACCGGTTCCCGGTAACAGGTCTCCTGGCCGCATTTTCCGGATTCACCGCAGCATCCATGGTGACCTGGTGCAAGGCAAAGAAATGGATGCCCGCAGGAATCACCGCCCTCAGTTCGTTGGTTCTCCTCTGGCTCCTTCACCTACCACTCCCTGACTTTGATCGTGATCTCTCCGACGGCTACCGAATGCTTGCCCAGGCTTACCAGCGAAAAGAGCGCCTCGACCTTGCCGAGGAGAACTTCAAGAAGGCGATCGAAGTCAACGATCGATCCTTCTCTGCGTTTCGCGAACTCGGCCTACTTCAGCTCCAATCCGGTCAGAGAATTCAGGCACAGGGAAATCGACCGGCGGCAAACTTGCGGTTCAAAGAGGCCCAGGAAAACTTCACCCGGTCGTATCTAAAATCTCCGAGCCTTCCGGAACAACAGACATCTCTTTATCTCGCGGCGTTGATGTCCGTGAGTTCGGAAGAGGAAGAGGTTGCAACGAGGCTCGCTTCCAACGGCCTCACCAGAGGAGAAGATTGCCGGCTTTACTTCGTGCGAGCTCTCGCAAAGAAAAAGACCGACGTGAAAGGGGCACTTGAGGATCTGGGACACGCGCTACGCATCCATCCAGAATACCCGGACGCGCTGATCGAACTCGGAAGCCTTCTTGCCAGCGAAGGGAAACACCTCGAAGCCATGGATGCCTATTGCCGCATTCTGTCCACGCGTAAGAGTGATTCGCGTGCCTTGTCGGAAATCCTTCTTCTGGTGCAGGCCCTGAAAGAAAGCTCCGATGAATCCACTGCGGCAAAAGCCCTTGAGCTTGGCATCGAGCACCATCCCCAGGAGCCTGGACTCTTGAATGAGCTGGCTTGGCTTTACGCAACCGCAAGCGACAATGAGATTCGAAAAGTGGGTCGGGCCGAAGTCCTCTCCCGAAAAGCGGTGGCTCTTTCCCCCCACTCCCCCCAGTACCTTGACACCCTGGCCGAAATTCTCTTTGGAATGGGCAAGAAAAAAGAGGCTGCAGACACCATCGATCAGGCGATTCAATGGACCCCGAAAGATGATCCGGACTTCCTCCGCTATCTCAAGGAACAGCGACTCCGCTTTCTCGGGAAGGAGTCATCCTGATGGCAACCTCACCCAAGCTCTCGATCGTCATTCCCGCCTACAACGAAGAGGAGAGGATCCGCCCGTCTCTCGTTCGCATTCTTGATTTCATGCAGACCGAGGGAGTGGATTTCGAAGCGATCGTCGTGTCGGACGGAAGCACCGATGGCACCGCAGAAGCCGTCCATTCCGAAGCCAAAAGCGATCCTCGATTGCGCCTCCTCACCCTTCCCCGAAACCAGGGGAAAGGAGCCGCCGTAAAAGCTGGTGCCCTGGCTTCAAAGGGACAATACGTTCTCTTCTCCGATGCGGACCTCTCCACTGACATCTCGGAGGTGATGCCGTTTCTTGCTGCCGCAGATCAGGGCGCAGATGTGGTCATCGGGTCCCGGGTTCTTCCGGGAAGCAAGATCGTTGGATGGAATCCCTGGTACCGCATCCTCTCGGGACGAACCTTCAACCGGACCATCCGCATCATCACGCTGCCTGCAATATCCGACACCCAGTGCGGTTTCAAGATGTTCAAGAAAGCTGCCGCGGCAGAAATCTTTCCCCTCGCTCAGCTTCCGGGTTTTGGTTTCGACGTTGAGCTACTCTTCATCGCAAGACGACTCGGCTACAAGATTGTCGAGCTTCCGATTACCTGGAAGAATGCTCGCGACTCCAAAATCAGTCTTTTCCGTCACACTCTCCCCATGTTTCTTGACGTGCTGACCGTACGTAAGAACGCGTTCAAGGGTATCTATGGTCAACCCCGAAAACCCACCACTTGAGACCGTCACCTGCGACTACTGCGGAGCCTCCGAGGCCAACCGAATCTATCCCCAAAAAGAGGATAGGAACGGAATCCCGATACCTCCGATCGTTCGGTGTAAGAAATGCGGGCTCTGCTATCTCAGCCCACGTCTTCCACGAGAGGCTCTCGAAGCCTTGTATACCGAGCAGTACTTCCACTCGACCGACTCGGGGGCGAAAGGATACGACGACTACCTTTCCGATCGAGAAGACATCCTGAAGACATTCCATCGAAGGCTGAAAGCGATCGAGAAGTCCCGAGGCGGCTCCAAGGGAAAACTCCTCGATGTCGGATGTGCGGCGGGGTTTTGTCTTGAAGCGGCAGGGAAGCGAGGATGGGAGGCCCAGGGGATCGAGATCTCCGACTACGCGGCCTCCGAGGCAAAAAAACGCGGGTTGACCGTGCAGGTGGGTGAATTTCTCCCGATGGCTCAGAACTTCGAGCGGGAAAGCCTTGACGCGATTACGATGTGGGATTACATCGAACATGTCAGAGCCCCCGGAAGAGAAATCCGTCGCGCAGCCGAGCTTCTAAAAAAGGGAGGCATCCTCGCACTCGCCACACCGAACGTAGCAAGTCTCCCCGCACGGTTCTTCGGGCCCGGGTGGATGGGCATCAAGGCGGAGGAACATCTCTACTACTTCGACATGGACACCATGACCCGCTATGCCAACGACGCGGGTTTGACCACGATCTATCGCAAGCATGGTGGCAAATACGTGAGCCTATCGTTCTTCGTGCAAAGAGTAGGCTTCTACAGCCGTTTTGTCATGAACGCTTTGAACCTCCCTCTTCGGCTCCTACGACTGGGATCCGTTTCCCTTTACGTGAATCCCTACGACATCATGATCGTGATGGCGCAAAAGAAATAACAGGAGGCTGGTCATGGTACAGGCCAACGGAGAGCTCAACGACCTGATCGAACTCGTGGCCAGATTGAGATCCGATGATGGCTGCCCCTGGGACCGGGAGCAAGTCCTTGCGGACGTGATGGGCTTTCTGACCGAGGAGCTCGAAGAAGTCAAAGAAGCGGCAGCAATGCAGGATCCAAAGGAACTGCAAAGCGAGCTGGGAGACCTGCTCTTCAACGTCGTGTTTGCGGTTCACCTCGCCAGGGAAAAAGGCTGGTTTGACATGAAAGATGTCATCGAGGGCGTGACGCAAAAGCTCGTTCGCCGTCATCCTCATGTGTTTGGCAACGAGAAGGCCGAAACCGTGGACGACGTCATGAAGATCTGGAACCGGGTCAAGCAGGAAGAGAAACGATCTTCCTGACCCCGCCGCGGTCTACTCCCTCTCGAAGATCACCTCATGAATGATGACCGTTCCCGGAGTCGTCAGAGGGTCAATGCGAAAGTCCAAAATGAAACCGCCGTCTTCAGGAGGCAAAAGGACCACCGCCTCTTGCACTCCCTCCTTGACCTGGACGGCGAAGGTCTTCACCTTGGGGCCAAGAGGCTCATCTTCTGAGGCACGCCAGCTGACCGATCCCAGGCTCTGAATACCATTCTGTGTTTCTTTCAGAGAGAATCGCATTCGAAAGCGGTGGATCGGTCCCTCCAGATTCACTTTCCATCCGGTAAAGAAAGGATCTACCCCGGTTGACTTGACCAGGAGGCCACCGTCAACAAGGGCGAATTCATCACAATTGAAAGATTGCCATCCAAACAACTCGCTCGCACCGAACCGAACAGCGCCATGCCCCGCCAACCTCTTCAGGGACAGCACTCGACTCGACGCGACACGAGCAAGATAGAGAACCTCTCGCTCCCACTTTGTTACCAGGGGAAAACCCTGCCCACTTCGTGTCAGCTTCTTTGACATTGCGTCAAGGTCAAAGCCCGTGAGGTCTCCGTAGACGTAGACCTTTCCAGGCGATCGTCCCATCAAGACCGATTCAAAAGCACCTTCTTCGGTTCCATCTTCGATGAAACTCCTCACCCGGGGCTCTCCCGATCGTTCGAAGTCGATCACATAGTTTGTCTCTGGTGAAAAGCTCCGGGCAAGATCGAAATCGACGAGCTCTGCTTTGAAGAGAGGCTCGACTTCGCTTCGATTCAGCTCCTCGGTTCCCAGGTCGACAAAAACTGTCCCGGGCTTCTTGCCGGTGAGTCGCTTCTTGATCGAGGTCACAAAGTCCGCGGCAGTCACTTCCTTTCGCTGATAGACCACGATGTCATCGAGGCGATGAACCTGCCAGTACCGCCCGGGAAGGAGTTCTTCGATTCCTCCTTCATGAGAAATGGGAGGGCTGTGAAGAAGAATGTAATCCGGCGAATAGGTTTCGATTGCCGTCACCGCTTGACTTCCGACTCGCAGCAGCTTGGAGAGTTCGGGAGTCACCAGACCGCAGAGATCGATGACCTTCCGTTCGGAATAGAATCCGAGAATGCCTATTTCCGCCGCCGCGAACGTCGACTCCAGGCTCGTATTCTCTTTCAGCCATTTCCCCAGATGATAGTAGCGATTTGAGGTCGGGTCGAGATTCCGCAGCTTCTTGTGGAGGGCTGTTTCCGAGAGGACGTAGGAGCCGAGAAGAGTCATGCCAACGAGCGTCGCCCCGACGGCGGAGGCCCGGTGAAAACTCCGTCTCTTGAACTTGTTCTGAAGAAGAGAACGGAGTGATGCCGCCCGAATCGAGGTAAGAAAATAGACCGACAGGAAACTCATCTGAAAAATATAGGTGACGTAGTACCAGGGGTAACCTGGCACACCGCTGATTCCGTACACTCCATTGTGCCCGAGCGTCCAGAGAGAAAACAGGATGGCCAGGCGACTTCTACGCTTGAAGGCCATGAAAATGCCAAGCAGACCGAGGATGGTGGTCGCCATGCTGTGCTTCAAAAGAACGGTAGAAAGCAAGAATGGAAAATACTCGTGCTCGGTTGGCCAGAGAAACGAGTTGGCTTGATCGACCTTGGCCCCCACTGACGAAGGAATTGGATTCCCGAAGTAGACCATGGAAAACACCAACCAAGGGATGGCGGCGACAATTCCAGTCATACAAAGTCGGAGAGGGAATCTTTTTTCCTCCCACCACCGGAATACAAAGAGAAGGAGAACAAGCAGCGCACCGTCGGGCCGGATGAGGCAAAGCGAAGAGCAAACAACCCCCAGGAGGATGGACGACCTGGCGCGAAAAAGCGTAATCGCCACGAGACAGGCAGCAACGAAAAGAACCGACTCCATTCCCACCGTGACGCTCACGTAGTAGTTGGGCAAAAACAAAACGGGAAAGAGCAACGAAAGATAGGGCATCGGTTGTCGACGAAGAAGACGAATCACCAGGAGTGTGGAGAGAATTGCTGAACCTGCGTGAAAAAGTACGGCCAGAGCCTCAAAGGGCATGGGAAGAACGACGTACGCCAGGCTCAAGAGCATGGCATAGAGGGGTGTCGTGACCCCCAGATACTGCTCACCAAGGTTGTAAACAAGCCCATTTCCTTCCGCCAGATTGAGGGCATAGCGGAAGGTGATGAACGCATCATCGACGATGATGGATCCAGGGATGGCATAGAGTGCGATCAGACTCGCCAGAATAACGTTGATCAGAACCAACCAGCTCCAGAGGGAAAACCGCCTCATCCTATCTCCCATCAATTGATATCCGGCGGGGGGGGACGCATGACCGACCTTCAGAGTTATCAAAATGCAGCGTGGAGATCCACTCTCCCTCGTGGGAACAGCTCTCCATTGAAAGACTTCCGTTACCTGCCTTCCCCGTCAGGAACAGCTCAGTTCTCCCCTGACTCCAGCTGAATCCTCACCAATCCAAAGAAGGGCTTTTCTCGAAGAACGATCGGATCATCAAGCTGAAGAATCTCGTTTGCATCGATCTCCCACTTCTCCTTCAGGTAATCCAGGGCTCGGGTGGTCAGGAACACCCCACGTCCTCCCGATGTCTGGCCAGCCTGTCTTGCCGCAAAAAGAAGCACGGCGGAGAGATCCCTTGTTTCGGCCCGTGCATGCTGCATCAAGTTGGGGAGAGAGATGGGAACGACTTGCGTGTACCACTCGAGATGACCTGCACGCTCCGCTGCCAGCACCACGGCGCCCTCGGGTACATGCTCGGCAATCAAACGAACGTCCGAGAGAACTTGATCCGGCTGCAGGGCCTCCTCCTTCAGTTCCCGTACCGAGAGGAAAACTTGCATCATCAGCGCCAGGGCAAGAATCCAGCCGATCGACCTGCGGGCTCCATACCGTAACGCAACAATCCGGGAGCCGACGGCAAGAGGAAACGTCAGGGAGCAGAGAACCGGAAGAAGGAGCCCCAACATGGAAGTACCGGCAATGAGGTAGGTGACAAGATAAGGCCCGCTCAACAGAGCAAAAGGAACCAGGCTTTTCTTTCTTTGCCGAAGCCACGCCAGACAAAGGAGCACGCTAAACCCGGCCAGCAAGAAAAACACCGGGGCCCCGGTCGAAAAGAAGACGGACAGCTGAGTGACACAGGACCCAAGAAAGGTAAAGCTGGCCCGTGCATTTTCCGGATCCGGAAAGAAACTCAGGACCCGGCGCAGAAATCCCAGCAGGGTCGAAAAGCCGAAAACGAGTCCTACCGCCCCACACCCCGCCCCCCCGACGAGAAACAACAAAAGTGCATGACGAGGCACATCGCGTTTCCTGGGACAGGCCAGGAAAAGAAGCCAGGGAAGTGCGAGTACTCCGGTGAAGTGGAAGGAGCAGGACAAGATCCAGCCCAGGTAGAACATCAGGCGAGCCCACTTTCCTCCTCCGGCTCGCACCTGGCAGGCTCCATTAGCGGCGAGAAGAAGAAAACAAAGGGCTCCGCCGTAGACCTCAACCCGAGCACTTTGCTGCAAGACGATCGGAGTCGTGAAGAATAGCCCGGCGACCCCGACTGATCGCCATGGAGACAGGCCGTTGAATCTGCCCAGAAAACGGGCTAGCAAGAGAAAGCCCCCGGTTGACAGGATGGCAGAAAAAAGGCGTCCAGTGATGTCGGGAGGGACTCCCAGAGGATCAAGTCCGACCCGGAGCGTCGTCAAGAACGGAGTGTAGAGAAAGTGGGAGTAGTCCCCGAAGAAATAGGAGCGGGATGTCAGCAAGAACCCCACCTCGTCCCAAACAAGCTCTTCTCGAGGAAAGAGATAGGCAACGAGGGTGAGGTAGGATAGCCCGACCGCTACCTGCGTCCACGGAGAAAGACAACGGCTCTTACTGGAAAGACTCATCAACTTCGAAGTGTATCAACAGGCCGAGCCGTTCTTGAGTTTTTCCAAGAACGGCTCTTCGACGACGGGCCTGCACTTCATGTCATGCAGAGTCTTACGTCGTCAGCAGCTTCACCTTGTTCTTGGCGAGCTGGCTCTTGAGGCGACCAAGCACGTTGGAGTGAATCTGGCAGATTCGAGATTCGGTAAGGTTCAAGACCTCTCCGATTTCCTTCATGGTCAGACCATCGTAGTAATACATGATGATGATCAGGCGCTCTTTCTCGGTGAGATGGCGGGTGCAAAAGCCGAAGACATCGGATTGATTGATGGTTTCAACCGGATCGATCGCCTTCTTGTCTTCGAGAATATCGACCCTCTTGATGCTCTTGTCGTCACCCTCTTCATCCAGGGTTTCGTTCAAGCTGGAAACCGTGGTGGGACTTGCCTCTTCAAGCATTTCACCGTATTCCCTGAGGGTGCATTCCAGGTGGCGAGCCATTTCAAAGTCAGTTGGTTTGCGTCCAAGCTTGGCTTCCAAAGTCTTGTAGGCCTTCTCGATCTTATGAGCTTTGAGCCGGACAAGGCGGGGAACCCAATCCCTTGCGCGCAGTTCATCGAGGATCGAACCTCGAATTCGAGTGGTGCAGTAGGTCTTGAACTTGATCCCTCGGGTGATGTCGAAGCCTTCAATTGCATCAATGAGGCCAAAGACGCCCGCACTGGAGAGGTCGTCAAGATCGATGCTCTTGGGAAGAGTGGCGAGGAGCCGCTCCGAGATGGAGCGAACAAGCGGCATGTAGCGCTCGATGAGGATGTTCCGCAGGTTCTGGTCTTTGGTCTTCTTGTAGGTGACCCAAATCGTGTCCGCGACTTCCTTGATGACTGTTCTACCCTTCATTTCCAACCTCCTTTGTTGTGTGCTTCTGCTCCGGGCCTTGGCGACCTCGGCAGAAACAGACGGTTGACCCGAACCACACTGGGAGGGGGTGTCCCAAGCCCCGGAACACTGGCTAGCACCAGAACTTCTGTTCGAAAATGGGGACAAGCTCTTCAGCACGTTTCAACTCGCTTGAGTACAATCTGTATGAATAATTGCATTTATGCGAAGAAATATACTTCGTACAAACCGAGAGTCAACTCGTATTTGAGTTTTTTATCACAGTTTGTACACACTGCCCAATTGGCATGAATGCGGGGTTGCCGCTAAACCAAAAGGAGTGCTGGATTAAGAGAGGACGCTGGAGAGAGGCTTCCCCAGGAAAGGAGTCCCTGGGGAAGGAAGAATTAGCTGGTAATGAGGGTAGGCGAGCTTTCGACCCGGACAATTCCCTCTTCCATGAGAGCTGTCCTGTATCCCACGGCCATGCGTGGAGTGTTAAAGGCGAAGGCGACTTCTCCCCGGGGCGTGGCCGCAATCACTCCGCCCCTCCCTCCTACTTTAGTATAGAGGGCCTGGACCGCCGCCTGGCACGCGGTCTCGGGTGGGAGCTCCGCCAATCGATCCAAAGCCATTCTTGCCATGGAGATGCGCAGAATCCCCTCTCCCCACCCGGTGCAGCACACCGCCCCGAGTCCTTCTTCCGCGACCAGGCCCGCCCCGATGATCGGAGAATCCCCTACTCTTCCCTTGGGCTTTAGCGGTCGCCCCCCCGTCGAAACGGCGACCGTCACTTCTCCTCGGTCGTCAACGGCAACCGCCCCGACGGTATCGCCGGGAAGGGGCCCAAACGAGGCGAGGGGATCGGTGCCGTTCTCACGTAACTCATGAAAGCGGCGGACTTCCCGAGCCAGATGGAGCTCGGTGGGTGCGCAAAGGGGCAGCCCAGATTCCCGGGCAAATTCCTCCGCTCCGTCGGCCACGAGCAGCACTGCATCTCCCTCCAGAAGGAGCTGGCGAGCCACTTCCACCGGGTTTCTAATCCTTTTTACTCCGGCAACCGCCCCCGCCCGCATCCCCGTCGAGGACATGACGGCCGCATCGAGCTCGACCTCACCCGCCGCATTGAGGAACGAGCCAAGGCCCGCATCAAACGTAGGATCATCTTCCAGGACACGAACAGCTGCGACCGCAGCGTCTAGACTCTCCCCCCCCGCAGCCAGAAT
>JAJDCM010000406.1 GCA_029260825.1 Planctomycetota bacterium | reverse complement strand
CCGTCATTGCTCCGGTCAGCGGGAAAATCATCCGGCGCAACGAAGCGATCCTGAAGGATCCACTTCAGGTCAACGCATCTCCCTATGTCGAGGGCTGGCTCGCGACCCTGTTGCCATCAAACTGGGAGAAGGAAGCGGCCGAACTGATCAGCGGAGATGACATCGACCCGTGGGCAGCATCTGAAGCAGAGAAGCAACGGGCAGAAGAGTCGTAAGGTGATTCGAACGCAGAAGCCCTGGAGATGGCTCACCGAGGATCAGGTCTCGGCGTCCCGAGGACTTGCCACGGATGAGTGTCTGGCCAACCGGGTTGGATCCGGCACTTCTCCCCCGACTCTCCGGCTCTACACCTACAAGTCTCACTGCGCCCTCATCGGACGGTTTCAAACCGTTGAGCAGGAGATCCACGTAAAAGCCTGCAATGAGTTGATGATTCCCATCAACCGCAGACCCACCGGCGGCGGAGCCATCATCATGGGAGAGGACCAGCTCGGAGTAGCCCTTACCCTCCCGAGCCGCTCCGAAGAAGGACGCACTTCCCTCAAGCATCTTTTGGCCCGGTTCTCGACCGGCCTCATCCAGGGTCTTTCGAGCCTCGGAGTCCATGCCGCCCTCCGCGGAAAAAACGATCTTGAGGTAAACGGGAAGAAAATAGCCGGGCTCGGCATCTACCGGGACCCATCCGGGGGACTCCTTTTTCACGCCTCGCTCCTGATTGATCTTGACGTCCCCCTCATGACTTCGGTCCTGAAGATCCCGCTGGAGAAAATGAGCGACAAAGATGTGGCAACCCTGGCCGACCGGCTTTCGACCGTTCGAAAAGAACTCGGCAACAGCATTCACCCGACCGAAGTGCGTCAGCAAGTAGCTTCCGGCTTCAAGAGTGCATTCGATCTCGACCTGGCCTCCGGCATGATGAGCCAGGATGAGCTGGCCGCGATCGAGGAGCTGGAAAACCACAAGTATCAGACCCAGGGATGGATCTTCCAGAAAAGCAGCGTTCCCGATGGCAACGGATCGGCCCGGCTCAAAACCGAGGCCGGCCTGATTGACGTCCACGTTGCTCTCGCCGGAAAAACGATCAAGTCGATCTTCATTCGAGGGGATTTTTTGGCTGCAGAAAACGCCATCGCCGACCTCGAAGCCTCGCTTCGCTGGCACACATCCGACCAACAAACCGTGACAAAGACCCTCCACAACGTTTATGATCGTCGCGCTCTGGATCTGAACCTGCTTCCCCAGGAAGCCGTGGGCGCCGTGATTTCGGCCGCGATCCGCGACGCCGAATCCTGCGCCCCCGACCCAGAAGAAAAAAAGCCGTACGGATGCTTCGTCAACCCGGAGGGAACTCATGGCATCGATGGTCCACGAGATTGATCCAGCCTGCCTGGAAATCCGACGAGCGAACTTTCCGGATCGAATCAACTTTTTTGCCCCCGGTCTGAAGAAATATCAGACCCCCGAATACTCGGAACACGACACCGCGGAATTCGTCAGTCTGAGCATCACCGGCACATCCTGCGCGTTGAATTGCGAACACTGTCAAATGCAGGTGCTTCGGGGCATGGCCGACCTTTCCAGCTTTGATGGATCCCTGTTCAATCTCTGCGAGGAGCTAAGAAATCGAGGTGCCAAAGGAGTGCTCATCTCCGGCGGAAGTGATCGGGAAGGACGGGTTCCTCTCCTTCCTCATATTCCCGACATGATTCGAGCCCGAAAGGAGCTCGGTTTGATTCTTCGAGTCCACCCGGGACTTCCGGACGAAGAGACTTGCGCCGGCCTCAAGGAGGCAGACATCGACGGAGCCATGGTGGACATCATCGGCCATGAGGATACGATGCGAGAGGTCTACCATCTCCCAGGCACCCCCGATGCCTACGATGCAGTTCTGGAACGACTCGAACGTCATCAAGTTCCAACCGTCCCTCATATTATTTTGGGGCTTCATTTCGGGCGCATGCTCGGGGAGCGGAACGCCCTTGAGATGGTCAAACGCCACCCTCCAAAGCTCCTGGTTCTGGTCATCCTCATGCCACTTTCTGGCACTCCGATGGCCAGTGTAACTCCCCCCTCCCTGGAAGAAATCGGCGGTTTTTTTGAAGCCGCCCGCCTTGCACTGCCCAGGACTCCAGTCATGTTGGGATGTGCTCGTCCTCTTGGCGAGATGAAACCCAAAGTCGATCGATTAGCCGTCGATGCCGGCTTGAATGGCATTGCCTATCCGTCCGACGGTCTTGTTGACTATGCCAGGGAAAGAAATCTTGAGTCCAAATTCGTGAACGCGTGTTGCGGCGTAACCTGGTGATAAAGAGGTAACCGACAAGAAAACGAGGATTCCGTGACAGACCAAGCCAAACTGGCCATCAGCCCAACCGATCTCGCTCAACCCGATGACGAGAGCGAAACCAACGAGAGCCCCGAGTATGTCCGCATCAGCATGGCCGCCGCCATCGAACTCGGGCTGAAACCGGGGCGGATCATGCGCGGTTGCGGGTGCGGATGCATCAATCTGCTCCAGTCCTATCGGGACGGCTGCTATGCCAATTGCACCTACTGCGGTCTGGCAAGAGAAAGGCCTGGAGCCGCAAAAGACAATACATTCATCCGGGTGAGTTGGCCCCTCTTCCACACGGATCTCGTCGCCGACAAGATTGCGGAAAAAGAGGCGGCAAGCACCGTCGGTCGGGTCTGCATCGCCCAGGTGCAAACAAAGAGTGCCTACGATGATCTCATCGACATGACGGAACGTGTCCGGGCAAAGGCTCCTCGGGTCCCCATCTCGGCCCTCGTAAGCGCCACGACCCTGAATCGGGAGCGCCTCCTGCACATCAAGGACGCGGGTGCAGACATCATCGGGGTCGGCCTCGACGCGGCCTCTCCCGAAGTCTTTCATCAAACCCGTGGAAAAGGCGCAAGAGGCCCCCACGACTGGGACTATCATTTCGAGATCGTTCGAGCCGCTCGAGAAATGTTCGGCCCCTTCAAGGTCAATTGCCACGTCATCGTGGGCCTTGGTGAAACCGATCAAGAACTCACGAATCTTTTCTACCAGCTGAAGTCGGAACAGATCGCCGCCTATCTCTTCTCCTTCAATTCAGAACCCGGCACGTATATGCAAGACGTCAAACGAGCCCCCCTTCATCGGCTTCGCCGCATTCAGCTCGTCAAACACCTGATTGAAAACGAAGACCTTCCCGAGAGCAGTCTCGATTTCGACGAGGAAGGGAACCTCCTCCGTTTCAAGGCATCCCCATCCAGAGTTCAAGAGGCAGTGAAGAGCGGCACCCCTTTCATGACCAATGGTTGCCCGGACCGCCAGGGAAAGCTTGCCTGCAACCGACCGTTCGGATCCTATCGTCCGGGCGAGGAATTTCGTGACTATCCCTTCGTTCCCAACCAGGATGACGTGGCCACAATTCAGGACGAGATGAGGCTGGGAGATGTGCTCGATCATGGCGAGTAAGCTGAAGACTTATCTCGAAGACCCGTTCTTGAGCCGGCTTTACGGCGTGATCCGAAGGCTACCTCCGCTCAAGTCCATCTCCGTCGACCTGACTCACGTCTGCAACATTCGATGTACTGGCTGCTACTACTTCGAACAGGAGATGGACGCTCATGTGTCCCCCCCCGATGATGAAGCATTCGACGCCCTGATTCTTGGCGAGAAGGAACGAGGGACAAACTTCGTCACCATCGTCGGCGGAGAACCCAGTCTCTCTCTACCTCGCCTGAAAAAACTCTACGACAATTTTTCCCTCAGCGTCGCCACCAACGGACTGAAGAGAATCCCCCGAGAAGGATTTGAGAACCTACCTCTTGGGGTTGCTGTATGGGGCAGCCACCAAACCGACCGGGTTCTCCGTGGAGGAGGTCGGCTCGACGTCTTCAAGCAAGCCCTCAAAAACTACCGAGATGATCCTCGTGCGTTCTTTTACTACACGGTGGCACCGGGGCACGCCGCGGAAGTGGCGACCGTCGTCGAAGAATGCATCCAGAACGGAAACCGGGTGCTCTTCAACTTCTATTGCGACATCAAGGACCTGGGAGGAGACTACGGGTACCGCAACGGATTCTCTCCGGTCATTTCGGCCATCGACGCCATGATCGATCGCTATCCGGAGTGGATCCTCCTCAATTCTTATTTCGCCGGGGTCATCACCACGGGGAGGCTCCTTTCCGACCGCTGGGGATACGAAACCTGCACCAGCATCAGCGCCGACAATCCGGTGAACGCCGATCGGATTCAAAACGGAAAGACGTACAACCGACATTTCCGGGCCTATAATTCCGATTTCACCACAACTCGGCGCTGCTGTACCGGAGTCGATCGAGATTGTGACTCCTGCTTCGACACCTGGGAGCACTTCTCCTGGGTCATGCTCAACATGAAAAAACACCTGGAATCCAAGACTCTCTTCACAAGCTGGCTGACCACGACCTACCTCTTTTATATGATCAACAACCTGCTGGACGAACCCGAGGACGCCGCCCTTCTTCCCGAGATTCACCGGCGGACCCGAGGTGCCGGCTGCGTTTGAAACGAAATTCGAAAGTGAACGATGGAGAGGATCGCTTGGAACCAACCCCCGATAACTTCATTGACTGCACAGGACTCCTCTGCCCCATGCCAGTGGTCAAGACCAAGAGGGCGATCAAGAAGATGGAGATCGATCAAATCCTGGAAATGATCGCTACGGATCCGGGAGTGGTTCCCGATATGGTGGCCTGGGAAAAGCAAACTCGCCACGAAGTCCTCCTTTCGGAAGAGCCTGAGGCCGGGAAGTTCCGTTTCCTTATTCGAAAGACTCACTAGTCGACGCGCCGAGCAACAAATCGCCCCTTCGCTTCCTTGATGCGGGATCCGTATCCGGCGTCCGCTCCCAGTCCATCTATCACGGTCTCGCCTACGCCCAAAACCCGGAGACGCCAGGAACCATCGTCGCTCTCTCCCCCGATGAGCCCTATGTGAGTATCGGCTATCATCAGGGGCTCGAAGTAGAAGTCGATGTTCATTACTGCAACGAACACAAGATCCCTGTTCTTCGTCGTGAGGTTGGCGGTGGCACGGTCTACATCGATGAGAACCAGCTCTTCACCCAGTGGATCATGACCCCGGAAACCTTGCCGCTCTCCATGGAAAAACGGTTCGAGCTCTTTACCCGGCCCCTCGTTACCTCCTATCAGCAACTGGGCATTCCTGCATATTTTCATCCACTCAACGACATCCATGTTGCGGGAAAGAAAATCACCGGCACCGGCGCCGCCCGCATCGGCAACGCCGAAGTTCTGGTGGGGAACTTTCTCCTGGATTTCAACAACGAGGTGATGAGCCGCATTCTCAACACTCCATCGCCCGCGTTTCGCAACCATCTTGAAAAAGGCCTTCACGGCTACCTGACAACGATTCAACGGGAGCTCGGAAGAACTCCCCCGCGAGAAGATCTGGTGGATCTCTACCGAAAATCCTGCGAAGAATCCCTTGGGATCCGAGTTGAACCCGGCTCGATCACCGAAGAGGAATGGCGAACGATCAAAGAGGTCGAGGCACGCTTTCTTTCCACCGCATTCCAGAGCCAGGATGGGGGACTCAAACGAGATGGGGTCAAGATCCATCAGGACGTCTGGATTCGGGAGAGAATCATGGAAAGACACGGAGTCCAGATCCGGGCCACCGGTACCTTGCGCCAGAATCATCTCGATCGACTTACCCTGGAAAGCTCTCCCGCTCTTCACCCGGCCTCTATTTTGACCGATCTTGCGGCGGCCCTCTTGGGGACCGAGCTCGAGTCTGACAACATAGGGAATCGAATCGAGACCATCTGCGCCCAAAAAGCAGACACGAATCCCGGAATCACGACCCGAGACTGGGTTGATATCGTTCTGGGACTCAATGAGAAACGACGATAAGGAGAATCATGTCCGACGATTTCGAAGAGAAGAAAATTCTCGTCATCCAAACCCACGGCATCGAGACCCCGAGAAGAACCTACTCCCCCATCTTCTACGCCATGGCTTCTGCCGCGATGGAGATTGAAACCATGATCTGGTTCACCATGGACGGTACCAATCAGCTAAAGAAGGGTGAGGCAGAGAAAATCAAGCTGGATCCCACCAGCAACGTCACTCTGAGGACCATGTTGGACCAGGCTCTCGAGTCGGAAGTGAGCCTTCGGGTCTGCCATCAGAGCATGGCTCTCTTCAACATGACCCAAGACGATTTGATTGATGGAGTGCAAATCCTGGGGGCAACCAGTATCATCGACCTATCGCTAGAGGCTGACCACGTGATGTATTTCTGATTTCCGCCTGAAAGCCGGACAGAATACACCATAACTAGCTACGGCAAATAACCTTGCAACAACTAGCCAAAGGAGCGGAATGTCAGAAAATCCCGACGTTCGGGGCTGCGTGATTCCCCTCTCCCTTCATTACAACGTCACGGATCACACCTGGATCATGGTCGGCGACGATGGATTGGTCACCCTCGGGATGACCGACATTGCCCAGAACCTCGCTGGACCTCTTCTTCACTGCAAGCCCAAGAAGCCGGGCAGCGTCCGCGCCAAAGGGAGGCCGATTGCCACCGTCGAGAGCAGTAAGTGGGTCGGCCCGGTAAAGACTCCCATCTCGGGAGAAATCGTTGAGATCAACGACGTCTTGACCCAGGATGCCGCCACCATCAATCGAAGTCCTTACAAAGCCGGGTGGATCGTCAAACTCCGGCCGAGCGACCTGGAAGAAGAGATGAAGCTGATGGTCACCGGTCAGGAAGCCGTGGAAGCCTACCGGACAAAAATCGAAGCCGATGACATCCAGGCTTGCGATCACGTGGAAGGTTTCGAAGCCTGATCCGTTCGTCCGAAAAACACAACCAAGG
Organism: Planctomycetota bacterium; assembly: GCA_029260825.1. GTDB lineage: Bacteria > Planctomycetota > JACOTG01 > JACOTG01 > JAJDCM01 > JAJDCM01. The sequence goes on along the minus strand of JAJDCM010000406.1, from coordinate 43,225 downwards.
GAGACGAGAAGTGGGTCTTGACCTATCCGGCAAGCAGTACAGAAAAGTCCCTTACGAGGAAAAGGAAGCTCTTCTCGAAGAAGTCAAAGAGGACCTACGCTTCGGCGACTACATGTACGGATGCTACGACTGTGGCATCTGCGTTGCCGCCTGCCCGTCCGCTCGCTTCTACGACTTCAGTCCCCGAAAAATCGCCCAATCTGTGGCGCGCGAAGACGTCGATCTTTTCTATGTCTTCTTGAACGATAGCGTCTGGGATTGCTCTCAGTGCTTTTCCTGTGATCGCTGTCCCCGGCAGAACTCTCCGGGCGGGCTCATCACCTTGATGCGAGAAGTTGCGGTCAAGCACGGCCTCGCCAGCGCTCAGGAGGCTCTTGAAGGATACGGACGTGTGGTCTACAAGATCATGTCGACCGGAACTCAAGTCTCTCCTGACATGCTGCAAGCCAATGCTTTCCCCGATTGGGGGCCTCATGTCAAAGACATCGCCGAAAACCTGGACGTCTGGCGAAAAGCCCTTCCCCCCGAAACACTCCACACCACCGAGGCAAGCTGGAAGGTCGATGAGAAGACTCTGATCGAACTCTATCTGATCTGGCATGCAACGGGAGTCATGGACATGATCAAAGAGGTGGACGAGGGGCTCTTCATGATCCTCCAGGACGTCATGGAAGAGAGGCTTGAAGACGCGGGCTACGACGTGACTTTCGATTGACCCTTCTCCCAAAGAAAAATGGATCGAAAAAATCCGGGCCGTCCCCGGTGAAAAGACGGAGAGAGAGATAGCATGATTCCCCATCAGGCCATAATGAACAAGGCGAAGGATCGCAAGTTTGAGCGCAATCCTGACCTCGCCCCCAACGCCGACTATCACGACCTTGTCGATCAACTCGAAAAAGACGGTGAATGGGAAGTCCAACGCGTTCCCGAACCCTATATCGAAGTCCAGACCAAATTCGGGCGCAAGAAAAAGATCCCGCTCCAGACCACGTGGCATCACAAGAGCTGTGGACAGTGCGGCCATATTCCCGGCTACTCAACTTCCGTTTTCTGGATCAATCGCCAGCTCGGGCTTGATTATCACGATCCGACGGATCAAACGTCCTGCACCGCGTGGAACTACTACGCTTCGGCAACTTCCAATGCCGCCGCTCAATCAGCGGTGGCCATGCGAAACTTCGCCGCCGCAGACGAATCGGGTTACTTCCCGATCATCCATTGCGGCACGAGCTTTGGTCATTACAAAGAAACCCGACAACAGCTCATCCACAGCGAGAAGCTCCGCCATCAGGTTCGGGACGTGTTGAAGATGATGGGGAAAAAGCTCGTCATGCCGGAAGAGGTGGTTCACTACAGCGAATGGATACACGCCGTCCGGGATAAGATCGCCGAGCGACAGGTCATCGACATGAGCAAGATCCGGGCAACCATTCATCCCGCTTGCCACTACCACAAGCTCGTCGGCGAAGATGCGATCTTCGCCCCTGAAATCTACGGGGGCCAACGAACGGCGATTATTACGGCAACCCTGATCGCCCTTGGCATCGATGTAAAAGATTATTCCACCTGGTTTGATTGCTGTGGTTTTGGTTTCCGGCACATTCTGGTTTCTCGCGACTTTTCCCGATCCTTCGCAGTGCAGCGAAAGATCGAAGTGATGAAGGAAGAAGCCGACCCAGACATTCTGATCACTCATGACACGGGTTGCGTAACGACCCTCGACCAGAGCCAGTTTGCCGCCAAGGCACACGATCGGAATGTGGGGCTACCTGTCATGTCCGACTCCCAGCTTGCCGCCCTTGCCATGGGAGCCCATCCCTACAAGGTACTGCAGCTCCACTGGCACAGCACCGACATGAAACCCTTTCTACAAAAAATCGGCATTGACACGGACAAGGCCTGGGCCGAGTTCGAAGAGGCCGTGGCAAAACTAAGATCAGGTGAGAAGCAGTACCTGACCTGGGAGGATTGCGATGAGTGATCGACCGATCTTGATTATTGGCGGAGGCCCGGCGGGATTGGAAGCGGCTCGAGGAATCGCCGACATCGGCTTCAAAGCCGTCCTGGTGGAAAAGGAAGGCATCCTGGGAGGAACTCCTGTTCACTCAAGCTACGCCGCCCTCACTCCCGACTTTCGCCCCGCAAAAGAAGCCATGGCAGAAATGGCGGCGGCGGTCACCAACAATCCGGGAGTCGACGTCCGACTCAACTCAACGGTGACGGCAGCAACCGGAAGCCTCGGCAACTTCGAGGTCACCCTCAACACTGCCGACCAAGGCGAAGAGAAGATCTCCGTTGGAGCCGCCATCCTGGCGACCGGCTTCCAGCATTTTGACCCGGGCCGCGAGACCCAACAGTACGGATACTACGAGTTCGACGACGTGATCACGCTGGTCGACCTCGAAAAGATGCTGAGTGCAGGAAACGTGGTGCGTCCGTCGAACGGGGAGCCGCCAAAGCGACTTTGCTTCATCCAGTGCGTCGGATCCCGAGATCGGCAAATCGGTAACGAATACTGCTCCAAAGTCTGCTGCGGAGTGGCGGCTAAAGAGTCGATCGAAGTGCGAAAACTTGTCCCCGAATGCAAGGTGTTCATCTTCTACATCGATATGCGCATGTACGGCTACTGGGAAAACGAGATCTACTGGCCATCTCAGGAGAAGTACAACGTCAATTACGTGAAGGGAATCGCCACGGAAGTCATCAAAAAGGGCGACAGGCTCCTTGTAAGAGGCGAAGACACCACCATGGGTAGACCCATGGAAGTCCCGATGGACATCGTGGTTCTCTCGGTGGGCATGGAACCAAGCAAGGGCACCATCGAAATGGGCAACCTTTTCGGTGCCGATCTCAACAAATACAAGTTCATCGAAACCGTGGGAGGAGCCATCAACACGGTGGCCACAACCGTGGAAGGCGTTTTCGCCTGTGGTGCCGCGACAGGACCTGCCGACATTGAAGACTCGATCTCGTCAGGAAGCGCCGCGGCCATGAAAGCCATCGGAGCCCTTCGAAGAGCGGTCACGACCTGATGGATCAAGTCGTCGACACGGAAACCGCAAAGGAGTTCATGAAGGAAATCCTCGATCAAATCGAGCCCGACGAACTCGTGAGCATTTGCGGCGCGGTCGAGATCAAATCAAGCAAATTCAGAACAAGGTTCAGCGAGGACAACATCTCGACCCTCGGTGAAGAAGAGCTAGAGGACGCGTTGAAGAACATCTTTTCCGCACGTCGAAAGATCAAGCCCATGATTGAACGCTACGGGCTTGATCAACTCAAGGAGTGGATTCACGCCCTGCTTTACGGAAAGGAAGAGGTCCATGTCCGGTTCGAGTCGTTTGTCTCGAACATCGACTCGGTTCCGGATTCGATTCGCTGCGATCTTGCCGGCGAGCTCCTCCATTTCAGCCAACCCGAGAAGTACTGGCTCTGGACCCGCTGGATGTGGGATCCCAAGGCAAGGACTGGCTCCCTCCCTCTCGTGACGACCGCTGCATACGATCTCTCGGGAGAAACCGTGGGAGAGATTTACATCAAGGTCGGAAAAGCGCTGGCCTTCGTTCACCAGGTGGGCGATGCCGCCGGTTTTCAAAACATCAGCAAAAACATGTTTGGTACCGACGTCTTCTTGAGCTGTGTTTATGTCGTGTATGCCTACACGGTTCTCAAGATGCGGATGACCCAGGAATTCAACAAGGTCATGCCCGGGCTCCCCGAGTTCTCTCGACGGCTCCTTGGCGTGTACAAGAGAGCCCCTGACAAAGGTGCCCTTGAAGGAGCATAGAGGATGGGTTCCAACCCAAACGTCGACCCGGACCGGATCATGGAAAAAGAACATGTCATCCAGGATGGCATGGATATTTCCGGCCACTGGAACCGCATGTTCGAGCAACGGGTCATCTGGGACTACACCCCGGAGCTCATCGACAAGGTAACCGAAGTCGAGGGAGGCGAATCCTTCGGCTGGTGCTACCAATGCGCTCAGTGCATACCGGTCTGCCCGGTAGACATCGTTGGCGATTACGGTCCGCGCCGGATCTACAGACGGGTTCAGACGGGAGAGGATCTTTTCGAAAGCAAGGACCTCTGGCAATGCACCACGTGCATGAACTGCCTTCGGGTTTGTCCCAAAGAGGTGGACATGATCAAGATCATGCCCGCGGTCAGACAGGAAGCCATCCTCAAGGGAAACGTTCCGGAGGAACTCCAGAAAGCCTTCGAAAACACTTTCGACTACGGAAATCCCCTGGGGGAATCGCCAAAGAAGCGAGCAGCCTGGCTCAAGGGATCCGACGTGAACGTCCCCCTGATGAAAGAGAAGAAGAAGGCCGACATCCTCTGGTTCGTGGAATGTTATCCGAGCTATCATCCGCGGGGAATCGAAGCGAGCCTTGCTCTTGCCAAGGTGCTCAACATTCTCAACGTGGACTTTGGCATCCTTGGCGCCGAAGAGAAATGCTGCTGCGACAGTCAGCGTCTCGCCGGAGAAGTCGGCCTCTTCGAAGAATTTGCCGAACACAACATCAAGACCTTCAAGCGCTACAAGGTCAAAGACGTCCTGGTCACCGACCCCCACGCACTCAACGCATTCCGAAAGGAATACCCCAAATACGGCGCCAAATTCGAGACAATTCACTACACCACGTTTCTGGCCCCGAAGATGGGCGAACTCAACCTGGCCAAGAAGCTCGATCATCGAGTGACTTTCCACGATCCGTGCTACCTCGGACGCCACAACGGTGAGTACGATGCACCACGCGACATGCTAAAAGCCATCCCCGGCATCGATCTCATCGAGATGGGACGGTGCCGAGAAAATAGCTATTGTTGCGGCGGAGGCGGTGGCGGCATGTGGCTTGATGGTTTCATGGCTGATCACGTGAGTGAACGGCTTTCCGAGAGACGGGTGGAAGAAGCAGTCGAGACCGGTGCCGACGTTCTCGCCGTGTGTTGCCCTTATGAAGTTTCAAGGTTTGAGGATGCGGTCAAATCGACCGGAAACGAAGGAAAACTCGTGGTGAAAGACATCATCGAGTTGGTTGTGGAATCCATGGAGTAGACAGTCGACGGCTCCCGATCCAAAACCCGTTCTTTTCCAAATGCTTCCGGCCGAGTACAATCTGGCGTCCTCTCCCCCGGCGTGGAGAGGACAGAAAGAAGGGTCCACTTTCGGTCCAAAGAAACTATGAGTTCCAAGACCCAAACCGACAAAGAAAAGAGCCTGCAGCTCTTCTCCCAGATCAGCCGGCAGGCGGTTGGCCTCGATGTGACCTATACCCTTGCCACTGGAGAAAACACTCGACGGGTCTATCTTGACAGCACCGCCAGCACTCTCCAGCTCAAGGTCGTCCAGGATGCGATGGCCCGATATCAACCCTATTACTCCAACACTCACAGCGTGCTTCACTTTGGCGCAAAGCTCTCCACCGAGGAATACAAGTGGACTCACGAGATGGTGCTGGAGTTCGTCAATGCGTGCCCTCAAGATTACACGGCCTTCTATGTCGGAAGCGGAACCACGGCCGGCATCAATCGAGTCGCCCGCACTCTTCGAGACAAGAGACCCGACCGAGACGTGGTGATTACTTCGATCATGGAGCATCACTCCAACGATCTTCCCCACCGGAAACATTCGGGGGAAGTGGTGCATGTCCCCGCTGCCATGACCGCCACATCGATCGGCCAGGTCAACCTCGAACGGCTGGAGGAGGCCCTGATCGAATACGGCGATCGGGTGAACTACGTTGCCATTACCGGAGTCTCGAACGTGACCGGCATCGTGAATCCCATCGCAAAGATTGCTTCGATGGCACACCGCCATGGAGCCCTGATCGTCGTTGACGCGGCGCAGATGGCAGCTCACCTGCCGATCAAGATGAGCGGTCACGAGAATACCCTTGAAGACATCGACGTCCTCATCTTCTCCGGTCACAAGATCTACGCCCCCGGTTCCCCCGGGGTTGTCGTCACAAGAAAAGATCTCTTCAGCGGTCTTGAACCCCAAGAAGTGGGTGGCGGCATGGTCGACGACGTTTACCTGAACCGCTACACCACCCTGGAAAACTTCCCCGACCGGGAAGAGGCCGGCACTCCCAACATCAACGGGGCCATCGGTCTTGCTGCCTCGCTCTATGCTCTTAGCCGGGTCGGCATGGACACGATCGCGAAAATTGAAGAAGAAATCGTCGACTACGCATTGGAAAAACTCAGCCACTATTCAGAGATCGCGATCTATGGCGAGGCCGATTGCCACAAGTGCGAGCGTGCCGGAGCCATCTCCTTCAACATCAAGAAGGTGGAACACGGCCTCACCGCTGCGATCCTTAACGACTACTTCAACGTTTCTGTTCGCAATGAGTGCTTCTGCGCTCATCCCTACGTCCGGGAAATGATCACCGAAGCCCTTGCGAACGATGACGATCTGACCGACGAGGAGCTCGAGGAATTCACCGAGCTTCACAAGGGAATGGTGCGGGCAAGCTTTGGCATCTACAACACAAAAGAAGATGTCGACATCATGGTCAAAGCCCTTTCTGACATCATTGAACGGCGTGAATTCTACGAGAAACAATACAACCGTCTTGATAACGGTGACTATATCCACAAGACCTTCAAGTTCGACCCCGCCCTTCTCTTCTCCGTCAAGGGAGCAGTAGACGAGTGGTTCGAGCCGACAGGTTCCAACGCGACGAAGGAGTAGACACAAAACCCATGAACATTGTGGTGCCGATCAAGCTCGTCCCCGATCTTGTAGAAGAACTCGAGATCAACGAGGATGGAACCGACATCGATCGCGAGTTCCTCACCTACCGGATCAATGAGTTTGATGACCATGCTCTGGAAGAAGCTCTTCAACTGAAGGAAAAGCACGGAGGCTCGGTCACCGTGTTGGCTCTGGAAAGCGAAGAAACGGATAAAGTCCTCTATACCGCGCTGGCCAAGGGAGCGGATCGGGCGGTCAAGGTCACCGGGCTGCCGGAAGGTCTCTCCTCCCACGCTCTGGCCCGAACGATGGGCCAGGCCCTCTCCAACATCGACTACGACCTCGTTCTCGTGGGAGTTCAAGCTGCCGATGATCGGGACGGACAGCTAGGAGTGTTGCTGGGAAAGACTCTGGGCATCCCCCATTTGAGCGTTGTTACCGACATCGCGGTCGAAGGAAACACCCTGACTCTCCACAAGGAATACGCGGGAGGCATCATGGCTCAGTTTGAGACCGAGCCCAAGGTCGTGCTCGGAATTCAAGCCGCACGAGTCATTCCACGCTACGCTCCCGTGAGTCGAGTGCGTCAACTGATGAAGGAAGCAGAGCTCGACGAGGTAGAGGCCAGCGACATCGACCTCGGCTCGGGAACAAGCGTGCGTCGCATGTACACCCCCACCCGAGGGGAAGGTGCGGAAATGCTGGAGGGGGACGCGGAAGAAATCGCGTCAAGAATCGCAGACATCATTAATGAGAAGAGAAGCTAGGAATGAGCCAAGATATCCTGGTCGTCGTCGAACACCTCGACAATGTGATTTCCGACGTTACCTTTGAACTCCTCGGGAAAGGACGAGAGCTTGCAACCGCAACAGGAGGAAAGCTCCTGGCGGCGGTGCTGACCTCATCGGCTCAGTCCTTGGCCGAGAAGCTTGGCGTCGCTGATCAAGTCATTGGAGTTGAGGATCCTCAACTTCAACACTTTAATCCCGAGTCTTACCTCACCGCGCTTTCTTCCGTGGTGGAGAAGAAAGCTCCGCGCCTGGTACTGATTGCCAATACATCCATGGGAATGGATCTTGGAGCTTCGCTATCCGTTGAGCGGAATCTCCCGCTTGTTGCCTACGCGGCTGACGTAGAAATGGAGGGCGATGCGGCAATCGTCACCAGCCACCTTTATGGGGGTAAGATCTACTCCGAATCGGTGTTGGACGCTGACTCGGGAATCGTGAGCATCCTTGCCGGATCTTTCCCGGCCGAGCCTGGGAAAAAAGACGGCACACCAGAATTGGAGATCCTAGCGGCACCTCCCGCGCTTTCCGATACGCGCCTTCGATTCAAGAGTCTCATCCAGCCGGAAGCAGGCGACGTGGACATCACCCAGGAAGACATCCTGGTCGCGGTCGGACGAGGAATTCAAAGCGAAGACAACCTCCCCCTCGCCGAGGAGCTTGCAAAAGCTCTTGGCGGAGCCGTTTGTTCTTCACGCCCGATCGTCGACAACAAGTGGCTGGAAAAGAACCGGCAGGTCGGAAAGTCCGGTTTGAAGGTAAAGCCAAGGGTTTACATTGCCCTTGGTATCAGTGGCGCACCGGAACATATCGAAGGCATGAAGGACGCCGAGCTCATCGTTGCCATCAATACCGATGAGACCGCTCCCATTTTCGAGCATGCCCACTACGGAGTAACAGAAGATCTTTTCGACATCGTTCCCGCGCTCACGGAAAAACTGAAATAGAACCATGCCTGAAGCGACACCAACTCGTGAGATCTTTCTCCATTTCTCCACCTGGATGGAAGTCGTCTTCTACGTGGTCAGTGCGGTAGCCACCGGGATCTTCCTCTACGGCTCCTATCGTCGGATTCAAAAATACCGACGGGGAAGAAAAGAAAACCGATTCGACAACCTGGGCGGACGCATCTGGCGAGCACTCATCACGATTGCCACCAATTCGACGGTGCGCAAAGGTGACCGATTCGGAGGCCTGGCTCACACCATCATCCTCTGGGGTTTCGTTGTTCTTTTCATCGGCACGGTCCTCGTAGCCCTCGATCACGATGTTCTTCGCTTCTTCTCCCTGAAGTTACTCCAGGGGACGTTTTATCTGTGGTTTTCTTTGATCCTCGATATCTTCGGGGTGCTGTTCATTCTCGGGCTCATCATGATGATCGTGCGTCGCGCCTTCTTCAAACTTCCCGAGCTCAACTACGACCGGCCCGATGCCCAGGACGGAAAAGTCGACCGGAGCGGCTTTGTCACCGATGACATGCTGTTCGTCTGGCTGCTCCTCTTGATCGCGATCTCGGGTTACTTCATCGAAGGCTTTCGCATAGCCGAGACGATGCCGGAGTTCGAGCGCTGGTCACCGGTCGGCTGGGCTCTGGCCTCGATGTCTGGCTCCATCCTGGACGTTGAGGGTGTGGTGACCGCCCACGTCTGGTCCTGGTGGCTTCACGCCCTCCTGGTGATGTTCTTCATCGCCTACATCCCCTTCTCGAAGATGATGCATATCTTCACCGATGCCGCGAACCTCGTCTTTCACGACCCGGATACGGGCCGCCGTCTTCCGTCACTTCCTCTTTCTTCTGAACCTCTCGAGGAAGGGAAAAAAGCAAGTCAGGTCATGGGCTACACCCACATCACCGATTTCACCTGGAAGGAGCTACTCGATTTCGATGCCTGCACAAAATGCGGCCGATGTCATGTCTCCTGCCCGGCGACCGCAGCGGGAACAACTCTCTCACCCCGGGATCTGATTCTGGATTTGAGGACGTTTGCCAACGAAGCGCTAGGGACTCCCGAGTGGCTCAAGCAGAAATTCCAGACCGGTTCAAGATGGCCGGTCCAGAACAAGACAGACGGGAACGGGCACATCGATGTCGCCGACAAGGTGATTCGCCCGGAGACCCTCTGGAGTTGCACCACATGCATGGCCTGCATGGAAACCTGCCCGGTGGGGATCGAACACCTCACCAGCATCGTCCAGATGCGACGCCACCTGGTCGATGGCGGAAACTTCGATGAGAACCTGCAAAACGCTCTCATGAGCCTGGGTGACTACGGGAACTCCTTTGGAGAATCCCCCAAGAAACGAAGTCGCTGGACGAAGGGACTCAAGTTCAAGCTCAAGGATGCGCGCAAAGAAGAGGTGGATCTCCTCTGGTTCGTTGGAGATTTTGCTTCGTACGACCCACGAATCCAGGCCCTTTCCCGCATCGTTGCCCAGATCCTTCATGATGCAAACGTTGACTTTGGAATCCTTCACGACGGAGAACGGAACGCGGGAAACGACGTGCGAAGAGTGGGAGAAGAAGGCCTCTTCGAGATGCTCGCCGAAGACAACATCAAGGCACTGAAGAAAGCGAAATTCAAGCGGATCGTGACGACCGACCCTCATACCCTCAACACCCTGCGGAATGAATATCCGGATCTTGGCGCTGAATACGAGGTTCTGCACTACACGAACTTGATCACCGAACTGATCCAGCAAGGAAAATTACCGGTCAAGACCCCTCAAAAGAGGAAGGTCACCTTCCACGATCCGTGCTATCTCGCTCGCTACAACGGTGAAACGGAAGCTCCTCGAGAAATCATGAAGGCGATCGGTCTCGAACTCCTGGAAATGCCTCGATGTGGAACCAATACGTTCTGCTGCGGCGCCGGTGGCGGTCGAATCTGGATGGACACTTCCAACGAACAAAAGCGGACCAGCGAGCAACGAATCGAAGAAGCCCTCGATGTACCCGGCGTTGAAGTCTTCGTTACCGTATGCCCCAAAGACTACGCCATGTATACCGATGCGGTCCGGGCTCTTGGAAAAGAAGATAAGATCGTGGTCAAAGACTTGATCGAGCTCGTCGCCGAGGCAACGAGCGATTCAATCTGAACCCACCTTGGCGGGCTCCACGACTGATTCATACTTGACCTTGAATCGGGTCTTTCCGAAGAAGAGCTTCCTTGAAGTCTTGCTGATCTCCGCGTTCATGGTACCGCTCGTCAGCATTCCATGGCTCGTATTCACTTCACACACCTGGTTTCGAGTCAGCGTATTCCCGTCGGAGCTCCCAACATCTTCCGATGAGATGTCGACTCTCAGCCTGGCACATCCTTTCGCCAGTTCAGTCAGCTGACTTTGATTCACGCTCGAAAAACGGATCGACTGGCTATTCCCGATCTGCTCGTCCAATAAAACCGACCAGCTGCCCCCCACCGGGACTGAATCTCGACTGTACAAAGGGAAAAGTGCGCGGACCTGGCTTCTCAGAGCCGGCTCGTCGAGGAGACCCAGGACCATCCGAGGATTGGGTCCTTTGCGCACCTCTTTCCTCTTTTCAGAAAGAACAGGAGAGACCCGGGGAAGGGATACAATTTCTCCGTATCGGTCGAGTATTACATGATACTCAAACCCCGCAAGAGCCATCCACGGAGCACGAATACCGCCCAGAAGACTTTCGTTGTCGTTCTCTTTCTGACTATCGAAACGCACCCGGCCCATCAGGGGAAGTCCGACTCTTCCCTCAGATCGAACCCAACGAATTTGCGCGGTGAATGTGCGTTCATCGGCCGCGACAACCTCGACACGACATCGGAGCTTGAGGACCGTCGTGTTCGATCGATGGGGGCTCTTCTCGGGATCGATCATCATCTTGGTCGTTGTGGTGATGTCGTAGAACTGGACGAGGCCAGGCATCGGTGCATAGTGAAGGTTCGCCTGGGGAGCCTGACTGAAAAGGCATGCCACGGTGGCAATCAGGTGGGTCAACACGGTGAAAGCTCCTTCAAGGCGGGCTGGGGAAACGCCGCTCGGTCAGGATCAAGAATAGCAGTGATGCCCAAAAACATCCACCGCCCCCCTCCTCTAGTGGCGTGATTCAGAAATCTGAGGCCTTATGCGTGGCCCTCGACGCCGCTGCCTGCGTTGCGCCATCCTCGACGTATTTTCATATATGCCTGCGGTGTCGCGCCTTGCCAGCAACGCCGATCGCTCCCGCATAACACCCCATATTTCTGAATCACACCACTGATCGTTCCCATTGTCCTTTTGCGCATTCCACGATAAGATCTACCCTGAATCGGGTTAACAAAGATTCACGGAAACGATCTAAAGGAGGTTTTGATGAAGGTGGGCATTTTTTTTCCATTCCTTTGCAGTGTGGCAATCCTGGGTCTCCTGGCTTCCGATGCCAAAGCCCAAGACCCGGTTCAGATCCAAGCCTTCCCCATGGAAGCATCAAGCGCATCATCCTTCCCCGGGCTTCAGCTCACCCCGAACATCGAAGGTCTAGCAGCCCTCGCTGAACATTCTTCCGTCCAGCTCGCCGGCGTTCCCCTTCCTGATGGAAATACTGTTGATCTCGATCTCAAACGAGTCCCCCTTATCTATCCCCCCGGTGGAATCACCGTGAATGGTGTTCAGGATCCAACCACACTTCAAGGTCTCGATCTCACCCTCTGGAAGGGTCAGGTGCTAGACGCTCCGGGATCCGATGTGTTCCTTGCTCTTTCCCGTCATGGCTCCCATGGTTGGATCCGCACGGAACAGACCTTTCACATCACTGCCGGCTCAAACGAAGAGCTTTCAGGAAATCGAGTGTCCTACATTCGGACCGAAGAAAGCATGCTGGAACTCGAGCTACGCCCCGACTTCACTTGCGACCTGGATTCGGTCCAGCAACCGAATCTAGACGACATGCTGAAAAACGCGACCTCCGGGTTTCCTTCCTCATCACGAGGTACAACACTCCTTCCCCTGAAGGAATGTCGGATCGCCGTCGAAACCGATAACCAATTCTACGATCTCTTTGGCAACTTCAACAGCGCGCGCAACTATCTCGTGGCGCTCATGAGCGCGGTCAGCGACCGCTATCGCGAACAGGTCGGGACCATCCTCACCTACCCCTACATGAGCATCTATCCCAACGGAATCAACGATCCCTGGAGCACCCAGGAAAGTGGTGGAGGCTCCGGAGATTTGCTGAATGAGTTCCGAGAGCGCTGGGACAACGGAGCGGCTCCCGTCCAGGCCGATCTCTATCACTTCGTCAGTGGAGATAATCTAGGTGGCGGAGTCGCCTACGGCGGTGTTCTCTGTCACCAATCGTACGGGTTTGCGGTCAGCGGAAACATTCACACTGACCAGCAGTACGACGGTGACGGTCAGGCCATTCCGAATCAAAGCTTTAACTGGCCATTCGTCGTCATCGCCCACGAACTCGGGCACAATTTCTCGAGCCCGCACACCCACAGTTTTTGTCCCCCGATCGATGAATGTGCACCCGAGGCATACTGGGGTCAATGTCAATCCAACACGGCCTGCATCAACACCGGAACCATCCTCAGTTACTGTCATCTCTGTAGCGGGGGCATGTCCAACGTGACGACGTTCTTTCATCCCGCCGTGGTGAACACCATGCGGAACCATGTGAACTCCAGCTGCCTACCAGACTTCCGCGGAGTGTTTCCCGTCAACCTGGGCTTCTCTCTTCCCGGAAGTAACGGGAACCCCAAGCTAGAAATCAGCTACTCAAAGAACCGGGGGGAGCTTGACCTCGACGTAACAAGAGCACCCCTTAACCGAACCGGATATATGATTGCATCGTTCGATGCCGTGTATCGTCCATTTCGGGGAAGCCCACCAGGAACCCTGGTTCCTCGCCTTGACGACTTCGTTCGCCCCACCAGAACCGGGCCAAATGGCGCCGTCTCGCTTTCAGCAGACACCTCCCCCTTCTCGTTCCCGACAGGAACGCTCATCTGGGCCCAGATGTGGATTCCGGATCCACAAGGCCCAAGCGGGTGGGCTGCAACCAACGGAGTGGAGTTCGAGCTGATTCTGCCATAGTCAACAAACAACGAAATTTGACGAAGAGCCAGTGTCTATTGCGGACACTGGCTCTTGCTATTCATAGACGTTGCAGTTCAGTCAAAGTCAGGCCTGGCTCCGGGCGTCTCGTATAGTCAGGGTCGACGTGAGAGCTTCTAATGATCGCCGTTGAATCGACGAGGACGCAGGAGTTCCGGTCAGTTCTTCAGTCGGGTCTTCGGAAACGCGGCGTACCAGCCAAACCAAAATGCCCGGTGTGCTGCCCTTCGGTTCAAAGCCTCGCCGCGGGGGGCAAGGAGTTGGTCCTCACCCTGGGTCCAGGCATTCCCTTCAGCATCTTTGACCACAGAATCGCCGTCAAAGGAAAGAAACTTGATTCCCTGCGGATTGGAATAGATCCGGGAAGCGCCAGACGAATCCGTCAAGATAACAATCGATTCAACACCAACTCGCTCCAGCACCACAGGATGTTTCCGCAGGTAAGAAACGGAAATCGCCAGAGGAGGCACCGCGTCATCCATAGGAGAGATCGCCAACACTTCATCCTTCTTTTTCAAGCGGGAGTCGACCTCGGGAACGGCAAACATGAGGTCGGGAGAAGCGAAGTAATCCCGATAGGCGGCTCCTTCCGAGTAGTCCCGGTCAAAGCCGGTTGACAGGGAAAGAACCTTGCCACCTGGATGCCGCCGCTTCCAATCCCCAAAATTCGTGGTGACAACGCTTTGTCGTGGAAGGGAAATGCCCTCCCCCACCAAGGGACCGATCACTGGTTTTCCTCGAAGAGTGCTCCAGAGAGAATTTGTCGACCTGTCGAACATGAGCTTGTTCGATCGATATAGAAACCCACTCGTCCCGAGATGGAATCGTTTCCCTGCAACCTCCGACCGGTAAACGATCATACTCCCACACAAAGTACAGTAGACCCCGGCAATGGGAACACCTCCCACGACATCAAGAACAAGCTCGTGCCAGGCAAGAATTCTCCTGGGATACGCTCGAGCCTCCCCGTTCAGAACAAGACCGAAGACAACATCCGTATCTTCGAATCCCTTCACCTCCGAGATCGGCAATAATGCCGGCTTCACAAGCGGAGGGATCCCATTCTGCACCACTCCTCCCCAACGCACCTCATCCAGCCGAATCTCCGACTTCCTGTCAGGGCTGAAGTACTCCTTGAACCGGGGGTCGATCAGGCCATACAAATCACGCTTTACCAGGACGTAGGCCGGAGGCAGTTCAAGTTTCTGCTTCCAGATCCAGCGAAACCAGGAGTCGAATCTGAAACCAAAGCTCTCCCCTGTTTTCTCCGCGAGCAAGCCAAACAAGCGTTGCTCATTGATCGGGTCTTCGTTGAGACGCAGGACCTCCAGAACAGCAGGTGCGAACCATGGTTTCCAGCCGACCTTGATTGCCTCGAACGCTCGATCCTGAGCCGGGGAATCCGCGATGCGAAGAAGATCAAGAAAACGGTCGACCTCCTCCTTTTTCGATGAGGACGGATCACGCTCCTCGGAGGCAACAAGATCGATACCCCCGCTAGCCCAAACGACAACCAAAAAGAAACCAAGAATCCACTTCTTCATTCTCCGACTCTAACCCGGACGACGCAGGGATTACAGGTATTCTTCTGGCGATCCAGCGCGGCCCAGCAAACAACCGGCGAGAAAAAACCAACCCCTTCCCAACCAGCCCGTTTACCCTGACTGCACCAGATTGATCGATTCATAGATTGTCTCTTCAGGACTCCCGCGCAGAAAATGGAAGCCATCAGACGATTCCTCCTCACGAAACTCTTCCCACCGCCCCTCGTGGGCGGCATGACGTTTTCTCACTGGCTCAAAGTTCTGAGAAAAAATCGATTCTCCATCGATCCCCGGTTTTGGCTTCGCGCAGCTCTCGTCACGGCGGGATCGACCGTCAACTCACTCTCCGCCTGGCAAGAGAACCTGCGATTCGCGGACAAGATTCGAGACGTCTCGGTCAAAAAACCGTTGATCATTCTCGGTCACTGGAGATCAGGGACGACCCACCTGCACAATCTTCTTGCGATTGATCACCGACTGATTGCCCCCACGACCTATCAAGTCTTCTACCCACACTCCATGCTCTCGATGGAATCGAGCCTGGGTCGTCTTGTCGACCTCATCACGATCAAAGTACGCCCCATGGACGCGATGAAGACCGGGATGGGAGAACCTCAGGAGGATGAATTCGCCATCGCAACCCTCTGTGGGATCTCCCAGGCCATGGGCATGGTGTTTGATCGATCCATGGACGAATACGAGAAGTATGTGACCTTTGAAGGCGTCGATGCCAACGAAATTGAAGCCTGGAAACTCGCCCTTCATACTTTCGCGAAGAAGGTACTGCTTCGCGGGGAAGGAAGAACCCTGGTCCTGAAGAGTCCTCAGCACACCGGCCGGATAGCCTACCTCCTGGACACATTTCCTGATGCACGATTCATCCATATCCACCGACATCCCTACGATGTGTTCCGTTCCATGACGCACACCTGGGTCAAGCTTGCTCCCTGGTTTCAACTTCAGAACTTCGACCGCGATAAGGTCGAAGAGAGAGTCATCAGGCGTTACCAAGTCATGCACGAGAGCCTTTTTGGGCAAACGAGCCTCATCCCATCCGACCGGTTTATTGAAGTCGGCTACGATCAACTGGTAGCGAGCCCCATGCCTACTCTGGCGAATATCTATGAAACCCTCGATCTGTCTCCTTTTGACGAAATCAGTCATGAGGTCAGTACCTATCTTGAAAGCCTCCAATCGTACGAGACAAATCGTTTCTCAGAACTTGATCCGGATCTCAAGAAGCGGCTCTACAAGGAGTGGATGGTCTCGTTCGAAAAATGGAACTATCTTCCCTGAAACCTTTGTTCAGCACCTTGTTCACGGTTGTACCGGCGCGATTTCCTTTTCGGTTCCACAGGAGTCGCAGAACGGCAACAAAGCATGACGACTCGATCCACACGTAGTGCATTCTTCAAACAAACCCGTTCCGCAAGAAGGGCAGACGTAGGGTTTCTCACCCTCTTCGTCCTTTCCTCTCGATGACGAGGAAATGGCCGTCGGTCCCTTCCGCTTCCACACGGCGTGTCGAAACGGCCCCCTTTGAATCGGATCGGAACAGATCGGACAACGGTGCTTCTGATAGGCCTCCCGGTACTGCTTCAACATCCAATCCAGAGCCGGCGCAGTCACAAGACGAATCAATTTCACCAGAGATGCCAGGACCACAAGGATTCCCACTCCGATCAGAACGTACTTGAAGATCTCAGAGGGAAAATAGTCATGCATCACCATCCCCACCTTCCACGATGTACTGATGAGGCCGGCAAGAAAGATCGATCGGTAGTCACTCTTCTTCTTCTGGAAGACAAGAACCGCGGCGATCAAAAAGAGCGGCACGAGAAAGCTCAGCTTCGCGGCGGCAACCTTCAGCTGATGAGTACGCAATTCTTCCTGATACTCGGCGCGTGCGGGCTTTCTCTTCTCCGCCAGTTCGGCTTCCTTATCCTTGATTCTCCTGGCAAGATCTCGCTGATTTTCCTTGAGTTCCGTAATCCTGGCAATCGCGCTTTGATACCTATTTTGGCTCAGAAGGAAAGACTTCTGATTCTCCGCCAGTGCCGCCTGAGCTTGTGGCGTGGGCTCGATGTCCTTCTCGAGGCTCAGACGATAGACTCCAAGAAGCTGGGTCATGGTTGTCTGGGAGTTCGTCGCACTGTCCCGCAGAAGATCCTGACTCTCTTTCTGATCCGCGATCTGATCGAAGATCTTTGCACTCTCTTCTTCCAGTGCTTTCAAGCTCTCCTCATCCGCAGGCAGGATGGTTCGAGATTCGATCTCGGGATAGTTCGGCCCCTCCCACTTTCCGATGTCATTGACAACGAATCCCAGAAGCCAAACGAACAAAATGGACAAAAGAGTACTGAGAAAACACACCAGGACTCGATGAAAGAAAGGGCCTTTGCTTTTCGGTGCAGGGGTCATGAAAACTCCTTCCAGTACGTTCGTGAAACCGGGATCAGCCTCGGATCAAGCAATCTGCGTGCCACTTCAAAATCCCTTCCTCATCCCGTCGAGGGGCAAGCCGGAATAGCTCTATCTGGCCAAAGAGAAGAACTTCATGAATTCTGCACCAAAGCCCCTGCAAGCACTGCAGTGATTTTCCTGCATCAACCAAGCCCATCCTTCTTGCCAGCTCCCCTTCAACAGGCTTGACGGCCTTCCTTCCACAACCTAGACTGAACAACATGATACGCGGCCCAATTATGCTTGGGACACCGCGGTGCGAAGATAGATCACTGGCCAAGAATATCGCCTTGTATCTTGCCGGTCTCCTTGCCACAGCCTCCGCCCTACCTGGCTGCTTTGAATCCTCAGTGACGTCGAATCACCGCGGGACGGTTCAGGCTACGACCTTCGAGCTCCCCAAGAGCACTTCTACCATGTGGACAACTTCAGGGGAGCGCCCGCAGAGCAAACCCACCACTGCAGAAGTGATCCAAAAAGTGGATGAGCTCATGGCTGCTCCCCCTACCAGGAGCAGCAACGCCGCAACTTCAGATCAGGTAGCGGCGGATAGCACTTACTTGCGCAGGATCTCGCTCATCCTCCGCGGAAGCATCCCGGACGGGGCCGAGGCCCGAGCGTTCGTCACCGACCCAACGCCAAACAAAGATGCGATCAAGGTCGATGAGATGCTGGGCAGCGCCGAGTTCGCCGATTACTTTTCCCGCCGATTGACGGAAGTCCTCCTGGGAATGGAAGACGCACCCCTCGTCCGAAGAAGCGCGTTGAAACTGTGGATAGAAGAGAGCATCAAGTCCAATCAACCGTGGAACCAGATCGTTCGTGAACTGGTGAATGCCCGCCATCCAAGAAGCTGGTACGGCCCGACCAACTTTCTGTTGCGATGGAGCTCGTCACCCGGGCTGATGGCCTCGGCGAGCTCACGCATCTTCCTCGGGATTCAAGTCGATTGCGCTGAATGTCATGATGATCCATCCAGCCAATGGACCCAGGACGACTTTCGTTCGTTCTCTGCCTACTTCGCCGGCACCACACGTCAAAAATTTCGACTGAAGAGGATGGGAGTTTTTGACAACGACGGCCTTGGCTTTGGCCTTCGGGACGACCCGAATCTCGCACTTGCCTTCGACTCCAGGAGCAATCAAACCGCCGTTGTGAACCGGGCTGCCACCAGAACCGAGCCCTGGCAGCCCATCCAGCCCCGCTTCCTTTTCTCGGGACCGGCCCCCGCTCCAAAACCTCTGGCCCCTTTTCCCAGCTCTTCTTTGCGGGAGACTCTCCTTGAGAAGCTCCTTTCCGTGGGAGACGACCAGATGGCAAGAGCCTTCGTCAATCGTCTCTTTGAGATGGTGTTCGGGAAAGGACTCGTCGACCCGGTCGATGCGTTCTCTCCGGAGAATCCTCCGAGCCACCCGGAGTTGCTGAATCGACTCGCCGAAGATTTCTTGCACTCAGGCTTCGACTACCGGCGAACATTAAGAATCCTGGCAAACTCCAGAGCTGCGAGATCCTCCACTCTGTTTACAAAATGGACAGATACCGAGTCAAATTCATCCAGACAGCTCGACGTCCACCAGCTCTATCAGTCGATTCTGCAAGCGACGCAAACCCTCCATTGTCCGGATGATTCCCACCTGCCTCCCGAAGGGCGCCAAGCCTACGACCGGCTCCGAACCGTGATGAGCGTATGGAACATCCATGGGATCGATGAGACCTCTCGCCCTCGAGCCGTGCTGGAGGTCCTTCCTCCGGAAATGGTCAAGAAGATCGAAGCCGAGGGATATGACCTCCCGGTTGGCCTCACCGATCCGGCTCGACTGGATCCGCGGGAAATCGATCGCCTCGACTTTCAGGGAAAGATACGACGCACCGGTCCAAGCCGGCAAGCCAGGGATCGAACCCAATCTCATCTGCAACAGCTTCTCTTCGTCATGAACGGAAGGTTCCTGAATCAACGCATTCAGGCAGCCACCCTCGAGAACTCAATCCCATCGGGGGCACGACCCAAAAACTCCACCTGCGATCATCCACCCCGGACGATTGACGCGGTCCTCAAGAAGGGCAGCACTCCGGATCGAGTAGAAGCCTTGTTCTTCGCAACTCTCTCCCGCCCCCCAAGCAAAACAGAAATGAAGATTGCAAGTCGACGCATTCATTCCGGGAAAGATCCACGCTCGGCAATGGAAGACCTCTTCTGGAGCCTCCTTAATTCCCAGGAATTCCTCTTCGTTCATTGAAAAAGGAACACAAGCCTTGGCCACCGGCAACAAGAAAGACTTTTGCTCCAACACCCACGGAGGCTGGTCTCGTCGTACTTTTCTTTCCGGAACTCTTGGCGGCCTCCTGGGCCTCTTTCTCGAGCCTCGACTCTCCGTCTCGGCAGGATCACTGAACCAAAAACTGGCTCCCCAGAAACGCTCCATCATCATCCTCTGGATGGCGGGCGGCCCCAGCCACATCGACACTTTCGATCCGAAGACAGATTCCAGCGTCGGAGGCATTTTTGGTCGCATTCCGACCTCGATCCCCGGCACTTTCTTCAGCGACAGGCTTCCCCAGACGGCGGCGATCGCCAACCGGCTCACCATCATTCGTTCTCTCTCCCATCACGAGACGAACCACTTTCGAGCTCGCTACTTCGTGAATACCGGCTACGAGCGCGAGGCTTCGATTCTTCACCCGACCCTCGGAACGGTGACATCGAAGATGCTCGGCGATGAGCAACATGCGATCCCTTCCCACGTCAGCATCCTCGATCCGGGTCTTGGGCCCGGATTCCTCGGAGATCGATACGCTCCTCTCTACATCGCCAACCCGGATGATTCGATCCCTGACGTGAGGCCCGCAGAAAAGATCAACGATCGCCGCTTCCAAAGCCGCTTGGCCCTTGTTCAAGAGCTTGAAAAACGCTCTCCAATTCCCGCGGTGAGAGATCGCGAGAACATTTTCAAGCAACTTCGTCAGCGCACTGTCTCCCTGATGCGAAGCCCTGACCTGCGTACTTTTGATCTCACCGAGGAGCCGGAACAGCTTCGGGATGACTACGGCAGAAACCCGTTCGGGCAGGGTTGCCTTCTCGCACGACGACTGGTTGAAGCGGGCATTCGATGCGTTGAGGTAACATCAAAGGGCTGGGATACTCACGATGATAACTTCACCAAGAACGAAGAGAATCTCAACATCTTTGATCCAGCACTGGCCAGCCTGGTCCTTGACCTTGAAACTCGAAACGAGCTCGAGTCCACTCTGGTTGTCGCTGTGGGAGAATTTGGTCGAACACCAGAGATCAACAAAGATCGGGAGGGAAGAGACCACCATCCTCATGCATTCTCCGCGGTACTTGCAGGCGGTGGTCTTCCTGGAGGTCTAGTTCTGGGTGCAACCGATGAAATGGGGAGCAGAGTGGTCAAAGATCCAATCACAATTCCAGACCTCACGGCGACCCTTTGTCTGCGCCTCGGTATCGATCCTTCATTCGCCCACAAGACAAAGACCGGGCGACTCGTTCGCATCACGAGTGAGGGGACGCCGATTCCGATTCTATCCCAGGGATGAATGGCGGCCTCGATCGCCTCCACCTCACAACCATCTCGTTCACCGAAAACCCCGCGAAAAGCATCAAGCAAGGCACGATCGGAACGCTGAATCGCGGAACGGCATGAGCGGCTGCATAGAAAAAGCAGTTGTACCCAATCAGCAAGACAAGGAGTTGCACGCCTCGTCCGGACCCATTCCTTGAACGGAAAACAAAGGCAAGGCTTGCCAGGAGCAACAGGAACCCATTTTGCACGGAGACCACAACGCTCTCCCACTGAGCCGGTGCAGGGAGGCCAATGTTGAACCAGAGCCAGCAAGAACGCACGACGCAAAGCCATGCATAGCGGGCAGGATGGTCAAGAATCAGCGTGACTGCCTCTTCCCGGGCAACCTGTTCCAACCGATATTCATCGATCCCTCGGTTCTCGGATTGACTCCAGAAATCTCCACCCTCGGGGGCCGGGCCGTACCTTCTGGAAAGCTCTTCTTCGAGAGCATGATGAGCCTCGAAAGCCAATCGATAACGCTGGTAATCCGGCTCTGCAAGCCGAAAATGAGACTGATAAAGGGGCAAGCCCAAATGAGTTGTTGTCGGAATGAAGGCGCCAAAGACTCCGTAGTTTCTCGCCGTCCACGGGAGCAGGACGAGCACAAACGACAGGAAGAAAAGAGCACGTGCCTTCCACCTCTTTGATGAGAACGAAAAACTTCCGAGGAAGAAAACCGCAACCAAAGGAAACAAACAAAAGACGGGACGAGCAAGGACAAGAAGACCCAAAACGACTCCGGCGGTAGCGACCAAACCCAACGAACCGCGCTTGATGGCGATCAGAAATGCCACGCAAAATACAAGAACCAAAAACGTAGAAATGGGTTCGCTGAATGCCTGGCAAGAAAGACCAATGCTCGGAGCATACAGTCCATACCCGAGCCCCGACAAAAGGCCGACCCGAGCACTTCCGAAGATCATCTTTCCCATTTGATAGAGAAGGAAAACCGTCCCCAGGTCAGAAATCCACTGGAGAAAAAGAATCGGCCAGGGACTCTCTCCTCCGAACAGGGCAAGAACTCCGGCAAAAAGAAGGACGACAGTCGGTCCTCTCCGGGCGGTCGGCTGATCTTTATGGGGCCAGCTGTAACCATTCCCATCTGCTACATGGCTCGCCGTTTGAAGCCATCCGTCCGGGCCGAACTTGCGGACCTTTTCCAGCCGCTCTCCCGCAACAAAGAACCCAACCCGGATCAAAAGAGTCAGGCAAAGGATGGCCAGCAAGGCGACTGAGGATGGCTTCAATCGAGGTTCTCGAACAAAGACCCAAACTCCCACACCCCTCCCCTCCATCTTGCCCTGTTTCACCCATCTGATTCATGCAAAATCCAATCGGCGATCAGCTCCATGACCTCCTCAGAAAAGGTCTCGTCAATCTTACTATACTCACCAGGTGACCCGGTTTCGCACCTCTGAAACAGGTGATTCAGGCCTTCCAAGGCAACCGTGGTGATCTGATGATTCCCGCCATCTCGCACCGCCTTCTCGATCGCTTCCAGGTTTTCGGTGCAGGGAACCTGAAGATCTTTCTCTCCGTTCACAGCAAGGATTGGACATCTTACCTTCTTCAACGTCGGCTGGGGATCATAGGTCAAGAAGTATCGGAACCAGGGAGTCAAGATCGTCCGAAGCTGCTGGTCAATCATCCCATCCGTCACCCCTTGCTCCTGCCGCTCCTCCTCGCTGAGAAGAGCCAGCTCCTTCTCCATGTAGCTTCGCACCTCTTGCTTGATTTCCGCATCCGACTTACCGGACTTCATCAGGCCAAAGATCATTTTCTGTTGCTCGCCCGACTTTCGGACATCTTCTTCCGAGGCCCCATTTGCTCGGGCAATGAGAGCACCCTGAGAAATCAAGATCCGCTCACCTGAAACACCAGGTCCCGCCATGAGAACGATGAAGGAAACGTCCGAGTTGTCGTTGGCGACGATCGGTGCGATCAACCCTCCCTCGCTATGACCAGCGATTCCCAGACGATTGGAGTCGATCTCCCCCCGCGTCTTCAAGAATCCAATTGCCGCAGATGCATCCGTCGCAAAGTCGGCCGAAGTTGCCGTGCCAAAGCTCCCTGTTGACTCTCCAACTCCCCGATCATCGTAACGAAGAACGGCGATTCCTCTTCTCGTCAAATGGTCAGCCAGCACGAAAAATGGGCGGTGTCCAAGGAGGGCCTCGTCTCGATTTTGAGGCCCCGACCCCGAAACAAGAACCACGGCGGGGAAGGTTCCTTTCTCCTTCGGAACTGTGAGTGTCCCGGCAAGCTTGATTCCAGCTCCAGCATTTTCGAAAACGACATCTTCGACCTTGTAAGGATAGGGAGGCGTGGGCTCTTGAGGGCGACGGGCCGACTGGGCCTTGTCACTTTCCTCCTGGGTCGTCCGGGTCAACACGAGAGGCAGCTCCGCCCCCCCTTGCCTCCATTTGCCATCCAGGACATTGCCGGCCTCATCCAGGTCAGCTTCGTAACTTCCGCCTATGGACGGGACGGAAACCGAAAGCTTGTTTCCCTCCAGGATAACGCTACCAACTGGAATCCCTTTGGCCCCCTGGTCCGGGCTATCGATCGCCCCTTTCCACTTTCCGTCATCCTCTTTCTTGAGATGAAGGATCATCGTGAGCTCCATTCCTCCAGCGTTGATCTTTCCCGACCAGGTTCCCTCGAAAACCGAGTCCGGCGTCGCCCCGGCCGAACCGGAGGCAATGACCACCCCAAGCACCACGAAAGCCCAAAACATGATCGAGCGACCCACCATTCCCATGAGAAAACCTCCATTAGATTCGTAGCCGGCTTCTGCCGACGAACATCGAGAACCGAGTTGTGTTCATACGAGGGAGACCCGGCCCCGTTCCTGGAAACAATGTTCCGGGAAACAACCCACGATCCCTGTTTCCCGGCAATCGATTACTGGACCGGACGCATGAGGATCCCGTTAGTAATGCTCGCTTGAACCGAAGCCTGGGAACCCGGATCAAAAATGAGGCCCTGAAGAAACACGGTTGCAAAACGACGCACATTCTCCACGAAAACAAAAGTATTCGGCGCGGGCGACGAGGGAAGATCGGACCTACCAAGCACTCGATCTTTTCCTGCGTTGTTCCAGATGATGTTGGGTCTTGTCGTTTCAAACGAAATGGGCATTACCTGGCAGCTGACGCCCATGCCAAAAGGAAGCCTTCGCTGGGTTGATCGAGAAGGCACCTCAAGCCAGGCGTAAACCGCATAGGGTGCCACCCTGGACACGGAGACCGAGGGCGGCCGTTTCATGCGAATCTCAAGCGGTAAGAGGACGGAATATTCGACAACCCGTTCACGTCCAGATCCGGCGCTTCCGTTCACGAAAAGAACATCCGTAATGGCACCGGCACCCGCATTGACGTTTCCGGCCCTCGGGCAACCAAGAAAGTCAAAGGTGAGAAAAACGACATCGTTCCGGTCGCCATCGCCGTTGAGATCATTGGCACGGGTTTCCGAAACCGGGATGACATGCAACCGACCATCTCCAAGACAGGTAAAGGAGCTTCCCATCCCCAATCCAAGAGAAGCAACTTCTCGTGTAGCAAAATTCAACCCGAATGCGACGTCATCATCGATGTCTCCATCGAGATTGAGATCTTGCATTCCCTGATTGGCTTCGTCGACCAGAAGTATGGCTCCGCGCTCGGTAACACACCTTACAACGCCGGCGAGACCCAGGTTAACCGGAGACACCTTTGTGGAAGGTAACCAGTGCAAGACATTGTCAAAAATATCTCCATCCCGATTCAAGTCGCTCGTCACATCAAACTCCCTCACCGAGAGAAGGAGCCCGTCCGAGACCTGGCCGGTGTCCGTAACATTGGAAAACAAGCGACCCGTCAGGCCCGTGTTTCGTACCATCCCCGATGTGGCTTCGTACGTATGAAACACCGCATCGACAAGGTCTCCATCACCGTTCAAATCAGACGCTCCCTCATCACTCTCCTTGACGGCAAACAAGAGACCTGAGTCGTGACCGTAGATCCCGAGGTGATCATAAGAGACCCCGACGTTCTGAATGGCTCCTGACGATGGATCAAAATGCAGCACCCCCAGATCAAGGAAGTCGCCATCTCCGTTGAGATCCTGCTCCTCCATGGATTCAGCGACCGGAAAGTAGATGGCTTGCTCGGTAAAGATGGGAGGATCCCCGAATCCATAGGAAACACCCAGATTGATGGCCTGAGCAGGGTCTCCCTTGTCGATGAAGTAGAGAAGGTGATCTTGAGTATCCCCATCTCCATTGAGGTCCTGGTTTCCCTGCCTTCCTTCCATCACCGTGGCAATGATGAATAACGGGGAAGAAAAAACTCGGTCGACTGCAAGCCGAACATTGAAGAGTGCACCATCGAACAGGTGAAGCACCTGGTCGTTCCCGTCTCGATCTCCATTGAGGTCACGACCATCCTCCCGCACCATGATCGGAATCGGCGCCCCCGGGGACACGAGGGAAAATCTAGGCTCAAGCTCGAAGACAAACACTCGCAGATTGGTGAGGGTCTTCGTCGGCACGTCATAGACATGCAGGATATGATCGAGCCTGTCTTGATCCTGATTGAGGTCGGTTCGTCCCTGGCCGTCTTCATCGACCACGCAAAGAAGTTGCTCCCCGACGATGATCGGAGCCGCATTGACCGCAATCCCCAGGTTCAAGATGCCATCCGACGTTCGTCGATCAAGCACATGGGCAACCGAGTCGATAAGATCGCCGTCCCCGTTCAAATCCACCCCATCCGTGAATTCCGAAATCATGAGCGAGATCACCAGACCATCAGGACTGACCCTCCCCTCCCGCGCAGCAATTCCAAGAGAGACCGGAAAACCCTGCTCCGGGTCAAAAACATGGGGAATGATATCCCCGAGAAGACCGTTTCCGTTGAGGTCGCCTGTCGTTGTGGTTTCCTGGACCATCAACAAAGCAAGGGCGTCTTGAGTCTCGCCCTCTCGATATGCAGACGATCGGATGAGTCCGGTATTGGTCATCGCAGGCTGGCACAAAACCGTCGAACAGGCCACAACGGCGACAAAGAGCAGGGAAAGAACTGGGGTACGAAACATACGCGGGCTCCTCACGGGGGGGGACGGAACACCATCATAACTCCCCAGACCACCCTTCATCCAGGGCCAAGGAGCTTCTTTTGCGCTGGTGGGCCTGTCGGGCTTCTGGCAAAATAATCACGAAACGAAAAACGCTCCAACCCTCGGGGAAATCATCATGCATGTCATCTTCGTCGAACCCTCCTTTCCCAGGAATCAGGGTCAGTTCGTCCGATCTCTCCTCAGAACCGGCGCTCGAGTCAGCGCCATCAGCGAGAAACCGCCGGAGATGATGGACTCCGATCTGATCTCGGGACTGGCGGGTTTTGAATCGGTTCCGAGTGTGACAAACGAAGGAGCACTGGAAGGTGCGGTCAGGCGCATCCAGGCCCGGGAATGGGTCGACCGCCTGGAAACAACGGTAGAAGCACACATCCTTCCCGTCGCCAAGGTAAGAGCGACGTGCAACATTCCAGGAACAACCGAACGCACCGCGTACCTCTGTCGGGACAAACCGGCCATGAAGGAGGCGCTTCGGGAAGCCGGAGTCCCCTGCGCCGAGTCCACGGGGGCATCGTCCGAATCGGAAGTGCGAGCCTTCGTTTCCAAGGTCGGTTATCCGGTCATTCTCAAGCCTCGCGATGCGGCTGGATCCGCCGGAACCTATCGGGCGGGAAACGACGAGGAGCTGGCCCAGATCATCGAGACTACCGGCGTTTCCGCCGGAGCTCCGACGGCAGTCGAGGAATTCGTCGAAGGGCACGAGGGTTTTTACGACACGATCTGCATCGAGGGTCGAGTCGTCCATGACTTTGTTTCACACTACTACCCCAATGTCCTCGAGGCCATGCGCGCCCGCTGGATCTCGCCCCAGATCATTGCCACCAATCGCATGTCGGAAGCAGGATATGACGAAGTCAAAGAAATGGGTCAAAAAGTGATCGAAACTCTTGGAATCTGGACGAGTGCGACTCACATGGAATGGTTCTTCGGTCCCAAGGGCCTTCGATTTTCGGAAATCGGATGCCGTCCCCCCGGTGTCAGGTTCTGGGATCTCTACGGCGTCGCCAATGACCTGGATCTCTATGATGAGTGGGCAAAGGCGATCGTCCACGGAGGCACGGAGAAAAAGGCATCCCGGCGACTCGCGGCCGGACTCATCTCCCTCCGACCACAAGGTGACGGAACGATTGCCGGATACGAGGGGCTCTCAACAATTCAGGAGAGGTTCGGCGATTCGATTCTCGACTGCCACCTCCCCCCGGCCGGCTCTTTGACCCAGCCCGTCGAAGGTGGCTACATGGCCAACGCCTGGATCCGCATGGGACATGAGAATTATGATGAACTCCGGCGAATCCTTGACGAAGTCGGACAGACCATCGAAGTTCGAGTGGGAAACTGACTCCTCACCACGGTCACCATGAACTGAAGAACCGGAGGAGATGCTGAATGAAGGTCCTCGTCACTGGAAGTTCCGGACATCTCGGCGAAGCCCTCGTACGGACAATGCGCAGAAGCGGGCATCAGACAACTGGCGTTGACATCATCTCGTCCAGCGTCACCGACATCGTTGACACGATTAGCAACCGTGACGTCACGGAAAGGTGCATGGATGGAGTCGATGTCGTTCTGCACACCGCGACCCTTCACAAGCCCCATGTGGTGACCCATACCCGCCAGGAGTTTGTCGATACGAACATCACCGGAACTCTCAATCTCCTCGAGGAGTCCATCAAGAACAGGGTAACCTCATTCATCTTTACCAGTACGACGAGCGTATTCGGTCGGGCACTCATTCCTCCTCCCGATTCTCCCGCGGCCTGGATTACCGAGGAAGTAGCTCCGATCCCCAAGAACATCTACGGAGTGACGAAAGCCGCCGCTGAAAACCTTTGCCAGCTTTTCCACCTGCACCATGGGCTCCCCTGCCTCATCTTGCGAACGTCCCGCTTCTTCCCGGAGGAAGATGATCGAAAAGAGACTCGAGACTCCTATGAAGACGGCAACGCCAAGACGAACGAATTCCTTCATCGCCGGGTCGAGCTTTCCGACGTTGTAAGTGCTCACCAGATCGCGATGGATCGAGCGGAAGACCTTGGGTTTGGGCGGTACATCATCAGCGCAACGACCCCGTTCACGAAGGACGATCTTTGCGACCTACGGAAAGATGCACCGGCGGTCGTAAGGCGGATTTACCCCGGCTACGTCGAAGAATACGAATCCAGGAACTGGACGATGTTTCCCGGCATCGACAGGGTCTACGTCAACGAAAAAGCGCGCACCGAACTCGGCTGGACTCCCAGGTATGACTTTGCTGAAATCTTGAAGCTGCTCCAGGACGGAAATGACCCACGGAGCCAGCTCACTCAGGAAGTCGGTATCAAGCGCTACCACGCCCAGGAGTTCTCGGAAGGCCCGTACCCGGTGGAGTAACCTTCCAGCTCCTACCTACATCTTTCCTGCGGCATATTCTCGGCCCTTCTCCAGCGCTTCCTCAAGCTTCGAAGGGTCTTTGCCTCCAGCCTGAGCCATATCGGGTCGTCCCCCTCCGCCTCCGCCAGCAATCTTGGCAACTTCTCGAACCCAATCTCCGGCCTTCAATCCCCGATCGATGAGCTCCTTGGGAACAGCTGCGACGAACGAACATTTGTCTTCGGACGATCCTCCCAGAAGAAGCGCTACATCCGGCTTCTTCTGCCGGATGACATCCATGGCCGTCCGGAGAAGTCCAGCGTCGGCCCCCTCGAGAGTCGCAACGGCTACCATCCCTTCGATTCCGTCGGCTATGGCTTGAGCCTTCTCGACAACATCCGAGGCCGCTCCCTTGCTCTTTTCCTTCTTCGCCTTCTTGACCGTCTTATGAAGTTCGGCAACGCCTTCCCGAACCCGGGCACTCACCACCGCGGGAAGAGTTGTCTCGTTGAGTTCCTGACTGAGAAGCGTCAAGCCCTGTACCAGCGGCTCACCGGTCTCCTTCATCAAAGCGGAGAGGCGAGCGAGTAATGACTCCCCTTTTCTTGAGATCTCTTCCGCCCGTCCCCCGGTAAATGCAAGGATTCGCCGCACGCCCTTCGCAACCGCTTCCTCTTGCACGACGATGAACCTCTTGGCTTCACTCGTCCGAGAGAGGTGAATCCCACCACAGAATTCAATCGAAAAAGGAGCCCACTCCTCGTTCTCGGGATTGGAAAGAAGCTCCTCCACCGGAGCTCCGATCGAAACGATTCTCACTCGATCGGGATACTTTTCTCCAAAAACCGCTCGGAGTCCGTTGATGTTTCGAGCCGTTTGGATGTCACCCACGCCCCCGTGAACCTCAAGATCCGCGGCGATGTCGGCGTTGACCTTGCTCTCGATTTCGGCAACTTGTTCCCGAGTCAAACCCGACGGATTCGAGAAGTCAAATCGCAGCTTTTCATCATCAACAAGGGAGCCCTTCTGCTGGGTCTTTTGATTGACAAGATCTCGAAGAGCCAGATTCAAAAGGTGGGTTCCCGTGTGGTTCGCTCGGATCTGATCCCGCCGCTTCTCATCGACCTGAAGATCGACCGCACTCCCCTCCTCGGCCAAACCGGATTCCATTCGACCGACATGAAAGATGACATCACCGACTTTATGAGTCCCTTCGCAGCGAAAGACTCCCCGGTCAAAGTGCAAAAAACCCGTGTCGCCAACCTGACCGCCCGCCTCGGCGTAGAAAGGCGTTATCTCCGTCACAACAGCGAGCCAATCTCCCTCTGCTCCCGAAGCGATCCTCGATGACCCTGATTCACTCAACCGGAAGACTGCACTGACCACGCTCTTCTGCCGTGAGTTCTCGTAGCCCTGGAACTCGGATTGAAGATCGCTTTTTTGCACCGCCGAAACGAGGAGGCCGGTCAGATTCACTTCCCCGGAACCGACGCCCCTCGCCTTCTGACGAGCGTCCTCCATCAATCCCTCAAAACCCGCCACATCCACCGACATTCCACGCTCCTCCGCCATCACTTCGGTGAGATCAAGGGGGAAGCCGAAAGTGTCATGCAGCATGAACGCGTCCCGAGCCGAGACTCGACCGCTTTCTTTTTCACGGATGGCCGCCTCCTCGAAGAGTTGAATTCCCCGATCCAGAGTGCGACCGAAGGATTCTTCTTCGTCGAGAATCAACGCCGCAACAGCCTGGGGATCTTCCTTGAGTTCCGGAAAAGCATCGGACATGGCAGCAACAACCGACGGGATCAGCTTGTGAAGGAAAGGTTCTGCGACTCCCAGAGTCTGGCGTCCATGCCGCACCGCCCGTCGAAGAATTCGGCGAAGGACATAGCCGCGACCTTCATTGCTGGGTACCGCTCCATCCGTCAGAGCAAAAGTCAAACAACGGATGTGATCGGCGATGACGCGATACGCGACATCAATCTTATCCGTGAGATCGCTTCCGTATTCACGAACACCGGAAACCTCCTGGATCGCTTTGAAAAGAGGAAGAAAGACATCCGTGTCGTAGTTGGATTTCTTTCCCTGCAAGACGGCGGTGATCCGCTCAAAGCCCATGCCGGTATCAACGTGTTGCGCGGGTAGAGGAGAGAGCTTTCCATCCAGACCACGATTGAATTGAATGAAGACAAGATTCCAGATCTCGATGACCCTGGCGTCATCCGCGTTGACCAGGCTCCCCCCTGAGCCGTCTTCGGTGAGGTCAACGTGGATTTCACTGCACGGCCCGCAAGGACCGCTGTCCCCCATTTCCCAGAAGTTGTCTTTTTTGCCGCAAAGGTGGATGTTCTCGGGGTCAATATCCGTGACGGTCCGCCAGATCTGAGCCGCCTCTTCGTCCGGCTTCAACCCGTCTCCCTCGTCTCCGGAAAAAACAGTGGCATGAAGGCGACTCTTATCGAGTCCCCAAACTTCAGTCAACAACTCCCAAGCCCAGGCAATGGCTTCCTTCTTGAAGTAATCACCGAACGACCAGTTCCCCAGCATCTCAAAGAACGTGTGGTGATAGGTGTCTTTTCCGACGTCTTCAAGGTCGTTGTGCTTTCCCCCGGCTCGGATGCACTTCTGGGAGTTGACGGCACGACGATAATCCCGGGAACCGGTTGCAAGAAACACATCCTTGAACTGGTTCATCCCCGCATTGGTAAAAAGGAGAGTGGGATCATCGTGAGGGACGACGAGGGAAGATGGGACAAACTGGTGTTCAAGCTTCTTGGTGAAGAAGTCCATGAACTCCTGGCGAATCTGTTGGCTCGTTCGCATGGGTGGACCGGGATCCTTTTGGGGAATGTGACTTTGTTTGAGCGGATATCGACGTCAAGGGCCCGAAAATCATGTACGGGACTTCTGAAGCACCACTAGTATACGATCGGAAAAAGCGACGACGAGGCTTGTCATCTTTTCTTTTTGGATCGGGAAAAAGCACCGAATTGGGCTCAATTGGGCGTCAACCGATCAAAGGCTCACTTTCCCGACCCCTTCTTCTTCTTCTCACTGGCAGCTTCTTGCTTCCGCAAGGCTCGTCGATTCGCCCGCTTCATGGCCATTCGTTCTTCACGCTCCAGGTCTCGATCGAGCTGGGCCTCGGCGTATTCACGATCCGTCAACTTCCGGACGACTCGGGCCCGTTTGATGGGAACGGATATCTTTGGATACTCGGCGGAATTCGTATCAATCACGATGGAAAGCCCCTCTTTTCCCAGAGGATAATCCCTCGGAACATCTACAACGAGGCGATAACCCCGCTTTTCATCCTTATCTCGAATAACGCGAACGGAAAGACCCCCCGCAGTTTCGGTAAGCAGTCCGTTTGCAACCTTCTTGGACTCGCGAGGAGCAACCGGGGTCTCCAGGCCTGCTTCAGCTCCCAGGATTCGAACATCCAGAACCTCAAACGGCCGGGCCATGGAATGGCGAACAAAAGCCGTACGTCGAATTTTGCTCCGGGAAACCGGCGCCAGCTGAACGGATGACGGAGTCACCATGATCGGAGGAGGAACGTAGGCTGCCGCAAGGATCTCCAGCTTTGAGTACTTCTTCGCGTTCGTCACGACCTCGATCGACGCCCGATTAACACCGTAGACCAGGGGAGGAGAGGTACTCACCTCCAGAACAAAACGCCTCCCCGGTTCGTGCACCTGGAGCTTGACCCCAAACCCATCTCCAATCAATTTGACGCTCTTGATCTCAATCTTTTCTTCGAGGTTGTTCGTCAGAGTGATGTATTTCGACTCCTGGGTGTTCGTCAGGGACGCGCCAAAGGACGCACTCTTGGGCTCGATCGCGATCGCATCATAGATCTCCCCCTCCATGAAAAACTTCACCATCTTCTTTTCCGGGACGTTCGTGGAAGCAAACATGGGTTTACTCACTTTCCCACGAAACCGACGGGTCTCGAAACGGACGGGAATCTTCCCGGACTCTCCCGGCTCAACGACTCTGTCAAAAGATTCGGCGACGAAGCATCCACACTTGCTCGTGATTTTCTCGATCCGGAGAGTGCCTGTGCCGGTGTTCTTGAAGGTAAAGACATACTCAAGGACCGAACCTGATTCGGCTCGCCCAAAATCATGGGTCGGAGTCTCGAACTCGATGTCGGGTTTTTCCGCTTCCGCCTCTGCCTTCTTCTCCTCCTGAGCAAGTAACAAAGTGCCAGAACAAGAGAGGCAAAGGGCGAGCAGAACCAAGGTCTTGATCCATCGAACTGCGCTCATGGTGACTCCGTCAGCTGAAACCTCGGAGATTGGGAAAGGAAGTCCTGCGGATTCTCAAGGGTCACCTTGTCGATAGACGCCGAAGAATGTCCTCGCCTTGTCATTTCGAGCCTGGCTTTGGGCACGGCCAGTGGATCACTCGGACCCCAATCACCGGCCGAATTCATCCAGATGCGCTCGTTTCCGTAAACCTCGATGATGTCGGCTGCTCTTTGCGGAGTACACTTCGTATCCGGATAAAGAGTCATACCGGCCCAGAACCCTCGATCCAGAACAAGCTCGACGGTATGCTCTTCGACGTGATCAATGAGCACTCTCCCCGGGTCGATCTGCCCCTGGTTTTGCAGTGCATCCATGATCAAGAGCGTTCCCTTGCGCTTGTCTTCCAGATGAGGGGTGTGCACCAGAATCAACTGATCATGATTGGCCGCAAGTTCGATCTGCTCCTCGAGAATCGTGAGCTCATTTTTTGTGTTCTTGTTGAGGCCGATCTCTCCGATTCCAAGAACCGTAGGGCATTTCAAGAATTCGGGAATGATCTTGATGACCTCCCGGGCAAAGCCGGGATCGTCAGCTTCCTTCGGATTGATACAGAGCCAGGTAAAATGTTGGATTCCATACTGGGCCGCCCGCCTGGGCTCAACTTCGGTCAGCAATCGAAAATAGTCAAAGAAGCCTTGAGCCGATGAACGATCGTAGCCCGCCCAGAAAGCGGGTTCGGTCACCGCAATACAGCCGGCCAACGCCATGCGTTGATAGTCATCGGTGCTCCGGGAAACCATGTGAATATGGGGATCGATGTACCTCACGCTTTTTCCCCCGTGGGCGCCCCGATAGCACCTTTCATGCCTTCCGTCGAATCCGGGAGATCCCGGCCATAATCACTGAAAACTTCCTGGACTCGGCGCGCACGAAACGGCCCCGGGGCAAGAAGAACCTGGAGTGCCTTTTTCATGGCCACCATGCGGCAGTCCGCCTCCTCGGACTCGGGCTTCGCCCTGTCAACCCGATCGAGGAACGCCGCAAGATCGATGAGTTTGGCTCGATGCTCCAGAAAATAGGCATCGATAACGTCGGCCCGGTTCTTTGGACAGGAGTAAGACTCTTGGCTCAATGTCTTTCCTCAATGAGAGTTACGTTCGCAAACAAGCCTCCTCCCCTAAAGGGGAGAGTACCACGACAACGAGAAAACGCAAGATAGCCAGGCGCCAAACCGGTTCAGGACCTGAGCTTCCTCCGCTGGCGGTCACGGGGCAAAAGGTTGGCCCATCAGCTGGCCGATATAACCCGAGAATCATGATCCAAAAATACCTTCCTTTGACCCTCCTGGGCCTGCTCTTCATCCTTTGCCCTCCGGTCCAGTCCCAGACGACACGAAAGACCGTCAACTTCAACCACGGCTGGTATTTCGTTCGAGCTCCCGAATCCAAAGAATCACGGGAACAAGCCTCGCCATCGGCCCCGGATACCGAGACGGGGACGACCCTTCAGGAGCAACTTTCCCTCGTCGCCAGGGAAAGCTGGACGGAAGTTGCCCTCCCCCACACCGCTTTCCTTGAACCTCTGATCATCAAGGACCCGTGGCAGGGAATCTGCTTCTACCGGAAAGACTTCTCCCTCGATTCCAAAGATCATGGTCAGAAGTTCTTCCTCCGATTCGAAG
Source organism: Planctomycetota bacterium (assembly GCA_029260825.1). Classification (GTDB taxonomy): domain Bacteria; phylum Planctomycetota; class JACOTG01; order JACOTG01; family JAJDCM01; genus JAJDCM01. The sequence goes on along the minus strand of JAJDCM010000406.1, from coordinate 8,664 downwards.
GCGCCATGCATACGGCTGATGTGTGGCTGAACGACAAACATCTCACCAGGCACACGGGGGGATACACTCCATTCATCGTGGACATGACCGGTCTCGTGCGGTTCGAACGACCGAATACCATCACCGTCAAACTTGATAACCGAGACGCACCCTATGTTTTGCCGGGAAAACCACTTCGAGGACTCGACGACTGGTACCATAGTGGTATCTATCGATCCGTCACGCTCATCAAAACTCACCCGGTTTACATCACGGATGCGGTTCACGCGGGAACCGAGGGAGGAGGCGGTATCTTCGTCTCCTATTCCCAGGTTTCATCTTCCCAGGCGACTCTTGAGGTCAAGACCCACATTCAAAATGATGGAGATTCCAGGCGAACCTGCACCCTTCTTCAGGAGCTATGGCCACCGCCACCCGCCATCACTCCGGTGGCAAGCTTCGGTTCGTCGCCGTTTTCTCTTGCCCCGGGCGAAGACACGACCCAGCTGCAATACATCGTGGTGGAACGACCCAGGCTCTGGTCTCCTGACCAACCATCTCTCTACACACTTCGCACCAGGATCGTCAGTGACGGCAAGGCTCAAGACGATCAAGAAACCCGGCTCGGGATTCGCAGCCTCTCCTTTAGCCGTGAGGAAGGTTTCAAACTCAACGGGGTTCCAACACGCCTCGTCGGCACAAATCGACATCAAGAGTATCCGTATCTCGGGAACGCCATATCCAGTAACGCACAGTACCGGGATCTCTGGAAGATTCGAAATTCGGGACACAACTTCGTTCGCCTGGGTCACTACCCTCAAGATCCATCGGTTCTGGATGCCTGCGACGAACTAGGTCTTCTCGTCGTATCCCCCGTACCGGGCTGGCAATTCTTCAACAACGACAAGAAGTTCATTGGAAGTTCCTCTGACAATCTCGTAGCAAGCGGAATCTGCAACATCTTCCGGCTCGAAAAGCCCGCTTTCTATTTCTACCAGAGCCAAAGGGATCCATCCCTCGAACATCCCCTCATCGAGAATGGACCGATGGTTCACCTGGCGACGAACTGGACCCAACGCCCTAAGCCCACCAAAGTGGTGGTCTTTTCCAACTGTGACGAAGTCGAACTTCTCATCAACAACAAGCCGATCGCCCGGCAGACGGCGGATCTCGGACTTGACACCCGGTATAGCAACCACGATCGTTACGATATTCGAACGAGCGGAGGCAATTCATGGGACGGAGGGAACTGTCGCAACATGGCCTTCCCCCCCTTCACGTTTCCTGACATCAAGTGGGAAAAAGGCGAGATCACGGCCCGGGGTTACCAAGGAAAGGAGGTTGTGGCCCGCTCGACAAGAAGAACTCCCCTTGCCGAAAAAGCCCTCGACCTCTCCTTCTCCCTGAACAACAGGGACCTCACCGCGGACGGAGCCGACACCATCTTTGTCCATGCACGGGTGGTGGATGAGAACAAGACCCTCCTCCCGGACGATAACCGGATCATTCGGTTCAAGGTCAAGGGACCCGGCAAAATCATCGGCCCTGACGCGATCAAGGCGGAGGCAGGCATCGCGACCATCCTCCTTCAAGCCGAACGAATCGCCGGAGTCATTCAAATCGAAGCCTCCTCGGCTGAACTCCCGGATGCCGCTGCCCAGATCGAGAGCATATCTTCGAAGTAGACAGAGGTTTCGACTCCAAACCATGAAACCTTTGAAGGGAGCTTGCTCTTCCTCCTTACGTTTTTGATACTGACCTTTATCCCGGTGGTGAATCTGGGCCTGTGTCAGGACGAAACCGTCAGAGGAAACAGATCATGAACTCATTGATACGATGCCTTCCCCTTCTGTTGTGTGTCACCCTCATCTCCTGCGAGTCGATCACGAAAGCTCGTGTGCTCCTTCCGGATATCGCCGCCGAGGAAACGGACTACCCTCCCCTTCCCGAGGCCATCGCAAGCTTCGGAGCCGCGGTGAGCGGAGACCACCTTTACGTCTATGGTGGGCACGTGGGCACATCTCACCAGCATTCCACGGAGAATCTGGCCAAGGGCTTCTGGCGACTCGACCTTGGCAACGACTCAGAATGGGAGAAGCTTGCCGATGACCAGCGCCTCCAGGGCCTGGCCGTCGTCGCCAACGGCGGCAGCATCTACCGCATCGGTGGCATGGAGGCAAGAAATCGTCCCAAGGAGGAAGAGGATCTTCACTCGACCGCGAGCGTGACCCGCTACAACCCATCGAAGAATTCCTGGGAGAACCTCACCCCACTTCCCGATGCACGCTCTTCTCATGATGCTGCGGTGCTCGACGGGAAGCTCTACGTTGCCGGAGGCTGGAATTTGTCATCCGAAGGTGAGTCCTGGGCCAAGACCGCCTGGGTTGCCGATCTCTCGGAGAATCCCCTCCAATGGAAAGAACTCCCGCCCCCACCGTTTCGCCGAAGAGCCCTTGCCCTTGCGACCGTTCCAGGCAAGCTCTACGTCATGGGAGGAATCCTCGAAGAAGGGGGCGTCTCAAAAAAGGTCGACGTCCTTGACCTGAACTCCGGACAGTGGACCCAGGCTCCCGATCTTCCCATGCCCGATAGCATCATGGGATTCGGCGTCTCCGCATTCGGGGTCAACGGCACGGTCTACGCCAACGGAGGAGATGGGGTCGTTTTGAAGCTCGAGAGCGACTCCAAGGAATGGGAGCACGCGGGCTACCACCTCAACACTCCACGCTTCTTTCACCGACTACTTCCCCGCGGAAATCATGAGTTGATCTTCGTTGCTGGTGCCTCCATGGAGCTTGGCCATCTGGACGACATCGAGCGGATCTCCCTTCTACCCCGGGAACACGGAGCAGAACCATCCGATCAACCCGAGCCACACCATGAGTGGACCGGCTTTCGCGGCAATGGAGAAAGCACGACCCAGGAACCCAATCTTCCTCTGCGTTGGTCGGAAGAAGGGAACGTCCCCTGGTCCGTCGATCTTCCGGGCTATGGCCAATCGAGTCCGGTGGTCTGGGGGAAGATGGTTTTTGTGACTTCTGTTTCCGGAGAGTACAAGGAGCGCTTATTCGTTCATGCTTTCGATGTCTCAACGGGAGCGAACCTCTGGGTCAAAGAGTTCGAAGGGACTCAGCGGATCAAGAACACAAAGTATGTAAGCCGGGCAGCTCCCACTCCAGCGGTCGACTCCAAGAACATCTACGCGCTCTTTGAAACCGGAGATCTCTTTGCACTCACCCACAAAGGTGATCTCTCCTGGAGCCGCCATCTTGTTTCTGAGTACGGCGAGATCAAGGGGAATCACGGTCTTGCATCCTCCCCGGTTCGCCATGAAGACACATTGGTTCTCCTTGTCGACCATGAGGGCCCTTCCTACCTGGCCGCCCTGGATTGCAAGACCGGAAAGAACCGCTGGAAGGTCGACCGAGATCCCCGCGTCTCCTGGAGTACGCCGGCTCTGACCTTCGGCGAAGACGGGTCATCCCGAATTGTGGTGAGCTCGAAGGGAATTGTTCAGGAATACGACCTTCAGACCGGCCGGCTTCTTTGGTTCGTGGAGGGTCTCGAGGGGAACACGGTTCCATCTCCCACCACGACGATGGAAATAGTGATGATCGGATCTTCTGAAGCCGGCTCGAATCTGGCCATCAAGCGAGGGGGTAGCGGTGACGTCACCCAGAGCCATGTCGCCTGGAGATCTCCCCATGCCCTGACTAGCTTTGGATCCCCTCTCATCCATGAAGGAAGGGTCTACGCGGTGAGCAAGGCCGGGGTGGCTCGGTGTCTTGACCTCGCAACGGGAGATCTTCTCTGGCAGCAGAGGATCGGGGCCTCCTGCTGGGCGAGTCCGGTTGCTGCCGGTAACCACATCTACTTTTTTAACAAAGATGGGCTAACAACCGTGATGGCGGCATCCGGGAAAGAGCCCGAGGTTCTCGCCGAGAACACTCTTGCCATGAGCAATACCATCCACGGCATTGCCGTCGTTCCTGGCGCCTTCCTCATCCGGGCCGGCAATCAACTGACCTGCGTCGGCGCTCCCGGACAGAACCCGAGGATCGACTAGCAGTCCGGGCTAGGGAGTAGCAATCAGCCAGTCGAAGTAGTTCTGGACCATCTGGGAGAGAACACCCGGCGGAGGACCGGTCGCTACAAGGTTGTGCTGTTCGAACGGATCAGTATTCAGGTTGTACAGGTATTCATCTCCCGTATTGACCTGAAAAACGTACTTGTAGCCCGTTGAAGTCCCTGAAAAGCTTCTCACCATATGCCAGTGATCGTGCTGCGCTCCATCAACCTCACTGTAGGCCATTGTGCGCAGCGGCGTGCTGCCGGTCAAAGCAGGAAGGAGACTGGCTCCCTCAAGATTGGCCGGAATCGAAACTCCGGCAATCTCCAGAAACGTGGGAAGAAAGTCCACGCTGACACCTGGCCCGGTGAAGACTGATCCAGGAGCGATTCCCGGACCGCGAACGATGCAAGGCACCTTGACCGATTCGTCGTACCAGGTTCCCTTGGCAGGCGCCTCGAACTGACTCATGGTCAGACCGTGGTCCGAAGTAAAGACAAAGTACGTGTTCGATGCCAGCCCGTTCACGTCGAGCGCGTCCATCAGCTTTCCCATCTCGTTATCGAGCTGGGTGATCTTTGAGTAATAGTCTTCCCACGCAAACAAAACCAGAGGATCCCCCGGCGGCAGACCCGGAGGAAGATTGGCCTGGATATCCGCAAGCGCGTACGGATAGGTCACCTGGCAGCTGGGACAATCAGGTCCGTGGGGAGTCGTCGTGGACAAGAAGAGGAAGAACGGATTGCCGTTCGTACCACGCTTCGTAATAAAGTCGATACTGGCACGAACGAAAAGCGAAGTGATGTTCTGGTCCTTGAATCGCTTTTCCCGTCCATTGGCGATGAGGCGAGGCGAATCATGCTCACTTGCCGCCTTTCGCAACCAGAGCGGGGTGTCTTGAAATCCCCACGTCCTGGGGTCACCACCCATATGTGTTTTTCCGACGTAGCACGTGGTGTAGCCAGCGTCATTCAAATGACTCGCCATGGTCGGCACCGAATCGGCAACGTCCGTCCAGGGAGCATTGTTGAGGATCCCGTTCCCGACCTGGTGGGGATACAACCCCGAGATGATGGAGGCCCGGCTGGGGGAGCAGAGGGGTGCGGCGGTGTAGAAGTTCGTGAGCAACATCCCCTGGGACGCGAGTAGATCGAGATTGGGAGTCTGGATGAGTGGATTTCCCGAGTGGCCGGTCATGTCCCACCGCTGATCATCCGTCAGGACGAAAACGATATTGGGAGGCCCTCCGATCCGCTGGGCCTCATCAGCTCGAAGAGGAGCAACCAAGGTCAGGACCACCGACACCAGCAGAAGAATCATAGATTGGATGCGCATGACAGGATCTCTCATTGCGTCACTTCAAAGACAAAGCTCGAAACACTCACAACATGACCCGCCTGAGTCACTTCGCCCCGGAGGGTGTAAAAACCAGGCAAGGCCGTCACCGGGACCCGATATCGGCCCAGGCGTCCGGCATCAAGCCCACCCGGGAGATTTTTGACTTTGGGACCGAGAAACGGGTTATCGGGGAAGGGACTCCCATCCGGGTTGTAGAGATTCAACACCGCCTCCACGAGCTGGAAACTCTGGGTGTTGTTTTGGGCCGTGATGTCAAAGAAGATCTTCTGACCGGGAGCCGCCGAATTGTTCTGGGGAGTGAGTTGAAGGCTTACGGTTTGTTCAACGGCAATCAGACGGGTATAGATCTCATACACACCGCCGGCTCGGGTTTGACTGTGAACCCCGGGCGTCGTCGAGAAATTGGGAGATGGTGTTGTCTGGCCGGAAACATAAACCGATTCAAGCCCATCCACGGCAATCGCGCAGACCACGTCCCAACCGTCGCTTCCGACCATCGTCGAGTAGAGCAACTGGGTTCCGTCCTCACTCAGACGGCTGACGAAACCATCCCATTCGAAAAAGTCATCGGGCTCGATTGCATCCGGAGTCGTGGGGAAATTCACGGAACGGGTCTGCCCACCAACGTTGATATTTCCCGCCGAATCAAGAGCAAGGTCGTACACGTATTCAACGTAGCCTCCGCCAAGAAACGAAGACCAGATCAGATCACCGATGCCGGATCCCTGAGGATCCATCCGCAACACAAATGTGTCGCTGGAGCCAGACATGGCTGGCTGATACACGCCTGCGGTCGTTGGAAAATCACTTCCCGATGTGGTTCCGGCAACGATCAAATCCCCCGAGGGGTGCAATGCAACTCTTTCAGCCTGGTCGTTACCACTGCTGGAAATAAGGGTGGAATAGTCGATGGTCGTTCCCGTCGTGTTCAAGATCGTCAGGAAACCATCACCCTTTCCACTGTAGCTCGTTTCATAGGCCCCGGGAGTCGTCGTAAACGTGTTGGAGAAAGTCGTTCCCACGATGACCGGTCGGCCCGCGACGTCCAGGGCAAGGGAATTGGCCAGCTCATATCCTGCCCCACCCAGGAAAGTCGAAAAGATGAGGTCGGAAACACCATTCCCATCTGGACTGATCCGGGCGACAAAAACATCCGTTCCCTCGTTGAACGTATCATCAACAACTCCCGCCGAAACAGGAAAGTCAGATGCGTATGTTTCGCCAGCGACGTAGATGTCACCCGTATTGTTGATCGCCATCCCGAGGATCCGGTCATCGTCGGTTCCACCGATGAATGTGGCGTAGTTGACATTTGAGCCATCCGGACTCAAGACGGCAACGAAGCCTTCGTTTTCGCCACGGACGGTGTCGAGAGCTCCTGCAGTCAAGGGAAAGTCATCGGAGTTCGTTTCTCCCGCAATGACGATTTCATCGGTTGAAGACAGGGCAACGACCATTGCGCTGTCTCGGCGAGCCCCTCCCACCAGAGTGGAGAAGAAAAGTCCGGTCCCATCGGCATGTAAACAGGTGACCGTGATATCCGATTGCCCCATGAACGTATTGGTAATGACTCCGGGAGTCGTCGGGAAATCGGGAGAATCCGTTTCGCCCACGAGGATCACTGCTCCACTTTCGGTGAGGACGAGATCTTGACACTGCTCATCATCGGCGCCGCCCACGTAGGTGGACCAGATCAAACCGGGATCAATGACCACCTTCATGGACTCATCGCGTCCGGGTATGGTGAATCCAAAGTGATTCTCATCAAGCAATCGGAAGTTGCACTCGACGAGCTCACGCCCCCCTGATGCCGTCTCATACCAGGTGCAGGGACGCGGTTGGCGCAACTCGCCCGCAGCGGTCTGAAAGATCAGATCTCCGTTCGTTTCGATGCGGGCAGATTCCACACCTTGGAATTTCACAATCACCTGGTCCAGATCAGCCTGGGGATCAAGAACCAGGTCATATTCAAGACTTCCGAGGTTATCCCCCCCGGTGTGTCCCTGGCTCTCTCGCAGGTGTACGTCCACGCCCGGGTACATATCCGGGAAAACGATTCGGGCGAATCCGGGAACCTGGCTTTGCCAGTTCTTGCTGCGGGATCCGCGAAGATAATTGTACTTACCACTTTGCTCATCCACTCCGATGGGTGTCGTATCAGCAGAAGATCCAACGAAGTCCAGTGCGACATTGCAAAGGGTGACCGAATTTTCGGACCGATCCATGGTCATCTGGAGGGTAATGCGGTCTTGCTCGACGACTACACGCTGCCCCCCGCGCTCGCCCCGAAAGAACACGGACTGATCCCACTGACCTTGGTTTCTCACGAAAGAGAACGGCAATGCCTGACGCGGGCTCGGATGGGCCCGGGACGTGGGGGCGGCCGCATCGACCTCGCACACTCCTCCCATCAGAGAGAGGGTCTCCCGAATGGCAGAGCTGATTCGCTCGCTCAGCCCATCCAGGAATTGGATCGCATTTCTCTTGAGGTTCGTGAGAGGATTCAACTCATCCGATGGAGAGGTTGCGTTCGCGCCAGAACCGACGACGATCAACAACACGGCACCAAAGATGAGCGCCCTACGCCTCAGATCGCGTAAGATCACCTGATCTCCTTTCCGGGACCATAAGCACATATGAGATAGACGCTTAACTTTACTTATAGTGGTAATTGGTGTCCTTCTTCAGCACTTTTTTCTTGGATCCTGGTTCAAAATCTCGCTCGCCAATCTCCCGGCGCAAGCGAATCACCCCTGGAGGGTCCAGGATCAAGCTGTCTTGATTGTGCACCCCTTCAAACGTTCGACTGGCCCATTCGAAATTCCTGTGGCCCCAGGGGCACAAAGAATCTCTCCGTAACAAAATCTCCAAACGTAGCTGCACAAACTTCATCGAAGGCCAAGACAATGTATGGGAATCGCCATAAAAGAGCAAGCAAAGTCTCGAGGAGCTCCTACAACGTTATTTTGAGTGTTGACGGAGACCAAAACAGCCACGATCACGGTGCGAAGGTTCAACCTCAGGATGGTGAGAACGGGGATCGGGGCTCATCCAGGCCCGAATTGAATATCGGGTGAGGCCGGACAATTTCAAGCCACCCCGAACTCAGTCTTCGGGAAACGCCCCCCACTTACCGGCGCAGTCCGTTGATAAAGTGCTTTTCGTCAAGGGCGAGTCATTTCGGCTCAGATCAAGGAGCCGGAATGGACTCGAATTTGTTGATTCTTGTGCTTTTCGGCGACGCAGAGCTGGGTCGA
>JAJDCM010000405.1 GCA_029260825.1 Planctomycetota bacterium | reverse complement strand
ATTTCGCCGAGGACAGCCCTTTCGGCCCAGCTCTGCGTCGCCGAAAAGCACAAGAATCAACAAATTCGAGTCCGTTCCGGCTTCTTGATCTGAACCGAAATGACTTGTCCTCGGCAAAAAGCACTTTATCAACGGACTGCTAGCACTCGTTTGCAGACGCTGGGCTCGAAGCTCGGAAACGTCGCCGAGCAACGACGTTCAGAGCCCAAGATCCTTGGGAAGATCGTCCACGGTGATCTTGACTGGATCGTGATGAAGGCTCTCGAGAAGGACCGAGGGCGCCGGTATGACTCCGCCGTCCACTTTGCACAAGATATAGATCGTTATCTTTCGGATGAGCCTGTGTTGGCTCGTTCGTCGGGCAAGATCCATCGCACGGTGAAGTATCTTCGTCGGTATCGGGTGGGGATCTTTTTTATCGGCGGCGGTTTGGCCGTGGCTACCGTTCTTCTTCTTGTTGTTTTTGGGTTCTACCATCAGGCAAACATGCAGCGACACATCGCCATGAAGCAACGGATGGTGGCGGAAGATTCCCACATGAGAGCCATGCATCAAGCCGCCAGGGTTGAAGAGGAAGCCAGCCTGCAGCGAGAGATGGTCCTTCGTTTGTCGGATCAGAAAAGGCTGGGAGAGTTGATCAGCGAGGCCGAATCTCTCTGGCCAGCTCACCCGCGTCTTGTCACTCGTTATGAACGTTGGCTCGAAGATGGGCGCGAGATTCTCGGCCGTCTCGAGGACCATCGAGAGAAGCTGAGTCAGTTGAGAGAACTGGGAACTCCCGTGACAGGGGAGCACAGAAAGTTCAATTTTGAGAATCCAGAAGATCAGTGGTACCACGACTTGCTTGCGGATCTGGTGGGTGCGCTCGAGTCGTTCTCTCATCCTGAAACAGGAGTCTTTTTGGATGTTGAAAAGCGGAGGACCCTTGCCAAGGAAAGCAAGTGAGGCTTCTCCGCATCGATGCCGATTTTTTATCTCGCTTGTTCGGTCAATTGCTCATCGAGTTCAGAGAGTTTGAAGCGAACGCTCAAGATGTAGGGCGGGTGGTCCTTTTCCCAGTGACCGTAGGTTGTGGCAACGAAAGTCCCATCCGCAAGAAGTTCGAGGGCCGGATAGGCGCAGTCGGATCGCACGTGGTTGTCTTTGAAGCGAATCCGATATTGACCCTCGTCGCCACGGACCAGGTCTTCGTAGGTTCCGACCCATCCTACCCAATCACCTTTTGTGGGCGAAATGTGGGTGGTATCTCGAAAGGATGCCACCAGCCGACCGTCCGGGGAATAGAGAAGCTGATGTCGATCGCCGGTGAGAGACGCCGGAAGTTCTCGGGGCCTGGACCATGTCTTCCCTTCGTCGTCACTGAAGATGATCATCGAGTTGTATTTTCGATAGTTTTCTCGAAGAAGAAGCGCGATTTGTTTTCCGTCCGGAGACCGGATGGCCCCTGGTTCGCAAAGGCCGGAGTCTTCCCGGGAACAAATCGAGACCGGTTCCTCGAAGGTTAGCCCACCATCCCGGGTGATGGTTTTGTAGAGAACCATATGAGTATCCTGGATGGGCTCTTTTTGAATGAATCGACCGTCATCGTGAAAGAGCGCCATGTGGGAGCCGTCCTTCAGGGCTACAAGATCCGCCATGGCAACAATCCCTCCAAACGGTCCGATGGGCTCGAGCTCCGTCCATGTTTGACCGTCGTCATCGGAGAGGGAGCGCCTGATGGGATAGAGACCGGAGAAGAGAATGAGTCTCTTCTTTCCTTCGGGACTGACGATGGGGAACAAGGTCGGTACTTCCTGGCTCGTTGTAAAGCTGCCTGGAACGGGAAGCCTGGGACCCCATGTCAAGCCGGCATCCTTGCTCTTTTTCATGATGATGCGCCCTTTGCCATGGCCGGTGGGATAGACGGCGATCATCGTCTTGCCATCCTCAAGAAGATGGGTCGTGGGATGCCCAAGGTAGAGTTTGTTATCCTTGTCGACCACAACCTGGCGATGTTCCTGTTGATCAAGATCAACGATGGGAATGGTGTAGGCATGGGGCAGGGGGTGGCTTGCCATCGCGGTGACCGGGTCGCTGGTGTCGGTTCGAAACGAGGTCGCCGGGAGACCTTCCTTGTTTTGCAGGTTTGGCTCTGCATCATTGGACCACCCGTAGCGAGCGGAGACCGGATGATGGACCTTCGAACTCGATACGTAGAGTACGTGTCCCTCGATGGATCCCGTTGCGGGGATAAATCTTCCATCAGCGCCGGCAATCTCGAGATGACCGGGTGGATTCCCATCTCTCGTGGAGAGGCCAGAGCCGGTGTGGTCAAACTCGAGGCGAATTCGGCTTCCCTCGATCTTCATGGATTGATAGAGGGGCCCTGAATGGACGAGATCTTTTTCTCCGTAGTCTTTGGCTCTTGCCCAGAGTGCTAGACGGCGGCCTACGTCGACCTTGTTCCGGGGATGAATGTCTTTGGGGTTCCCGATGTCGAGAGTCACTACCATGCCCGTGTTCGGTACGGAAAGGGCCATGAACTGGGCTTCTCGAATTTCATGAGAAACAGATCGGTGGTTGTACCGGTAGGGTGCAAGTTGAACGAAGTAAAAGGGGAAATCTCCCTGGTCGAAGTTTTTTCGCCAGCTTCGAATCAGGTCGGGAAAGAGGGAGCGGTATTGATGAGCTCGTCCGGCATTCGATTCCCCTTGGTACCAGATGGCACCCCGAATCTTGTAGGAAAGAAGGGGGGTGATCATCCCATGATAAAGAGCGGAGGGCGTGTGCTGATGAGGAAAGTTCGGGGAGGCGGGTCTATCGGGCAGGTCTTCTTGAGAGGCCCCCACATGGTAGCGCCAGATACCTGATAGTGAGTGGCGCCGGGAGGGTTCGCCTTTGACGGCCAGATGAATGTCTTCCGGTTTTGCGCGGAGGCCGCCAAGTCCGCCTGTGTCGTGGACACGAACGGTAATGATGTTGCTTCCTTCCTGTACGATTCTTCCCGGCACCGGATACTTCCGGATGGTGGTCCAGGAATTTGAACCCTCATGGGATCCGAGAAGGACTCCATTGAACCAGGTCATGTCGAGGTCATCGATCGGACCCAGGTTCAACACCAGGTCCTGGCCTTTCCAGGACGGGGAGAGATGAATTTCTCGTCTCATCCACACGGTTCCATCAAAATCTCCAAGACCCATTTCTCTGAACAGTGCAGGAACCTGGCTGGTCTTCCAGGAGGAGTCTTTGAAGTCTTTTTCTGCCCAGGGCGTCGAGTTGTTCGAAAAGCCGGGATCGTGTTTCCGAACATCTTGAGCCCAGCTTTGCATGAGACCTGGGTACTGCTCGGCCGCTTTTTCCCAGCCGGTCCAGGTTTTGGCTGCGGTATCCAGCGACCCGGCGATTTTGGGATAGTCGCCTTCCCTCAGGGTCTCAGGATCGGTCCAGGCTTCGGATAGAGTTCCTCCCCAGGCCGTTTCGATGAGGCCGATCGGAACACCCAGACTTTCTTGAAGATTCAG
>JAJDCM010000404.1 GCA_029260825.1 Planctomycetota bacterium | reverse complement strand
ATTTCGCCGAGGACAGCCCTTTCGGCCCAGCTCTGCGTCGCCGAAAAGCACAAGAATCAACAAATTCGAGTCCGTTCCGGCTTCTTGATCTGAACCGAAATGACTTGTCCTCGGCAAAAAGCACTTTATCAACGGACTGCTGCTAGTGGGGCGAGTCTGAACACTCGGAAAGAAGGTCCTCCAGGTCATACTCAAGAACCGGGCCCCAGCGTCCAAAAGGTTTCTGCCGACGCTGGAATCGAATACGTCCTGACTCCAGATCAAAGAGATTGCGATAGATGGTCATCCCAACCGAGGCCTTGCTGACAAGACGCCACGCATTGTCAAAGTCCAGAGGATCCGCATCCAGCCCCGCAGCTAGCTCACACCCCTTTTCTAGTGCCTCATAACGATCACAGTTGGTGCTTTCTTTTCGCTGACGGTGGTGATTCGTGCAGATAACGAAATCGGTGTCCGGGTTGGAGCGCACGCTTACTCCCGAAGTGATCGCGCCATTCGTGTCGACTTCCAGAACAGCACCTCGAACGCCCGGGCTCTCTTCCAGGTGCCAGCCCAACATGACGTTCGCACCGTAAGCAAACTGATGTCGACCGAGAATCTTGGCCGCTTCATCTCCGAGGTTTGGGCCGGGCTTGAGAGTCTCGATCAATTCTCCCAGAGCATCAAGCCTTGGGGTCAACCGTCCCTCCGTGGGGGCTTTGGCTGGCACATCATGAATGGCAACCGAGACTCTGGCCTCAGAAATACCCGTGATACATCCCGGCATGCCTGGCCATCCAAAAGAAATCCACGCGAGGGTTCCGGTTTCGGGATCCGCGGCTTCCACTTTGACCAGGGTATTTCGTACGGTCTCCTTGGAGCTAGAGTAATCAAGATTACGTCCTACGAGCGGACCGCTTCCCTCCGAGATCGCGGTTCGATAGGCAACAAAGGAAGAGCAGAATTGACCGATCCAGTCAACGGCCGCAATCGCAGCATAGAGGTCTTCTGAGACAAGAGCTCTGCCAAGCTTCTGGATCACTCGCTCTTCTTCCGGAAGACGTGCGTTCATGCCAGCAATGATTCCACGAGTCCGATCCGCCGTTCTCTTTCGCACCGTAACTCTGCTCTTTACCAGGGGAAGCACCATCAAGTCCCAAAGTTTCGGACTCGGAAGAAGCTTCTCGCTGAGGAAGTACCCGACAAAACACTCGTGGATCGCCTCCGCCTGCAGAAATCCTTCCGCATATCCACGCTCATAGGGAGTTCCCCAAAGAAAAAGGATCCTCTGGCCATCCCGCTCCTCCAGGCGTCCGTGGAGAGCCGTCTCCTGACCCAATACGGTCGAGCAGGAAAGGCAGGCAAGAACAAGACCCAAAACGAACCGGGTGTAAATCTTCGTCACGGTGGAAATCTCCTCAGGGTGAAGTATGCGTGATCATCCTACTCGAGGAGAGGTCGGTCGTCATTCGTCTCATTGGTGAAAGAAGAGAGTCAAAGAACGGAGCAACGCTGGCGCCAGCTCAACAATGAAGCCGACTGGATAAAGCGCATTTATTCACGCTTAAAAGGCTATTAGCATTTATATGCGCTCTAAAATGCGCTTTACGTGGACACATAACAATGCGCTCTTTTATGCGCTTTATAGTAAATATACTGGTTTATGCGTACGATAATGGGCAAATGGACTATCAAGACATGAGCGACGGAAGCATTCTCCGGGAGATCGGCATTCGCTTACGACGCGAACGACTCGACCTGAACCTCACCCAGCAGGGCCTCGCCAACAAGACCGGGGTCGCGAGAAGGACCATCCAGAAGGCCGAGCACGGCGAAGTCACGACCCTGGCCACTCTGGTGAGCATCCTGAGAGGGTTAAAACTCCTCTCGCGCCTGGATCAGTTCCTTCCCCAAAAAGCCCTCAGCCCTGTTCAACTCATCAAGCTGAAAGGGAAAGAGCGCCGCCGCGCCCGAAGCAAGAAGAAGCCCTCACCCAAAGACCCCGGCCCTACTCCGTGGACCTGGGGTGAATCCTGATGTCCATCGATGTGATCGAGGTAGAGCTCTGGGGCAAAACGATCGCGGCAGTCTCCTGGGATCCGACAACGGCCATCGCATCCTTTGAATACACACCAGAGTTTCAAGCAAGCGGCATCCAAATCGCCCCCCTGGTCATGCCACTTGGCCCCAACATCTATTCCTTTCCGGAACTTTCCCGTCCCTCTTTTCGCGGCCTACCGGGAGCTCTTGCCGACTCCCTACCCGACCGGTTCGGAAACATCCTGATCAACACATGGCTGATTCGATCGGGACGGGCCGACTTCACTCCTCTTGAACGACTTTGCTACATCGGACAGCGGGGTATGGGTGCTCTCGAGTTCAAGCCGGCCTTCGAACGAAAGAGCAACGAGTCGACTCCCGTTGAAATCGCATCCCTCGTCAACCTCGCGAACAAGGCTCTCTCCGAAAAGGAGTCCCTCACAACCAGAATCGGTGGGACCGACAACGAAGAGCTCGAATCCATGCGGGACATTCTTCAGGTTGGAACCTCCGCGGGTGGCGCCCGGGCAAAGGCTCTGATTGCCTGGAACGAAGACACGAACGAGGTCCGCACCGGCCAGGTGAAAGCCCCTCCTGGCTTTGGATACTGGCTACTCAAGTTCGACGGTGTTTCCGGCAATCGAGACAAAGAACTCGAAGATCCAGGAGGCTACGGAAGGACGGAGTACGCATACCACCGCATGGCGCTAGCGGCCAAGATCAAGATGAGCGAATGTCGCCTTCATCACGAGAACGGACGCAGCCATTTCATGACTCGCCGATTCGACCGCACAGGCAGCGGCGGGAAAATCCTCCTTCAATCCCTCTGTGCCATCGCTCACCTGGATTTCAATCGAGCCGGAGCCTATAGCTACGAGCAAGCGATGCAGGTCGCTCATGACCTGAGCCTGGGTCATCCAGCCATCACCCAGCTCTATCGACGAATGGCCTTCAACGTCTTTGCTCGCAACCAGGACGACCACACCAAGAACATCGCCTTCCTGATGGACCAAATGGGTCGCTGGACTCTAGCACCTGCCTTTGATGTCACCTACAGCTACAATCCGAACGGCCTGTGGACCCGTCAGCACCAGATGACGATCAATGGAAAAACCGAAGACCTCACGATTGAGGATCTCTACGCCGTGGCCCGGCGATTTCGAATAGGCCGAAAGAACCAGCTGGACGAGATTCTTGAAGAAGTTGATGAGAGCCTTGATCTCTGGCCCGATCTTGCCAGCGAAGCCGGAGTTTCAAACGAGACAATGGAGTCGGTTCGGCTCAACCATCGAAGACTGAGAGATCTTCATGAATAATGCGGGCCAGTAACCTTACGACAGTAGTTCTATTCCGACCTCCTGAGAAGCTCCGATGCCCTTCGTCCGGCCACCTTCGCCTCCTCCCCCCTTCCCGCACGCCCGAGCTGATCGCTGAGTTCGAACCAGGCCATCCCGAAATCAGGATCAAGAGCGACGGCCCGCTCGTAGGCCGGGATCGAGGCTCTTCCTTGACCCGACAGAACATGGATGACTCCAATCTGGCGATGGATCCGGGACGGATGAGTACTCGCGTAACGAAAATCTCCGCCAAGAGCACCGTCGCACGCCTTGATGGCTTCCTCGAAACGGCCAAGCTGAGCAAGGCCAGCGCTCAAATTGAACCATGCATCGACCAGCTCCGGTTTGCCGCGGACAGCCCGCCTGCACGCGGTCACCGACTCCTCGAAGCGGCCAGCATCAAAGTGAAGCTGTCCGATGTTGGCAAGGGCGGGAGGATAGTCGGAATGAATCTCCAGTACATCCTCGTAGACCTGCATCGCCTCGTCCGGCCGGTTCAAATCCCGAAGGCAAGTCCCGAGGTTGAGCCGAGATTCGGCGTGGTCGGGTTTGAGATCCGCCGCGGTCCGAAACAATTCAATCGCGGCGTTCAACTGCCCCCTCGAGCGCTCGATCATCCCGAGATGATTGGCGGCAATGAAACTGGTCGGGTTCTGTTCGAGCGTGTGACGCCAAAGGGTTTCGTTTCCCTGGAACAACAGAGATCGGCTGCGACTGAGGAGTAGAAGGGGAAGAAGGAGCACCAACCCGAGGGCGGGTCGATAGGCGGGCGGCAGAAACCCGATTCGCTGAACACTTCCCGCAACAAGAGTCAGGATCCCCAGACTCGCCAAGTACTGGAAATGATCCGCGAAGAACGAATAACGAAACGGATAGACGTCGATAAAACCCAGGGCAGGAAAAAGGGTCCCCACGAAGAACAACCAGGCAACGAGAGGGCCTCGCCCCATCCGACGACGGAACATCCACAACATCCAAGGAACAGCGAGGGTGGCGATCGGGAAAAACCACTCAACCACCGAACTCGGATCTAGCGGCGGGTTCTGGACAAAGAACGGCAGTTGCACGGGCCAAACCAGATGAAAGATGGACATCCAGGGCACCCGCCCTGCAAGCAACACCCGTTGCAAAACAGTGAGCTCGAAGTCGGTTCCCGAGGCCCCGATGAAGTGTGTCTCGACCCAGGCAGTGTGGATTCCAGCAACGACCCCCAGAATGAAGAACGGGAGAAGGTGCATGATGTCCAGGCGAAGCTCGACTCGCCCTCGCTTCCACCAAACGATGAGAAGTAAAGCGCAGGGGAGAGTCACCGTGACGGTCTTTGTGGCAAGAGCCAGGAAGAAGAGAAAGAGCGAGAGGACCCACAAGCCACGATGGCGATCTTGATCGAACCGAAGCCAGGCGAGCATCGCCAGAAGATACCAGACTCCGGAAAGCGTGTTCTTCATCTCCGAGATCCAGGCCGTTGATTCCACGTGAACAGGATGAAGAGCAAACAAACCGGCGGCAAGGAGAGCTCCCTCGAACGAGAGCCGAGAAAGGATCAAGAAAACAAGGAAACAGCAAACTCCATGGAGGATCAGGTTCATGACCCGATATCCAATAGGAACGTCGTGGAATACCTTGCCTAGACACCAGAACACCGTATGCAATAGTGGATAATACTGCTGTGTGGCGCCCGGCTCGAACCAGATCTGCGACAGACCCTCGGCGCCTCGTAATTCGGGGCGGGTCAAATGCCCATCGTCGTCCCACAAGAAATCGCCATCAAGAGACGGTCCATAACCGACCCAGAGAACGAGAGGGAGAAAGAGAAAAAGAACGGCGAGTTCGGTTCGTTTCTTCATGCCGCGGAATGTTCGGACTCCAAGTGGGTGTCAATCTGGATATCCGCCCGCTACGGATAAGGCCTCGATTCGAGAGGAATCCTACTGAATCGGCGGCGAGCCCGCAACCTGAGGCACCCACGACCAGACAACTCATTGATATTTATTCTTCCCCGACCGGGATTGATCGTTCCTTCCTCTCCGCCACAAAACTTTCATGACTTTCTTGGAAATACTTATTCAATCCGGCGCTCGATTGTACTCAATCCTTGTGGGTTTCCTCCGGTCGGTAAGACACGAGGAAAGAAAGTGAACTGAGGACAATTTCCAGCACTATCTCGGAATCCAAAAGAACAGTATGTTCAGATACTGCTTCTGTCATCCGCCGATAGATCACTCCGACCTCTCGACTCAGCCGATGTCGGGGTACGTCTGCCTGGGATCTTGTGCAAATCAGTTCATGCAAGTTGGAATTTGCAGCACTTCGTGCGGGAAGAGTCCAGAAGGGTCCGATGTCGACGAAAAAGAAATTTCTCTACACATCTCTTTCGATTCTCCTCGTCCTTGTCTTGTCAGACACATCGTACCGGTTCTTCCTAGCCATGCAGAAGCGCCCTGCATCTCCTCAAGCGATCCGTGACCGGATCGAAGCAAACTTTCGAGAAGCCTGGAAGCTCCCTTCTGACGAGACTGGCGCCACCACCCCCAGCTCTCCTGCATCGACCAGTCTGCATCCGTTCTTCGGATTCGAAGACAAGTTCGATCTTCACGGAACTCTTCGCTACTTTCGAAGACGGCCCGTCGATCAGAATGATTTTGTGGTGCTGGTTCTTGGGGGATCCGTGGGGGCCATCTGGTACAACCACATGCGGAATTTTGTGTCCGCAGCCCTACGGACCCAGGTACCCGAAATCGACAAAGTCACCATCCTCAGCTATGCCCACGCAGGTTACAAACAGCCCCAACAGCTCAATGTCTTCGCCTACCTTCTCAGTCTCGGGTACAAGCCAGACCTCGTGATCAACATCGACGGATTCAATGAAGTTGCAATCGGCGCCAACAACGCCAAGCAAGGAATCATTCCTACCTACCCGGCGTTCTTCTTGTGGGGGCCCCTTCATGAGCAATTCCAGACAAGAGACGCACTGAGAATCAAGCACGACGCGGAGGAGCACAAGAATCGTGCAATGTCTCTGGCCCGTCTCGGCCTCTCCTACGGGCTCAACTACAGCGCCATTCTTGGCACCGCACTCGAGAAAGCCGTAGCTCGACTCCGTTTGAAGTTCGCGAACGCCTACGAGAAATTCGTGGCCGAATCACTCGGTGACAAAAGAAGCCCCGCGATTGGCCCGTCCTACCGCCACGGTCTGGAGTCCGGAATCAAAGTCTCTGTCGATAGCTGGTGGCGTTCATCCGTGGCCATCAAGGGTCTGTGCGAGAAATGGGAGGTCCAATACCTTCATGTTCTTCAGCCCACCCTGCACGACAAGGGATCAAAGCCTCTTACGGAATCAGAACGACGCACCTCCACCATGCCTTCGAGCTGGATCACCGGGGTCAGGATTGGCTATCCTCTCCTGAGAAGAGAACGATCACGACTCGAGAAGCACAACATTACCTTCCTTGACCTCTCACGCGTCTTCGAAGACGTATCGGATACTCTGTATTACGATTGCTGTCACTTTTCAAAGACAGGATGCGAAATCATGGCAACAGAGATCATCGATGCGGTGGTTTCTCTGATAACTCCATGAGTCGGGAGCAAGAGAGGCCTTCGACAGGATTCACCGCCACGCTCCGCGTCTACGCTGGCTTCACATGATCTCGAAAGAAGTTCAGGACATGCTCCTTCGAATGATCTCCCGCTGCCACACCGATCGTGAGCTCCTCGAGCTGTTGATTCGTTGCCCGAAGTTCCCATCCGTTGAGCAACACGAACATCTCGGCTGTGGCCAGCGCGGTTCGCTTGTTGCCGTCCACAAACGGATGGTTCTTGCACAAATGGAAGAGGTAGGCGGCGCCCATGGCCGCTACGCTGTCATGCAGGAACTCTCCGTCGAACTGAGCCGACGGCATCATCACGGCGGATTCCAAGAGACCTCGGTCTCGAATCTCGATGGCACCACCGAACTCTCTGATCATGCGCAGATGGATGAGCAGGAGATGTTCGACCGACAGGAAAGTCGGTGTGGTCTTCACTCGGCGAGGCGCCGCAGGACATCGCGCCGCTCCTTGACGACGCGTTCGAGGGCGGATTCGAATCGCTCCGTGCTGACAGGCTTCGGGTTCACAGGAACGATCGTGATCTTCCCGTCATTCACGATGAGCTGAACCTCGCCGCCATCCTCCAACCCGATCAGCTCCAGGATGGCCTTATCGAGGAAGAGAGCATTGCCATTTCCAATTTTCTTGATTCTCTTGATCATGAGGAACCTCTTTCGTTTATACAATGTTACAACGCTAACGAGAGAAGTCAAGTTTTGACAGCAGTGGCAAATCGTACCGCAATCTCTGAGAGCTGAAGTCCTTCGGAGAGTCGGCGAGTAGTAGCCTTACCGGACCACGCTATCCCAACGAAACCGAATCTCTCCGCGATACGAAAAGAGCCGGAACCAGGGGCCGCCTTCCGCCTTCGTTCGCCTGTCAAGGAAAGGTCCTTCGTTACTTCAGGACGAGCGAGGGCCGCCTGTCGGAAGTGAAGACGTGACGGTGATCGATGGTGCCGACAACAACTACAAGCGCAACGCTCCAACCTTTGACGGCAAAAGCTTTGCTTTAGCGGTAAAAGCACCTGGGATGAGAAAGGAAATGGCGAGGGCGAAGGGACTCGAACCCTCAACCACCGGATCGACAGTCCGGTACTCTAACCAATTGAGCTACGCCCCCGCATGGGCAGAAAAATCATCCTTTCGAGGACCCGTTACTGCTCGGCCCCGGAAAAGAAGCGGTGACTATAATTTCGACAGAGTCGACTGTCAACGAGCATTTTCGATCCACTCCAACCACATGGCCCCCAATGACTCAGGACGGATAGAACCCGCACCGCCCCCCGGCAAAAACCCTTCGACTTCTCCCATCTCTCCTCTTGACTCTCTCCCCCGACTAATGTAACTGTTCGCCCTTTTCCTTTTTCCTGAATCTTGGCCCTGGCGAGCTGCCAGGAGGTGCCAGGATTCAATTCCTCCCTCCTCGGGGAATACCCCGAGCGCAATGGAGACCCAAAGGATGGCGAAGGCTGGTCGAAAAGCGGGACGAAAACAAACCAAGTCCGGCTCAAAAGATCCTGTGACTCGTAAGGTCAAAACACCCGTCCGGAAGAAGAAGTCGAAAACGGAAAAAAGGCCCTTCGCATCTCCGGTGACCAAACAAACCATCAACGCCTTCGACAACGCTCTACAACAATTCAATGTAGCGGCGAAACTCCTCAAGCTCACGGACAACCAAATTGTCCTCATCAAGGAGCCCAGAAGGGTCACCGAGGTGAACCTTCCCGTCAGGATGGATGACGGCAGCATTCGAATGTTCAAAGGATATCGGGTTCAGCACAATTATGTTCGGGGCCCGGCCAAGGGCGGGATCCGGTTCCATCCCGATGTCAATGAAGATGAGGTCAAGGCACTCGCCTTCTGGATGACCTACAAGTGCGCCGTCATCGGAATCCCCTTCGGAGGTGGCAAGGGGGGGATCGTGGTGAACCCAAGAGAGCTCTCCGACCAGGAACTCGAACGGCTCACTCGTCGCTATTTCGGCGAGCTCTCGGACATCTTTGGTCCGGATAAAGACGTCCCCGCCCCGGACGTCAATACCAACGCAGTCATCATGTCCTGGATGATGGACACCTTTTCGATGCAGCACAAGCAGTTCCTGCCATCGGTGATAACCGGTAAGCCAAAGGCCCTTGGAGGCTCTGAAGGGCGAGAGTCAGCCACCGCAATGGGAATGCTCTTTTCCCTGAAGAAGGCGTGCAAACACCTTGGCCTTGACCTCCAGGACTGCCGGGTCGCGATCCAGGGATTCGGGAATGTGGGAGGCTTTGCGGCCCAGCTTCTTCACCGTCACGGGGCCCAGATCGTCGCCATCGCGGACATCTCGGGGGCCTATTACGATGAGTCCGGAATTCATCCTCACTCCGCAGAAGGGCACGTGAAGAAGAACGGAAGCCTGGCTGGTTTCGAAAAAAAGGGTCGAGCCAAAAAGCTCAAAAAGCCCATGGACATCTTCGAGCTTGACGTGGAGATCTTGATTCCTGCCGCCCTTGAGAACCAGATCACCAAATACAACGCACCCCGGGTCAAGGCCAAACTGATCGCCGAATGCGCAAACGGCCCCATCACGATCGAGGCGGACGACATCCTCGCCCGCAAGAAAACGTTCATCATTCCTGACATCCTTTGCAATGCAGGAGGAGTCACGGTTTCCTATTTTGAGTGGGTCCAGAACCGAATGGGCTACTACTGGGACGAGGAACGGGTCAATCAGGATCTGAAGAGGTTCATGGACAATGCCTTTGACAGCGTTCTCGAGACCTCACACAAGTACAAGGTAGAGATGAGGACGGCAGCGTTCATCGTGGCAATCCAACGAGTCACTCAGGCTGCCGAATATCGAGGTCTCTACGCCTGATAGCAAGGAATCCAGGTGGCTGGGAGATTTGTCAGCTGGGGGCCTGCAAAAAAGAATTTTGAGGGATCAACCTTCGGGTCGGAGTGGTCGAACCTAAGCGAAGACCTGTGAAATGAGTGGATTTGGGTCATTCGCCCCGAATTGAGGGACCCGGATTCAAAGAAAATGATGGGCGGGGAGGGATTCGAACCCCCGATCTCCTGGGTGTAAACCAGGCGCATTAAACCAACTATGCTACCCGCCCGCATACCAGGCATCTTTGCCAGCCTGGAACTTGATGAGCGTCGCTCGCTCATCATTTTGCTTATGTTCGACTCAGGTGCCAGCAGAAAACAACGTACTGGAATAGTTTTTAGCAACAACTGGAAGACCCGTCGCGGCTTGCGACGGACCTGTCCCCACAGGGACGGGTCCCGGAGACAATGCACCGCGCCATTCAACTTCCGCCGAACATCGACGGAGGAGAGAACACGATGAAGATTGCAGTGATCGGAACCGGCTATGTGGGGCTCGTCCTGGGCTCATGTCTGGCCGAAGGCGGGAATGAAGTTGTCTGCGTCGATATCGCTCAAGAGAAGATCGATAAGCTCAACGCCGGCGAGATCCCCATCTACGAACCAGGTCTGGACACCCTGGTGGCCCGAAACGTCGCCGAAGATCGGTTGCGATTCACCACCGACGTCGCCGGGGCCGTCAAGAGTTCCCTGATCAACTTCATTGCCGTGGGAACCCCTCCGGACGAAGACGGGTCCGCCGATCTCAAGCACGTGGTTGCCGTGGCAAAAGCGATCGGACAAGCCATGGAAGGCTACAAGATCATCGTCAACAAATCGACGGTCCCTGTGGGCACCAATCGAAAGGTTGCGGCGGTCCTCGCCCAATATACGAGCCACCCCTACGACGTGGTCTCCAATCCGGAGTTCCTCAAGGAGGGTGCTGCTCTCGAAGACTTCATGAAACCGGATCGAGTCGTCATCGGTACCGACGACCCTCGTGTTGCCGAAATCATGAAAGAGCTCTACGCTCCGTTTGTTCGCACCGGAAAACCCATGATCATCATGGACCCGGAGAGCGCTGAACTCACCAAATACGCCGCCAATGCCATGCTGGCCACCCGGATCAGCTTCATGAACGAAGTCGCTCGCGTGTGTGAACGGGTGGGCGCCAACGTCAATCGAGTTCGTGAGGGAGTTGGCTCCGACGCTCGTATCGGCTATCCGTTCCTGTTCCCGGGAACCGGCTACGGTGGAAGCTGCTTCCCCAAAGACATCAAAGCGCTGATGAAAACCGCCAAGGATTCCGGATATCCATTCCAGATTCTAGAAGCTGTCGAGAACGTCAACGAGGAACAAAAGTCGATCCTGTTCAACAAGGTGGTCGATCACTTCGGACAGGACCTTACCGGCCGTACCTTTGCCATCTGGGGACTCGCTTTCAAACCCAAGACAGATGACATGCGCGAAGCGCCGGCATGCGTTCTGATCGAAAAGCTGCTCGAGGCCGGGGCAAAGGTCAACGCTCACGACCCCGAAGCGATCCCCAACGCCCGACTCATCCTCGGGGATCGAGTTCGCTTCTGCACCAAGAACTATGATGCGCTCGATGGGGCTGACGCTCTCCTTCTCGTCACCGAATGGGGCCTCTATACACGACCCGACTTCGATGTGATCAAGAACACGCTGAAGCAGCCGGTCATCTTCGACGGTCGGAACGTTTACGACCCGGACAAGATGAGGAACCTCGGGTTCCACTACGATGCCATCGGTATTGCAACCGAGGCGCCGAATCCGACCACTTCAGGCTCAGACGCCGATCCAGGTCAAGCCGTTAGCTCCTGAACGCCTGATCCAGATCATCGATCAGGTCATCCACGTGCTCGATTCCCACGGAGAGCCGAACGAGGTCGTCACCCAGTCCTCGAGCCGAGCGAATCTCCTCGGGAATCGACGCGTGGGTCATTGCCCCCGGGTGCTCGATCAGAGATTCCACACCTCCCAGAGACTCGGCAAGCGTAAAGACCTTGGTCTTGGCACAGATCTTCTTGGCCATGGCTTCTCCTCCCTCCACATAGAAGGAAATCATGGATCCAAAGCCGGACATTTGCCGCTTTGCAATCTCGTGGCCGGGAAACGAAGGTAGCCCCGGATAGAGAACCTTGGTGACCTGAGAATTCTCGGAAAGCCAGGAAACGACCTTTTCTGCGTTGGCAACATGGCGATCCATGCGAATGGCGAGGGTCTTCAGACCACGCAGAACGATCCAGCTGTCGAACGGACCACAGACCGCACCCATTGCATTTTGTGAGAACGACAGACGCTCATAGATCGCGTCATTGGAGGTGACGACGGCCCCCAGAACCACATCCGAATGACCGCCAAGAAACTTGGTGGCTGAGTGGAGCACGACGTCCACACCATGCTCCAGTGGCCTCTGGAGATAGGGCGAAGCAAATGTGTTGTCGACAACCAGGGTCCAGCCGTTCTGTTTGCTCATCTCCGCGGCCTTCTTCAAATCAGTGATCTGGAGAAGCGGGTTGCTTGGTGTTTCGAGCCAAAGCATCTTCGTGTTGGGTTTCTTCGCCGCCTCGACCTCTTCGAGATTGGTGGAATCAACGAAGGTAAAATCGAGGCCAAAGTCCCGAAACACTTTCTCGAAAACCCGGTAGGTTCCGCCATAGACGTCAGCGGACGAAATGACGTGATCTCCCTGTTTGAGGAGAGACATGGTGGTTGTGGTGGCTCCCAGCCCCGAGGCGAACCCGAGTCCGTACTTTCCCCCCTCAAGAGCAGCCAGGCAGTCCTGCATCGCTTCACGGGTTGGATTCTGGGTTCGAGAGTATTCGTAGCCCGTATGCTTCCCGACCTCCGGCTGAGCATACGTGGAAGTCTGAAAAATCGGAACCACCACCGCACCGGTACGGGGCTCGGGTTCCTGGCCGGCGTGGATGGCCGCGGTCTCAAAACGCATTGGAGAATCCTTTCCCAGAAGAGTCCTTGTGCCCTCTTTTGGCACGATGACATCATACAGCTCAAGTAGAGGTAGAAATGGGTTCGCACCCAAAACTCAACCGTCTCATGAAATGGGACAACTTTCTACTGAATACGAGCCGGACGACGAACAGGACCCAGGGAAAAACGGGCGGGACCCAGGAATTGGATCTGAGGGGGGCGACACAAGTTGTGCTTGTACGGTAACCCATGCCGCAAATAGGACCCCGCCCGCAAAGAGCCACGACACTATTTCTTGGGAGGGCCGGTGGAAGGCCCCGGAGCCTTGGGCGGCCCGGGCTGAATGAGCCCGGACTTCTCGGGTAAGGTCTCGGGGTCGTTCTTGGTGAGCTCCTTCAGCCGAGTAGCGCTCTTCATCTTTTCGATAGCTCTTGCCACATCCTTGTCTTTCTTCTTGTCGGATTCAAAACAGGAATCAAACCTCTTTCGGCACTCATCCACGGTCAAACGAGCCTCCGAAATCTCATTGGTTTGAAGAAAACTCTGACCCAGCAAGTCATAGATCTGCACGAGAGTCTTCTTCGGATCCTCGCATCGGGTCATTGCCTCTCGCCACGCTTTTCTTGCAAGATCGATCTCTCGACGCTGCTCATGGATCTTCCCGATCCACATGAGCCCCTTGGAGACTTCGCTACTCTCGTCCGGAAACCGATCCCCGACCTGACGAAAGAGCTCAAGAGCGTCATCCAGGCGACTCGCACGTCGCTGAATGTGAGCCATTTCAGACAATGCACGGGCACCATTCTTCTTGATTCCCGAGTACTGAAGCACGGACTCATACAAGCGATAGGCCTCATCGGTTTTCTTGATCCCCCGACAGAGATCCGCGGCGCGAAGCGCGGCCGTCGAGGCCGTGGCCGGATCGTCTGCATGGGACGTCAAGATTGATTTGTAGGCCTCAATCGCATCCAGAATGCGAGAACGCTTCTCGTCCCCTTCCGTGTTGAAACTCAGCCGACGTACCGCGTACGCCTTCTTCAAGGCCTCCTTCCCGGTGATTCGCTCTTTCTTCACCGGAGTAGAACCGGCCTCCCCTTCAACCGCATGAACACCCGGTGACAAGAAAACACAGACGATCACCCAGACCCCCATCAACCATCCAAACCTTCTCATTGCATTTCTCCTCCCGCCTTCTTTGGTTCTTGCCCTTCTTCTTTCTTCCGATCCCATCAGGGACAAACGGCCTCCGTCAACTCCTCGGCGTACGGCTGGAGACGTCGCTTGAGAAGCCTTCTCGCACGAAACAGCTTGACCTTCACGTTGGTCACGGTGACACCCAGGGCGGCGGCAATCTCCCGACATGAAAGGTCTTCCAGGTATCGCAACGTCAGGACCACTCCGTAATCATCCGGGAGAGCCCTGACCTCCCTCACCACCCTTGCGACAGCCAGGTTTCCGTCCACCTTGGCAATCCTCCTTTCTTCCTCCTCACGATCATCCGTGGCCCATTCCAGCTCCTCTTCCGAGAACGCCTCGATCGAGACAGATTGGGCATTTCTCTTTCCCCGAGTGCGACGCCAATCCACCGTCACATGAAATGCAATCTTGAACATCCACCGGGGAAAGTGATCGTTGCTTCGTAGCTGCCCCAAGCAACAGAGAACCTGCAGAAAAGTCTCCTGCACGAGATCTTGCCCTTCGTGAAAGTCATTAATTCGACGATGGATATAATTTGTTATTGCCGGATAGTACTGTTGAAGGAGATCTTCGAAAGCTCTTCGGTCCCCCGAACAAGCCTTCGCCACCACCTCCTCTTCCTCCGGTGAAAAAGCCAAGGATTCCGCCATTCCCGTGCCTCCTGTTGGGGGTTTTGGATGCTCAACTCGCGACACCCCCCCGGGCAAGAACGGAGCAAAGCCACCGGCCTAAAGGTTGGATCCCCTGCGTTCCGCGAGTCGTACAAAAGGAACGCTGCCCATGGTTAGTCGGGCAAAAGCGAATGCGGTTACACGGTGTTCTGGAAGAAGAGCGGAAGAAAATCCTCGGAGAACTTCTCATCTCTTCAGGTGGAGGGAGTTACGACAACGGACAAATATGAAGAGATCGATGAGGGAACGGAAGAAGGAAAAGGAGGAGTGAAAGAGAGGCGTGAATCAAGTCACGGTCACAGAGGACAACTCATTGACGAGAAGCCGGCAAATCCAAAAAAAGAAGGCGATGGACCTGGCCCATCGCCTTCTTTGAAACAAAGATCAGCAGATTTTCTTCTTACCGACTACGCTTCTTTGCCTGATCAGCCCATTCCGTTCCACTGAACTCATTCACAACTTCTTGATAAAGAGAATAAGCACGACGGCGATGGTTTTCCTCTCGCTGAATTTCAAAACAAAGACCGGCTTTGAAAAGACTCTCGGCCACAATTGCGGGAGGAACCCGACTCGAGAGTTCGGGGTCATCATAGTAAGAACAGATCACTCGAAGGTAGTTCTCCCGGGCGTTCTTCAGCTTATCGCCTGCCTTGCTTCCCGACTCAGCGAGATAGCAGTTGCCAAGACCCAGATAAGCACCGGCCAGTGATTCGACTTCATCATCGCTAGCACCCGCTGCGATGTTTCCATAGAACTCACGAGCCTGGGTGAAGCTTCCCTGTTGAATGTAGCCATAGCCAATTCGAAGACTACACATATTTGCAATCCGCGGCGCGGAATTGATCACTTCCCGCTTGAGGCCCTCATAGTCGCTGATGACCTTGGGCCAGTCATCCTTGGTCTCCCGGCAGCGGATCTCCCAGAACTTCGCCATGTTGTCCCAACGCTTGTCAAAACCCTTGGCGCGCGCCTCCGACCGCAGCCGACGCACTCCCGACTGAGCCTTGTCGATGTCTTTTGCGTTGAAGTAAGACTCGGACATCCGAAGAAGCGACTGGGGCAAGAAACGGGTGTTCGGAACCTTGGCAATCAGGTTTTCATAGGCCTGAATCGCATTGTTCCAGTCACGGTCGAGAAAGTAGCATTCAGCTGCTTCAAAGAGCCCGTATTGCTTGATCCAGTAGGGCCTTGATCGACCGGAAGCCTTCACAAAGGCCTCTGCCGCATCGGGAAGAAGCCCTTCGTTCCGGAAGTCAACGGCAACGGTCCAGTCTTTCGGGATATCTCCCCGGACAATCTTGAGGACCTTGGCAGAGTCGGCCTGCTGGGTCACCGCCTTGGCATTGGACTGTCGATAGACCACCTTCTTGAAGTCTTCGCTAGTTACGTTGATGGACCAGCTTGCACCATCCGGAGGAATCGAGGACCCATCCAACAGGAAGATCCTGTCATCATCGGCTCGTGCTACCGGCGCGACAATCATCGCGGCGAGAAAGCTTCCCGCGAGCACCTTCACGACTTTGCTTTTCATCTTGCACTCCTTGAGCCCGAGGCCCCCTTCTTTTCCGGACCTCAAAAAAACAAATGACTACACGTCGGACGCCCCGGATCTTGCCGGAGCACTTTCCGAAACCTGTTCTTCCTGTTCGCGCATCGGACAAAGTGACCCGGCTATCCGACCGGAACCCTTCGCCTCTCCCATCCGCCTGACCATGATCATTTCAGCGACCACCGCAACGGCGATTTCTTCTGGAGTTTGGGCGCCGATGTCGAGGCCAATCGGGGCGTGGACAAATTCAAGGTTGGCTTTCTCGATTCCTTCCTTCTCCATTTGACCGAACAGCTTCTTGATCTTGGCTCGACTACCGATCATTCCCAGGTAACCCAGCGGCTTTCCGAGAACCTGCCGAAGGACAAGTTCGTCGTGATCATGTCCTCGAGTCACAATGACCCCAAAAGTATCCTGAGTCAGTTGCACATGATCCAGCACATCACCAAAATCCGGAACGACCTGGACACGGGTCGCGTCAGGAAATCGTTCCTCACTGGCGAATGACTCCCGGTCATCGAGCACAATGACCGAAAAACCGGCCACCGCCGCAACACGCGACAAGGCGCGGGACACATGTCCGGCTCCGAAAAGCAAAAGCGTTTTGTTCACGATAGGCTCTACAAAAACACGAACCGTTCCGCCACAAACGAGCCCTCCACCAGGAAGGCCCTTTTCCGTCAGAGAAAACTCGAGAAAGCGAGCTTCTTCATCCCGCATCACCTCGATCGCAGCGTCATAGACGTCAGCCTCGACACACCCTCCTCCAACGGTTCCGACCGCGGTGCCATCCTCACGAATGAGAAGCTTCATCGCGGTTTTCCCCGGTGAAGAACCACGAGTTGACACCACCGTGGCCAGGGCAGCCCGCTGTCCGCTGGACCGAAGATTCAGGATTTCCTTGTAGAGGTCGTCCACCATCAGGCTCTCACGGAAGGAATCTAGGACCTGGGTGAAAACGCCACCCGATCGGCGAAAACTACCCGCAAGTCAAGCTAAGACAGTAGGTTCGCCTCTTTTCCCGAAGCTCTCGAGTCCGCTGGATTTTCTGAAGATCTTCCAAAAGACCCGAACCCTCCAAGATAACCCGCCTCGGGATCGACTTCAAGATGGTCGTCCTCCGCCACCTCGCCACTCCTCTCGCAATTCCTCTGACTCGGGGGCCGCCAGAAGGTGAGCCATCATGAAGTAGATCAAGCCGCCCACAGCAACGGTCATGAGGAGAGCAAGAGAGCGAAGAATGACCCCGGCGTCCGAATCCGTCGGCAGGAGAACCAGGGAAAGAAGGAGACACGATCCACCCATAACACCAGACGACAAAAGGGATAAGAACAGGGAACGCAAGACTCGCTTCCCCCGAAGCCCCCCGGATAATCGGGAAAGACGCGACCAGGAATAGAAGAGCTGGGCCGTTGAGGTGATCGCGGTGGACAAAGCCAGGCCTGCCTCCCCGAAGGGAAAGACCAGGATCAGGTTCAGCCCGATGTTGAATCCAACGGCGTAGAGCGCCGCCCGGCTTGCTACTCCGGGCCGGCCCACCGCGTAGAGGCCGCGGGTCACGATCTGGAGGCCGCAGAAAGCAGGGATCCCGAACGAATAGGCAACGACCACGCTCGCCGTTCTACCCACGGCAATGTCGTTGAACTCGCCATGCTGGAAAAGTAGGTCGACGATGGGCTTTCCAAGAACCACTAGCCCCACCCCCGCGGGTACGGCGAAAAAGAAGGTAAGGCGACAGGCCTTTTCCAGGGTTGTCCTGAGCTCGAGCTTCTCGTTTCTTGCCGCAAGAGATGACAGAAGCGGGAACACAGCAGTCCCCATGGCAATCCCCACGAGAGCGAGGGGAAATTGCATCAAACGGTTCCCGAAGAAGAGAGCCGACACCGCTCCATCCCCCGGGACCAGATTCTCTGCAATCACTCGATCAAAGAAGACGTTCACCTGGGTCGGTGCAAGGCCGACAACAATGGGAACGGCCATGGCGAGAACCCGGTCGAGTCCGCTTCCTCGAAGGGTGAAGGACGGGCGGATTCGAAGTCCCAGTTTCTGCAAAGACGGGGCTTGCATGACGAGCTGGAAGACCCCCCCGGCAAAGATCGCGGCGGCCACAACTTTGATCCGGGCGACCGCCGACTCCCCTCCCTCTGACTCCGGAAGAAAGAAGACGGCAAGCACCACTCCACCCACCCAGAAGACATTCAGCACGGCGGGGGCAATCGCCGGGGCGGCAAACCGGCCCCAGGAGTTCAGAACCCCGGTTACGAGGGCCAGCAAGCAGACGAAAAGGACGTAGGGGAACAGGATGAGAGACAGTTCCAGGGTCAGGTTCATCTTCGCCAGATCCCGCCCCTCAAAGAACATGGACGAGGGGAAGAAGAGGATCACCAGCAAACCCAGCAACGTGATTCCCATCAATATGAAGGTGGAAAACGTGAAGACGGCGCTGATGAACCCGGAGACGGCTGACCTGTCACCATCTTTGCGAAAAGTGCCAAGAACCGCCACGAACGCAGAGCTCAGGGCTCCTTCTCCCACCAGGCGACGAAGTAGATTCGGGAGGAGAAAGGCGTTGACGAAGGCGTCCATGATGAGGCCGGCGCCAAAGACTCGAGCCATCAGGACATCCCGGACCAGGCCAAGGACCCTCGAGAGCAAAGTACACAGGCTGACAACCCGTGCCGACCGCAGGAACGGCCTTGTTTCTTCCGTGCCGGAATCGAGTTCCGCACGATCCGGAGTCTTCCCCGGACTCGATCCTGAAGGGGGTCTAGTTTCCATGGTGGGCGGACGAGCCTATCATGACTTGGCCATCAGAACTGAAGGGACATCCCTTTGCTACAATGCCCCCTCAATCGTCAGCACCCTGAAGCCCGGCGTACGAGCCACCCGCGACCGGCAGTTCAACCCGTTTCGAGCCCTCAAAGAGGACAAGAGGAACCAAGGAGTACATCCATTGATGCGGAAAGACCAAGAGCTAAGCGCAGGACGGAACCGAGAGCGCGGATCAAGCTCATCCACTGTTCTTCTCGTCGTCCTGGCCGTCGGCGTCGTGTTGGCCCTGGGGTTCGTCGGCGGCGTGATCTTCTTCGGAAAGGTCAGCAGTGAACTTCCGGAATTAGACCCGGCCCAGGCCGAAAATTCGGGTCAAGAAGGGCCGGTTGAAGAAGTCCAATCCTCCCAGATGCCGGATCGCTCCAGGACCAAAACAGCCCTCGAAGATGCCGCAAACGCCCGTCAGTCTGGTGAAGAACAGGAAATGGGCCCCATTCCTGGCTGGACACTTGAGGCATCTCTGACGGCGATTCAGGAGGCCCTGGCAGATCTTTCGGGATTCAACGAAGACACCGACCCCCGAGAGATCAACATTGCCATTCAGCGCCTCACCGAGCAAAAAGACCTGGCGGTTCCCGCCATCGATGAACTCCTTTCCTCCATGGACAACGTCTCCTTCGGGGGAGGACTTTCCATCGTCGAAAACTCGATGCAGATCGTTCCCGATCTGAAGGTGGCGCTGATGGAGGCTCTTCGCCGGATCGACTCCAACCAGAGTCATTCCGTTCTATCCGGGCTTCTGTCGAACGCAGAAGATGTCCATCAGGCAGGGTATGCGGTCTGGATGCTTCAGCATTCAAATGCCGACTCGCCTCTTTTCACCGAGGCTCTAGAATCCGCCGCTTATCGCCTCCTCGGTCCGGACGCTACGGGTACGGAGGACTTCACCCAGCTTGCACCATCCAGGTGGATCGTGAGTGCTCTTCGGGAACATCCAAATGCAGAGTCCATTCGGGGTCTTGCTCGGTTGGCCCGGGAATCAACCAACGACATTCTCGTTCGCGAAGCTGAGCGGGCACTTGCCGCGTCCGGAGAGGTCGACGCCGTCAGCGCCATGATGAGCTCCTTCCGGTTCCATAGTGCCCCCCAGGAGCGCCACAAGAAGGCGAGACTTCTCGGGTCTTCTCACGGAGGAGCCATCATGCAGCCTCTGCGAGACATGCTTCTTGACCGAAGCATGGATGAGTCGGAGCGAGCTGCCATGGTGGCGGGAATGGCCGACTACCCCACCATCGTTGACCGTCAGGCCCGGCTTGCCAGCTACCAGGCCGCGGGAAGGGATCGGGAGTTTGATGGCGAGCTTCGCATGTATCGCTCGGACCTCGATAGTCGCATTGACCTTCTCGATCAGCTCATGGTCGACACAGGAACCAATACATCTCTTGGCACCCATGCCCAGATCGCCAAGAGGCGGCTTGAAACCCTGCGGGACAACCTGAACGAAGTAACCATCAAACAACCCGACTGAAGACGGAGATTGCTCTCGTGGACATCCGCATTGATCGCAAGGAAATGTTGGACCGATTTCTCTCCTACTGTCGAATTGACACCAAATCCGACGAGGAGTCGACAACCCGTCCCTCTAGCCTCAAACAACTCGACCTTCTTCGCAAGCTGGAGACCGAGCTTTCTGAAATCGGCGCCTCCGAAGTCTCTTTCGATGAGCGGGGCTATGTGTACGCCACCATCCCCGAGAATCTCCCGGAGGATCACCCGCGTCGAGGAAAGGTACCGGCAATTGGTTTTGTGGCCCACGTGGATACATCTCCCGCGGTCACGGGGAAGAACGTCTCGCCCATCGTTCATGACAACTACCAGGGTGAGGACATCGTTCTTCCCAACGACAAGACCCAGGTTGTCTCTCCGAAAGAAACCCCCGAACTTGCCGACTGCATCGGCCACTCCATCGTGACCACCGATGGAACCACCCTGCTCGGCGCCGACAACAAGGCGGGCCTTGCCGAGATCATGACCCTCGGTTGCACCTTGCTTCGGCAACCGGAAATCCTCCACGGACCGGTCAAGATCGGTTTTACGTCGGATGAAGAAATCGGGAAGGGGGCGGATTGTTTTGACATCCAGAAGTTCGGAGCGGAAGCCGCCTATACAATCGATGGAAGTACGGTGGGCGAAATCGAAGACGAGACGTTTTGCGCAGATTCCGCCACCGTCACCATTCGCGGGAGAAATGTCCACCCGGGCTACGCCAAGGGTAAGATGATCAACAGCATGAAGCTCACGGCCGAGTTCATCGAGAAGTTCCCCAAAGACAGGCTTTCACCCGAAACAACCGAAGGTAGGGAAGGTTACATCCACCCCCACCGCCTCGTGAGTGAAGAAGAGACATCGGTTCTTCACGTCATCTTGCGTGACTTTGAAGAATCCGGTCTCGTGGAGCAGCAAGGCCTGTTGCGGAAATGGGCGACGGAAATCGAGGAAAGCCACCCGGGTTCCAAGATCGACATCGAAATCAAACACTACTACCGCAACATGAAACCCCGCCTGAATGAGAGCCCACAAATCGTAGACCTGGCCCTTGAAGCCGTGGCAAAGTCGGGCCTCGAAGCCAAGAAGAACGTCATCCGGGGAGGCACGGACGGAGCTGTGCTCACCGCAATGGGGCTTCCTACTCCCAACATCTTCACCGGCGCCCACAATTTCCATAGCAAACGGGAATGGGTTTCAGTCAACAACATGGAAAAGACGGTGGAGACCCTGGTGCACCTCACCGGACTCTGGATGGAAAAAGGAAAACCCGGTAAGAGATAACCATCTCCGAACGGGTTCTTGTTGCTCTGAGCTCGAACTTCCATTGGCGAAGCCCGACTCTCCATCGCTGCGGACATAGTCCGCCGAAGCCCGAAGGGCGAAGGCGGATCAGTTCACATCAAGAATGACCGCGTTGCTGACACTGAATCCAAACGCGTTCGTGACGGTAGAATCCTGAAGAATCCCCTGTAGCGTGAACAACTTGGCGTTATTGAAACCCATACGATTGATCGTAAATGGTGCGGACACCGGTGACATTCGGATCGAAGATGTTCCGCAGAACATCGGATCGGCCCCGGCTGAGTGAATGCAAACGATGGGCTGTTGCATCATCGCACCGTCAAAAGGCGTCGGGTTTACCGTGCAACCGATGAGTTCACTGCTCACATTCAAGTCGAGAATACTGCGCAAGTCACCCGGCCAAACCCAGAGGACGTACTCGGCAACAGAGGGTCCACCACTGGCGGCAACCAGGTCGAATTGAATCGGATCACCGATGTTTGCGCTGACTCGACGTTCGGCACCGGTGCCGACGGATCCATTGATGGTGAGAACATCTTCGATCCCACCCACTCCGTTTTCATTGACGTTTCCATAAACGCAACCGGGAATGAACTCCACGTTCAAGAGGGGACGATTTGCCTCGACGACGGCAACGCGGGTGTTCATTCGCTTTGCATTGAAGATTCCCGTTTCCGTTCCGATCAAGATCCAGCCAAAGTTGTTCGCCGGGTCATCAAACCAGCCCTGAACATCGGCAACCATCTGGGGAGTTGAACTCCAGGACCAGGTTGTATTCCCGGTCACATTGCGGGTGCCGCTAACCGTGGGAGAAAAGTCGCCCCCGGGGGTTGTCCAAAAATCAGTGGGAAACACTCGATGGGCCCACGTTGCATCTCCGGCAAGCGCGGCAGCGCCCTGCCCTTCCGCCCCGGTTGCGTCGGTCGGCCCCTCACCCCAATCAGACGTGAGGCGATGGAGGTTAATCTGAGAAACCGCATTCCGGGAGCGATTCACCCGGGCCTGAAAAGTGACGGATGTAATGATGGAGCCCGGGGGAAGTGATCCCGCGACATCGTATTGCACGAGAGCTCGACGAACACCGAAGGCCTGGGTCAGTCCGACCAACATATGGTTTCCCGAACCGTTGGCCAGATCTCCGTTGGAGAAGAGAGACGTATCTTTCACCGGGCTAAGACTCACGGACTCCGAGAAGGCCGGTGTGACAAAAACCGCGACGAGAAAACAAAGACTCAGCTTGGGTATGAAGAAACGACTCATCAAAGATCCCCTTCCATGGGTGCGAACGAGCCCGACGGGCGTATCCATGCCCGACCTCTCATATTGTCTCCGGAGCTAATCGAGCATTGTATCCAAAAGGGAGACAGGGATCCAGAGAACAACGGGGGGCGGCCAGGGGGGGCTGGAAGGCCCGCATTTCAAAAATTCAGGAGAGGAGTTGCTGAAATGAGGGCATCTAGCATCTCTCTGTTCGGGGCCGCCAGAAGAACAACTCGGGCCCCATCCGTCTTTTCTTCAGCCACCGTCTTCCCGGCCCGAATGCGCGTGAAGATATCCTTCTGCGGAAGGGGCAACATCCACGAAAGCGAGTCCGGAAAAGACTCCCGGTCATCGCCAGAGATGCAAACCACGACCCAATCTCCCTCACCGACTTCTTTCCAGGAATCGGAGTAGCTGACTTCATGATGGTTAAAGCTTCGGATCCACATGCTGAACCTGGAGCCCCGGAGTCTCTCTCGAACTGCGTCATTTCCTGGTCCGCCGATGACAAGTTTGGGTGGGGAAGATCCGTCTGATTTCGGTGGTTCGGGCTGAACTTCATAGATCTCTCGCAAGGCGAGGAACACATCTCGAGCTCGGGGAAGAAACTCGGGCAGGGTGCTTTGGGTGAGGGCGGTACGGAAGAGGGGTCGAAGCCCAAGAGCGAACATCCGTTGTCGCCCGTAACCCTCATCTTCCCAGGCTTCTTTGTTCTTGCGATCCTTGGTGACGTTGTAGGAAAGATTATCCCCGAGGCCACCGTCGTAGATACCGGGCGCCATGGCGTAGGCGAACCCTTCCCCGAGCAGAGTCAAATCGAGCCCCTCGGTATTGTTGACGACTTCAACCAGAAGATCATTCCTGGGCATGAAGAACCCGTGGGTAATCTCGTGCAAGAGAACCGAGAAGTTGATTCTCTCCGAATCGAGCTCCCATCGAAGCCGCCCTCCATCCATTCCACCACCACCCGGCTCAGGGCTTGCAAGAGGGAAGACAGGGACAACGAGGGAACGAACGCCAGTGAAATGTGAAAGCTCCTTGGCGGCCTTGGTCAAAGTCTTTCGATCGACAGTCTTGAAGGAGGAATGGAGGATGTCCTTCTTTTCCAAAAAGAGCTGTTCGACTCGAGGAGCAAAGTGCTTCAACACCTCGAGAAACACCTGAGCCTCCTCGGCGGTCAAACGACCGGCCTTCTTTCCCGCCCGGAGCGCATCTGATAGGGAAAGCGGAGTGTAGAACGTCTCTTCAAGGCCCTGTCCCCACCGCTTGTACTGGCGAATCTTGGAGTGACGGGCAAGCATCTCCTCGTCCTTTTCGGAGAGCTTCATGTTCCGTCGATACTGTCCGTGGCATGCGTTGTCCCAGGCTGAGATCTGATCGACAACATGAAATAGATGGGCGGTGCGACTGACATACACTTCAAGAGTAAGAGGTCCGCACTGGATTCTCTCATCCGGCCTGGGCCATCGCTCCCCTCTGGGTGAACCAAGACCACCACTCATCAAAAGCATCATCAACGAGACCATGAACGTCTGCATGATGGTTCTCCCACGCCAGTTTTCCGAGGAACAAGATCAACAACACCTAAAACATTAGGAGTGTCTGGCCCATCCTTCAAGCAATTTCTCCTAAAAAATTAGGAGTAGACCCCGAGGAGCTCCTTGGGCGGACACGAACCACTGCTTGAGAAGAAGGGCCAGCGATGTTCGCCAGTGCCTGTTCTGCGAGCCAGATCAGGATCTCGGTGGGGGGGATCAGCCTTTCGGACGCGCGTAGCGGCGGCGGAACCTCGGTCGTATCGTCGGCCTGAACTTCATCTTGTGGCCCGGTCGATTGCTCGGGCCCGACTCCTTCGGAGTCGATGGGCCGGAAACGACCTTCCATCGCATTGAGAGCGTGGAGGCGTGCGTTCTTCCTTTGAGTGTTCCGTACATCCGTCATCGATGCCATAGATCGACGCCGGTTGTCCAATTGCGGGTTGGGGGGAGAAAGGTCAGTCTTCTCCTAACCCAAGGCGCTCGACGGCCTGACGTGCGGTGATGATCGGGATGCCTTCGACCTCACCGAGTGATAGCACGTCACCCTTGTCTCCTGACACCACCGCCTCAGCGTCGCCGGCGACGGCGGTGGCAAGGATCACGTTGTCGTCTGGATCGGGCGAGACGTCGAGCGTTGGCAGATCGACGGCCACGATCGCGAGCGCGTTCACGTTCTCGACAAAGTCGCGCGCCTGGGCCGGGTTGATCAGTGGCTTCAGATGCTCATAGCCCAGCACGCGGCGAAGCTCGTCGAGCTGTTCCTCCGACGTGATCAGGTCGTACCGCCCGTCCAGCCATGCACGCACAAGCCTCCCGGGTGCGCCCTTGGGAGAGAGCAACCCCGAGACGACGATGTTGGTGTCAAGAAGGAGTCGCACGCGCTGCCGCCACTGCTTCGTTGGCCAGCCGCATGGCGTCCTCAGCGCTGAGGTCTGCGTTCTGTTTCTGGATCTCGGCCACCGTGCGGCGGAGCACTTCGCCCCGGCAAGCGGCTTCCACGAAGGCCGACAGGTCGCCCTTCTTCAGGCCCGTTCGGGCGAGGAAGACGCGCACCAGGCGGTCGGTCTCCTCTTGGATGGATAGGTTCCATCGGGTCATGGATATTCCTTTGTGTTTATATGTTTATGTGTTTATACACCTAGTTTGACATACTTTGGCTGTCTGTGCAAATTCTTTTGAGGGGTAGCTCTTTGTCGGCCGAGCCAGCCATCGAGCCTCGAACTCAGTAGGGTTGCAGGCCCGCTGAACTGGCCAGGCAGATAGATGCTTCGATTGCCATGAGTCAGGTAACTGGCGAGCTGTCACTAGCCCGGATGATTCATGAGTTTGAGCGAGAATCGTCCGGGCTAGGTGCCGCCTCAGGCCTACAACGCTCCGGAACGGGAGCCTGGGGCTTGTAATAATCCGTCAGTTTGAGAGCCCTCTGAACGGGTCTTCAAACTTTTTTACAGAACGCGCACTGCGTGAAGATGCAGTCAAGACCATCTCGCTGGGGGCCGTATACACATGGGCATTATCAGTCTTGCTCGGGCAAAGGCGACGGGCTCTCTTGGGGCTTCTTTGGGGGGGGAAGAACCGGTGCCCAGTCAGGGGGGGATGGGGTAGGCAAACTTCGCGCCGGACCGTGCCCCAATGACCTTCGCGCCTTATCCTCTCCCCGTTGCGAGGACCTTCGAAGTTGACGGGTATTTTGGGGTTTCTTCGGGGAAAAACCGGTTCGTGGCCAGGGGGAGATGGAGTAGGCAAACTTCGCGCCGGACCGTCACCAATGACCTTCGCGCCTTGTCTTCTCCCCGTTGATCGACAACATGAAATAGATGGGCGGTGCGACTGACATACACCTCGAGAGTAAGAGGTCAACACTGGATCCTCTCATCCGGCCCGGGCCATCGCTCCCCTCTGGGTGACCCAAGACCACCACTCACCAAAAGCATCATCAACGAGACCATGAACGTCTGCATGATGGTTCTCCCACGCCAGTTTTCCGAGGAACAAGATCAACAACACCTAAAACATTAGGAGTATTTGGCCCACCCTTCAAGCAATTTCTCCTAAAACATTAGGAGTAGGCCCCGAGGAACTCCTTGGGCGGACACGAACCACTGCTTGATTGTCGCCTGTTCATTTCAAGAGGCGTATGTAGCACTACTATCTTCCACGACCAAGCAATGGTGGGCACATCCCAGAGAGACTCTAGATGGTGGTGTGATTGCTAAAAGGACTTTCACGCCCGCATCTTCTCCGGTTACGATGGCTTATCCCCCTGGTAAATAGGAAAGTAAAAGGAACGTGATCGGAGGAACCAACAAATGAATCGTGTGAGCGCACTACGTCATCGAGTGACAACAATATTTATTGTTCCAATCGTTTGTTGTCTGGCGTTGTCGCATCCGAGTAGCGCCGGGAATTACTTTCGACCGCATCCTGAAGTCACGGTTAATCATGATTCTATAACGGGATGGCCTCTTGTTGCTACTGATGCATGTGGAAATGTTTACGTAGCGTATGCTGAGCCGATCATCGGCCAAGTGGACGCTGAGTTAAAACTGAGAAAGTCATCAGATTTCGGCGAAACCTGGGGTCCTGATATTCTCTTAGAATCATTTTCCGGATCTCTTGCCTTCAGCCCTTTCAGAGGCCTTATAGAGTGCGATGACTCGGGCAACGTCTATGTTGTCTACAGTCAAGCTGGTAACCCGTTGGATATCTATGCGATTGTCTCGAATGATTACGGCTCGACTTGGAATACTCCGGTCCGACTAGACTCATCGCCGCCATTTTCAAAAGACAGCAACCGTCCAGCACTCTCATTCGGCCCACCCGGGACCGTTTACGTGGCGTGGGATGATAATGGTGGAAACTCACCATCTTCGCGTGATGATGGG
The DNA here is from genome assembly GCA_029260825.1 of Planctomycetota bacterium. Lineage (GTDB taxonomy): Bacteria > Planctomycetota > JACOTG01 > JACOTG01 > JAJDCM01 > JAJDCM01. Next base: position 23,364 of record JAJDCM010000404.1, on the reverse strand, counting down.
ATCTATCTTAATGTATCTCATGACAATGGTGTTTCCTGGAATGCGAGCGATCTTCGAGTTGATTCCAATCCAGGACCATTCGAAGTTCTCCAGGGCCTATCAGCCGACGATCTAGGGCACGTCTATGTGCTTTATGGATGCTTCGATTCGACACCGTCTGACAATGAGCTATTCTTGGCTACTTCTGATGACTTTGGGGAGACGTTTCAGCGAGAAATCCGTGTGGATAGTGGTTTTCCCGTCGGCGGCGGAAAACTGGCAACATCACCAACAGGGCATGTTGTCGCCGCCTGGTCTCACAGTGATATAGACGGCGTCGTGTATGCGAATGTCTCAACGGACTTCGGTCAAACTATGCTAGCTCAACCCGTGAGAATAAGCCAAAAAAACCCACCGCTTAACTCTGTTGGACTTACTGGGCTTGCGGTCGGGTACAGAGGAGAAGTTTTCGCCCTTTGGAGTGATTTTCGAACCGGCGGTGAAAAGCTGTTCTTTAATCGATCTATCGATTACGGCTTCACATGGGAGATCGAGGACACCCAGCTAACTTCTTTCTCAGGCATCCAGGATTGTTCGTTTGTTGCGACTCCGAATGGGCATCTTTTTGCTGGGTACTCTTACGCTAGGGGGTCTGTGTTCGGAGTGGCATCGTGCGATGGCGGAGTGTCTTGGTCCCCTGAAATACGCATGAATACTCCTTCGAGTGGTGGTCAGACCGATGCGGCGATTGATAAGGCTGGAAACGCCTATGTCGTGTGGGACGTGATCGATCCTTGTGATATTCGCATCAACCGACTTGCCCCGACCATCGGCGTTGATATTGAAGGCCCCGCTTCACCTGTTCGCATTCCGCCGGAGGGTTTAGTCTTCAATTATGACGTCTCGCTAGTAAATAACACCGACGATGTCATTTCAAATGTGTCCGTTTTCCTGGACGTTGTGAAGCCTGATGGAACTACCACACCACCCATCATAGGTCCGGTCACTTTGGATCTTCCTGGTTCGTTTATTCGAACGAAGTCGCCAAGATTGCGGGTGCCAAGCTTACTTCCGGCTGGCGAGTACATCGTCAATCTAAAAGTTGCCGGAACAGTTCAAAATCAGGCGAGAATGTTGTTGATTAAGGACTAGTCCATGCAAAGTTGCGACGACAGGATCGTCTGGGATTCATGTCTATCCGTTTAGGTCTTGGTGAAGTCGTGCTCAACACAATTCCCCTCACCATTAATTCCCGGGGGGGGAAGAACCGGTGCGCAGTCAGGGGGGGATGGAGTAGGCAAACTTCGCGCCGGACCGTGCACCAATGACCTTCGCGCCTTATTCTCTCTCCGTTGCGAGGACCTTCGAAGTTGACGGAGTATCTTGGGGTTTCTTCGGGGAAGAACCGGTTCGTGGCCAGGGGGGGATGGAGTAGGCAAACTTGGCGCCGGACCGTGAATGACCTCAACATCCAACTGTCACACGCGATGCCCAATCACCTGAGGCAGAGAAGCAAGTTTGCCTGCTCCATCCCCCCTTCCCGAACCACCCTTCCCCAAAAAAACCCCAACCCCCCCTCAACTTTGAAAAAACCGAGCTCACTCGTGGACAAAACTCGCTTTCACCTTGGGCCCATTCTCGATGAAATTCTTCAAACCAATCTTGGTATCTCTCGTGTCGAGACAGTCGCCGAACACTCGGGTCTCATGCTTCAAGCCTTCATAGAGGTTCATCGCCGCTCCCTCCAGGATGACGCGACACTGAATCTCATCGATCTTCCGTGACAGGTGTCCAAGGTCGACCTCCGGCAAATCGCCCGGAACCTCGATTGGATCCTTCGGAATCGGAGCAACATCAACGTTACCCGCGAGGAGGTCTCTGGCAAACATAACGCCGGCTTCAACAAGATCTCCCTCGACTTCACGAGAAATGAGCCCGATCTCAAGTGCCCGCGCGGATGAAATCGGACGGCCTGTCCGCAACATCTCCCAAGCATGCTTGAACCCGACGATCCGTGGCAAACGCTGGGTCCCACCGTAGCCAGGAATGATTCCCAGATTCGGCTCGGGTTGACCCGACAAGACCCGGAGACCCTTGCGGGCAATGCGAGCCGTGCAGGACATCGCTAGCTCGTTTCCGCCCCCAAACGCCAGACCATTCATCGCGCAGATGACAGGCTTTCCGAGGTTTTCGATGAAGTTAAGGACGTCTTGCCCCGCAGCACCATGAGCCGCTGCTTCGTCGGCGGTCTGCAAGGAAGCAAGTTCATTGATATCAGCTCCCGAGACGAAAGCCTTCGTCCCGAAACCGGTCAAAACTGCAGCCTCAATCGCCCCATCCTTCTGGATCGCCTCGAAGTGGGCACGGACTTGGGCCATCACACTTGAGTTCAAAGCATTCAGGACTCGTGGACGCCGAATCCTCACGACCGCGACATTCCCGTGGTCTTCTCGGAACACGACCGGAATGTCAAACGGACGACCAAGGGAGGCCTGTTCTTCGATGCATTTTGGAACGGGGAAGTTCGGATGCTTCTCGTGATAGGAACGAACAAGCGCCAACGACTCCCCGACTCCTAGCTTGTTCATGGTTTGAAAGGGCGGTGTCACCACCAAGGCTGTCTCCACGGCCATTTCCAGATCACCAAGAGAGGTAATTCCCGTGTCGAGAATCTGGCCCACCAGGCCAAAGTATGCACCCATCATGCAATCCGCGATCGCCTTCTCCCGGTCCGGCTCGACTTCGACTTTTTCACCCCGACCCGGAGTGTCCCAGGGTTTGCCGGATGCGATCACGTCCTTCATGATCTGAGGCTGGCGATACCATTTGTTTGTCTTCTCGTGCATCACGTCCAGGCCATGACTCGTGAGAGGATTGCCGCCGGTCAGGTTCATGGCCGTGAACGGCCCCACTCCCATTCTCAGGGTCTTTTGCGCGATCGCATCGATCTCTTTGACCGTACCGAGTCCGTCTTCGACCGCAAGAGCGGACGCCAGGAAGATCCCCTCGAAGATGGGGTCCACTGCGTAGCCGTAACGACTCTTTACCTGAACAGGAGCCTTGCCGATTGCCTCATAGAAGGACATGAGCCAGCGAGCAGTCGCCGCATCGGTCTCCGCACCAGGTACGACCTCCACCACGATGTTGCGCTCCGCGGGAAAGAAGTAGTGAGTCACCGCGGTTCTGGCCTTGTTCTTCATCTCGGAGAAGATGACCTCCGGTTCCATATGGGAGGAATTGGAGGTGAGGATGGTCGATTCGGAGCACTGCTTTTCAAGCTCCGAGAAAATGCGATGCTTGATCCCCTCGTCTTCGGTTGCCGCCTCCACCACAAGATCAGCAGCCGCCAACCGGGAGTAATCCGTGGTGAACTCAATGTTGCTCGAAATGGCTTTCGCTTGATCTTCCTTGAAGGCTCCGGTCTCGACCCCCTTGGCGAGCTTCTTGTTGATCCGGGCCTGGCCAGAGGCGAGGGCCTCTTCCGAGATGTCCACCACGACCAACTTGGTCCCGTGGGGGGTGAGAACCTTACTCATATGAAGAGCTATGTCGGGCCCGATATTGCCCGAGCCCACGACGCCGACCTGGTTCAATACGCGACCAAGAATCTCGAATCCCATCGGGTTTGACCTCCTGCCTCTTTCCTGTCTACCTTCAACAAACATCTTCAACATCCACGATCTGGGAGCGAGAGTCTCAAATTTCGAGACGGAATCAAGCCAAACGCTTCTCCAAGGTCCGCACAATCAAGCAGTCCCCGGTTCTCCTTGAGAAACGAACGACCAAGGTCGATAAGACAAATTCAGGAGTTATCCACAACCACAGTGGTGAGGAACTGGTGGAAAAGGCCCTCGCGGGCTCTTTTCGTCGCACGAAGGCAAAAATATGAACCTCGCAACTCACTGCAAATAATACATTTACAAAAAAAACGAAAACTTACTTGCCGGAACAGTCGATCAGAACCCCTGACGCGTTTTTTCTTGCTAGGCAGGTATTGTTGGACTATAATCTTCGGGCGAGGTCTTGTTAGACCAAGCTAGCGCAGGGGGGGTATCTTGGCTAAGGTGTTGATTAAAAGCACTTTACGAGAGATACTATCTCTCCGCTGTAATGCCTTCTTGCTGCTCGAATCCCTGGGTCAGGGCTCGTCTTCCGGAAGCCGCACCCCGAAAACACTCTTCTGGATGGAGTTGAACGCATGAGAATTGTTTTCTCGGAATACACCTTCGACAAGTGGTTTAACACTGGAATCGCTGCTCTTTCCGGCTTCCTGAAGGCCGACGGACATGAAGTTCACCTGGTTCGCCACATCGACGGCCTGGGCGAAATCGACTATGAGGCAAAGCTAAAAGAAATTCAGCCCGACCTCATCGCATTTTCAACCATGTCGTTTCAGTGGGGCATGACTCAGGAGCTGGCCAAACTCGCCAAGAAGGCACTTCCAGATGTTCCTATTCTGGTCGGTGGCTATCATTCAACCTTCCACACCGAAGACGTCATCGCCTGCGAGAACGTCGATTACGCCTGCCGAGGCGAAGGGGAAGAGCCCATGCTCGACCTCGTTCGCGCCCTCGAAGGAAAGCCAGGCTCCCCTGAAATCGGCAAGATCCAAAGCATCTGGTCGAAGAACTCTGGCGATATCGTCCAGAACCCTGTTCGTCCACCGGTTAACGATCTCGACAAGCTCCCCTTCTGGGACCGAGACCTCTTCGACTACGACAAGATTTTCAAAGAGACCGGACGGGCCGCTCTCTTTCATGAGCCGCACAACATGGCTGTCGCCGCCGCTCGAGGTTGTCCCTGGACCTGCACCTATTGCAGTAACGAAGGATATCTCCGGCTCTACAAAGGAATGGGTCGATACCCACGAGTCCGAAGCGTCGACGATGTGATGGCTGAGCTCAAAGAGCTGGCTGCTCGCTACCCGATCGCCAAGTTCGAGTTTTGGGACGAAGTCTTCGGCGTCAATCCTCGGTGGATGGATGAATTCGCCGTCACCTACAAGAGAGAGTTCCCCAACACTCCCTACACCTGCTTCCTTCGCATCGAACAAACCAAGAGCGAAAAGCTCCTGAAAAACCTCGCCGATTCCGGCTGTAGCATGGTTCTCATGGGAACCGAGTCGGGCGATGAGGAATACCGCAAGAAGTATCTCGGACGCACAATGACCAACGCGTCTCTGATTGAAGGCTATCGACGTCTTCGCGAAAACGGGATCGAGACCACATCTCTTAACATGATGGGCCTTCCGTTCGAGACCGTCGAGAACATGCGTCGAACCATCGATCTCAACCGATCCATGGAGCCGGATGTCATGTGCATCTTTGTGTTCCAACCCTTCCCGGGAACCATCCTCTACGACATCTGTAAGAAGGAAGGTTATCTCCCCGAGGATACGTTCAAGCCATCCTGGCTCCTGGCCCCTGAGCTTGCAATTCGTCAACCTTCGGTCACTCCTGAGGAGATCGCCAAGGTTCATCAAGAATTCCTTCAGCTCCAAGGTGAGCTGGAAGAAAAGAGAATTGCACGACGACGTGCCAAGGCCATGGCATCGACGAATGCTGCCGACCCGGATCCGACTGCCTTTATTTCGATGTAGTCGACCCAAACATCAATTTCAGAAAGCCCGAAGGTTTCCCCTTCGGGCTTTTTTTTGTCGTCAGATCCTCCATCCGGATCTGAAGGAACAAGCCGGGATCTTTTCCTCCACGGACTTTGCAAAGTAAGATGAAGCCATGAACGAAATCGATCTCTTCCCGAAAAAGGGAATGCGGCTTTGGCCAGCGCTCTTGATCCTTGTCCTCACTGCTGCCTATATCACCTGGGTGTGGCTTTCTCCCGGTGACGACCGTCAGGCCAAGGTCATGCAAACAGCAGAAAAAGCGATACTCTCGATCGTCCTGCTCTTCCTCTGGCTTGCGTTCTTCTCCCGCATTCAGTGGCCCCTTCGCGTCGGTCTCCTTCTCGCCACCCTGGCTCTCTTTGTGATGGCTGGACTTCTTTTGGACGTCCAGGCGGTGACCGGGGACCTCGTTCCGATCATCAAATGGCGCTGGGAGGAAAAGCACGACCATTCTCTCGACGCAACTCCTCAGACCTCCCCGGGCGAAAACCTGGACACAGCTTCAACCGAGCTGGACTTCCCCGGGTTCCTTGGACAAAACCGAGACGGAAAAATTCGAGATGTCACCCTGTCCAGGGACTGGTCCAGTCATCCTCCCCAGGAAATATGGCGCCAGCCAGTCGGCGCCGGGTGGTCTTCCTTTGCCATCGTGGGCGGGATTGCAATCACTCAGGAACAAAGGGGCGATTCGGAAATCGTTGCCGCCTACAGCAAAGACACCGGCAAACCCATCTGGAAACACGCCGAAATAACCCGGTACGAGAACAGGATCGGAGGCGACGGTCCTCGAGCTACCCCGTCCATTTCCGGGAATCAGGTTTTCGCCCTCGGAGCCACCGGGCGCCTTGTTTGCCTCGAGCTCAAGACCGGCAAACGAATCTGGAGCCGAGACGTGCTGGCGGACACGGTACGCTTCAATCTTGACTGGGGGATCAGCTGTTCGCCCCTTGTTCTCGACGATCGAGTCATCGTGAGCAGCGGAGGCAATCGGCCAGCCGATGAGGAGGCCGATCCCGATTCAGCCAGGATTCCCGCTCCCATCGAGCTCGGCGAACCTCCGACGTCCTTGGTTGCCTACGATCGCAATACCGGGGAGATTCTCTGGAATTCAGGAACGGATGCTTGTGGCTACAGCTCTCCTATTCTGGCGACCTTCTTTGATATCCCTCAGGTCATCATCTTCAATCAGGCTTCGCTGGCATCCCACGATGCTGAATCAGGCCGCCAGCTCTGGTCCCATCCCTGGTCGGCAACCCAGCCCAATGTCTCTGAACCCCTCATTCTTGCCGGCAACCGAGTCCTCGCCTCAAGCGGATATGGACAGGGATGCAAGCTCCTGGAGGTCAAGAGAGTCGGAGAAAGCCTTCGGGTCGAGGTTGTCTGGGAATCACGATTTCTTCGGGCGAAGTTCACGAACCTTGTCGTGAAGGATAATCACTTCTACGGACTCGATGATGGGATCCTTGCCTGCATCAAGATGAGTGACGGAACCCGGGTCTGGAAGGGTGGTCGCTACGGCCATGGTCAGATTCTCCTCGTCGGGGATCTCTTGCTCGTTCAGGCTGAGGATGGGGGGATCGTTCTGGTCGCCGCAGATCCGGAGAAACACACGGAGATCGGGCGAGCAAGTGCTCTTGACAGTAAGACATGGAATCATCCCGCTCTTCAGGGCTCAACGCTTCTCGTGCGAAATGACCGAGAAGCCGTCTGTTTTCGCCTCACCCTCCAATGAAAAAGAGCCCTGGCAGAAGATCAGCAGACGGTGTTATCTGGCATAACAAAACACTGCCTGGCAAACGGGCTTTCGAGCGTTTTGGCGGAATACAGCCGTTTTACGGAGGCTATTCCTGGTTCAAGTAGATCCGGATTCTTGCGGCAGAAGTCCTCAAACGTTCCCACCCCAGGCTCCCGCTGCATCCTCTCGTGAATCAGTAGAATATAGGCCCAGGTCATGGTCGCGTGGTACAGCTCCGGCTTTCCCTGTTTTGCGGCAAACTGCTGAAAACGCCGTGCGATTTCCTCCAGAACAACCAGCACCGAGTCGAGGCGAAGATACAGCCAGGCAAGGCGCACATGTAGCTTGTGAGCAAGACCGCCTGCAGGGATCTGAAGAGACTCAAACGTGCGCAACAACTCTCGATCGGCTTCCAAAAAGTCGGCTCGGTTTTCCCGCTCTAGTCGATTCATTTCTGGCCCCCCTGCTCGTAGAGCTGGTGACTCGCTGTTGCGTCGAGGTTCAGTCCGTAGACTTTCTTCAGGTCTCGAATGACCAGCAAAGACTCCTTTCCAAAAGGACATTTCCCGTCAAACGCATGGAGCACAATGCCCTCCATGAGATCTCCCAACGAGATCTCATGGTATTCCGCGAGCCCTTTCATGACCTTGAGAAGCCGCTTCTCCAGCCGAACACCAGTTTGAACTCGCTGGACCAGATACTTCTCCCCGGCGGAAGAACCGGCTTTGGCTTTCTTTCTTGCTGCCAAAAGTTGCTCCTTTCAGCTTCTATCAATGTACCGTGGTACCAATATACCATATTTATCTTCCTGCTGCGAGATGATTCGGGGACTCTGTTCCTGAGGGGTTCCATCGGCCCAGACGATGGGTTATCTTCGAAGATTGGACTCATGACACACACCCGACGTCCGAAGCCCGGAATGTTTCCTTGAAGCTCGCTCCCCTCTCTTCTCGATTCACCGCCCTCCCCACCCTAAAGGTGGCAGAAAAGCTTCTCGGGTGCTATCTCGTCCGGCAATGGGAAGAACACGAACTGGTCGTTCAAATCGTGGAAACAGAGGCCTACGTGGGTGAGGACGATAAGGCCTGCCACGCTGCAGCGGGAAAGACCAGGAGAAATGAGATCATGTACGGGCCGCCGGGTGCCGCTTACGTCTACTTCATTTACGGCATGCACTACTGCCTCAATCTGGTGACCGAAAGAGACGGATTCCCGGGAGCCGTGCTGATCCGCGCCTGCACTCCCATCCAGGGGATCGAGGCGATACGAATCCGAAGGCCAGGTCGGAAGGATCGGGAGCTTCTGAGCGGACCTGGTCGATTGTGTGCCGGGCTGGCGATCGATCGAAACCTGAACGGGACCGACCTCACTTCTCCGACCTCTCCGCTGTTCATCGCCAAGGGTCCTCCCGTACCCAAGAACAAGGTCGAGACCTCGAGCCGGGTGGGAATCTCGAAATCGGCAGGGGAAGCCCGGGGTTATCCCTGGCGTTTCTTCATCCGGGGAGATCCTCATGTTTCCCCGGGGCGACCGACGGTTCGCTAGCTATTCACTCCTTTGCGTCGTCCACGGCCCATTTCGCTCTCCAGTAGTAGCTTGAGCAATAATACTTACTCACGATTTCCTGGTACTTCTTCGTGGCTGCGTAGAAATCCTCGGTAAACTCGTCCCCCTTGGCCTTCTCAAAGAGCTTCTTGGCGTGCTTTTCATGCTTCCTGCGGCAAGCATCATACTCCTTCAGGATGTCCCGAGCCGCCGTGGCCTGTCCGAACTGGCTACGAAAGTCCAAGAACTCCTCGATCCAATCTTCTCCCGAAGACTTGCGCATCCTTCGAGTCAACTTCTCCGACCAGGATAGCGTGTCTTCCCTCACCCTCTCCTGCATCCGGGCAAGGGTGTCAAAAAACCTCCCGCGATCGAGACCTTTGGCCCGATTGACAAGCAGGATGTGATCCCGCATTGCACCCTCGTTTCGACTCTGCTGTGCCCCTTTCACCACATCCGTCAGGCTCGTGCTGGTCATGAGCTCCAACCACTCGATCGCCTTCGGTAGGGGAAGGGCGGAAAACGCTCCACTCGCGCCTTCCACCCCGAAATAACGAACCATGGGAAAACCATCGTCCTCGAGGGAAAACAAGGCAAGAAGACTTTGGTCGACCGAGACCTCACCATCTCTCGTCCCGTGGAGGATGGCGAACGGAATCTCCCGCTGTGCTTTGCGCAGCTTCTTGTCCGAAAAAGCACGCGGCTCGCTCTGCCTCAAAAGACCTGCAGACATGGGAAACGCACCGGCGAAAAGATCCGGGAAGTTCAACGCCAGAATATAGGTGAGAAATCCCCCCTGATGCTGTCCCCCTACGAAAAGGTTCTTGATGGTGAGGAAACTCTGAATCTCACGGAGAGCGCCGACGACGAGTATCGGGCTTTGTTTCGAACGACCCTTGACTCCCTTGTAACGACTCTTGCCCATGAAGTTGATGTAGGTGTAATTATACTCGGGAGAATCATCCAGCGAATCGGCAACCCGGGTCTCACCATTGATACCGATGAGAATGTAATCCCGGGCGAGCTCCGGCCAGGCACGCACAATCGTCTCCAAATAGGTCCGGGAATTTCTGTTTTCCCCATGAAGAAAAAGTAGAGCCGGAAGGCCTTTCCTCACGTTGTAAGTCCCGGGAACGCGAAGATGGTAGGTCAACTTGTTACGGGCGATGCCGTCAACAACTTTGTTTGCGAGAACCTTCGGTCGTTGAGCCTGAACATGACCCTGGACTCCCATCAGGCAGACGACGAGAGCCAGCAAGGGCCTCCCGATCCAATACCGCAACCTCGTCATCAGCGACACCTCCAGATTGATTGCCAAGCAGTCCGACGCCCGGTCGGATCCCACTGGCCCATTCTAGTCCAGAAACGTTCTCATCCAATACCACCACATCAGATGATAAGATGCGCCCTTTTCGCACCATCCAACCCAGACCAAGGAAATCACCCTCCATGACCATGAACGCCCCTGAAAGCGAGAATGCGTCCGTGAAATCAATGGAACAAATCGTCTCCCTTGCCAAGAGGCGTGGTTTCGTCTTTCCTGCCTCCGAGATCTACGGCGGCATCAATGGCTTCTGGGACTTTGGTCCACTCGGCGTCCAGCTGAAGAATAACCTCCGAGACGCCTGGTGGCATGACATGGTCGTTGCGCCTCCAATTGGCCCCGACGGCACCCCTCTGTCCATTGTTGGACTCGATTCAGCCATCATCCAGAATCCAAAAGTTTGGGTTTCTTCGGGTCATGTGGGGGGCTTCAACGATCCCATGCAGACCTGTCGGCAATGCAAGAAGCTGTTTCGGGCCGATCACATCCTGGACATGCTGAGCAAAGCTGACTGGGTGGCTTCTTTTTGCGAAACCCTCGGAATCGATTCGATTGATGCCACCGCCACTCTTTCCGGCGAAGATCTGTCCCGCTGGGCGAAGAACAGAAAAGGGGGGAAGAAACTCGCCTCCGGAATGGCTCTCGTTCGCAAGACAGAAGAGACGGTAAGCTGGCTCACCGCTGCCGATACCCCCGACACCATGACCGGATTGGACCTGGCCCGGCTTCTCTCCACCGAGAATCGGGGGGAAGAAATCCAGAACCCGTGTCCAAACTGCGCCGGCGACCTGACCCCTCCCCGCGACTTCAATCTCATGTTCGAGAGTTTCGCTGGAGCCGTCAAAGACGACGCAAACAAGGTCTACCTCCGACCAGAAACAGCCCAGGGAATCTTCCTCAACTACAAGAATGTGGTCGACACGAGCCGAGTCAAAATGCCCTTCGGCATCGCCCAGGTCGGAAAAGCGTTCCGAAATGAGGTCACCCCTCGAAACTTCATTTTCCGTTCTCGCGAATTCGAGCAGATGGAAATGGAATGGTTCTGCCCACCTGCCGAGGCCCCTCAATGGTTTGACTTCTGGAAGGAGACACGCCGGAATTGGTGGATCTCTCTGGGCGTCGATCCGGAGAACCTCATCCTGCGGGATCACGATCTCGATGAACTTTCCCACTACGCAAAAGAAGGCTCGGGAACCGCAGACGTCGAGTATCGCTACCCGTTTACCCATCCCCACTACGGGGAACTTGAGGGTATCGCCCACCGGACTGACTTTGACCTGAAGGCTCACCAGGCAAGTGCGAACGTCAATCTGAGCTACCTCAACCATGAGACACGCGACCGCTACATCCCCCATGTAATCGAACCCGCATCCGGTCTGACTCGGGGTGTCCTCGCTCTCCTGTGCGAAGCCTTCACCCCCGACGAATCACGCCCGAGCAAGGTCTTCATGAAATTCAGTCCTCGCATGGCGCCGATCAAAGCCGCGATCTTCCCACTGGTGAACAAAGAGGGAATGCCGGAAGTGGCCCAGAAGCTGTACATGAAGCTCAGACAAAAGCATGCGGTCCAGTTTGACGTGAAGCAAAACATCGGCAAACGATATGCTCGAATGGATGAAGCGGGGACCCCTTATTGCTTCACCATTGACGGAGAGACTCTCCAGGATCAAACCGTCACCGTTCGTGATCGGGATACTCTGAGTCAGGATCGCATCAACATCGACCAGGTCGAGAGCTTCCTGGCCGAGAAGATCACCGCCAACACGCCAGACTGAAGAAAACCTTGAACTATAAGCTTCCCCAGTCAATTTCCTGAGTATGATCAATAACACCCTCTACGGGTGGCATGTCATATTTGAGTCCGTTTCCGCAGTTGAACAGAACGCAGACATCGTCCTTGGCCACGAGGCCTTCGTCAAAAGCTTGCAGATAAGCCGCATAGGTGGCTGCGCCCTCCGGGCAGATGAGAATTCCTTCTGTCTTGCTGACCTCGTTTTGCGCTTCAAGGATCGCCTCATCCGGAACAGCAATGGCGGTGCCTCCACTCTCGCGAACAGCTCGAAGGATGAGAAAATCCCCCACGGCCACCGGGACTCGAATGCCGGCGGCCACGGTATGAGAGTTTTCCCAGAAATCAGCGTGTTCCACTCCGTCATTGAAGGCCTTGACGATGGGAGCGCAACCCGTCGCTTGCACCGCAATCATCCGGGGAAGCTTATCGCTGAGCCAACCGATCGCTTGTAGCTCCAGGAAAGCCTTCCACATTCCGATGAGGCCGGTCCCCCCTCCGGTCGGATAGAAAATCACATCAGGCACGGTCCAGCCCATCTGCTCCGCAAGCTCAAGCCCCATGGTCTTCTTGCCTTCGATTCGGTAGGGCTCCTTCAAAGTGGACGTGTCGAACCAGTCCATCTCCTCTTTCCCCATTCCGACAATCTTGCCGCAGTCGTTGATGAGGCCATTGACCCGATAAACTCGCCCCCCCTGCTGCTGAATCTCGCGCACATTGACCTCCGGAGTATCATCCGGACAAAACACGTACGACTCCATCCCGGCCCGGCTGCAGTAGGCAGCAAGTGCAGCTCCGGCATTCCCATTGGTGGGCATGGCCATCCTTTCGATGCCCAGCTCTTTTGCCATGGAAACCGCAAGACAGAGACCCCGGGCCTTGAAGGAGCCGGTGGGGAGCCTTCCTTCATCCTTGATGAGGATCTTTCCACCATCCGACAAACCGAGGCGATCCTGCAGATGTGGACATTCCAGGAGCGGTGTCATGGTCTCCCCGAGGCTCACGATGTTCTCCGGGCTTCTGACCGGCAAAAACTCCCGGTAACGCCAGAAGTCCGGTTCTCGAGCCAGAAGATCCTTTCGGGTCACCGCCGCCGCGATCTGGTCGAGGTGATACCGGACAAGCAGGGGCCGACCCGCCTGAGAAAGCCCGTGGATCTGATCCGGCTCGTAGGGCTCACCGGTCAGGCTGCACTCGAGATGGGAGACAAACGTAGGAAGATCTGGTTTCCGGGCAGCCATGGGTGGATCTCTCTTTTCTGGGTCAAATCAAAGAGGTTGGACGGGACTTGAGCCTGCAAGAATAACTTGTCGTTCCGGATGAGTCATCGCCGTTTCGGGCAAGATGGGTCCCCCGGAATATGCTCACCAACCCGTCCCCTTGCTCAGAAGCACGGAAAAGCTAACATTGGATGAGTCAGGAAGACAACCTTCCCCACATGCGCAAAGGCTTCAATGTCCCAATCCACTCACGAGATCATCGTTCCTGCTCATGCCGCCGCCTTGAAAGAGGTGCGAAACACCTTTCGCGAGGTCGTGCAAAGCTGGGCACCTGATTGTGCAGAAATGCTCATTCTCGCCCTCGATGAATGTTGCTCGAATGTGGTCAAGTACCGGTGTAAGAATCTTGGCGACGGCAACATTCGGGTTCGAGCGGAACATCACCCGGGTCTCATCCGGTTTCGCATCGGGGATTTCTGCACCAAAAAAGACGTAGAGAAAATCCGGCCTCGGGATCTTGACGACGTCAAACCCGGAGGCCTTGGGACTCACTTCGTCAAGGAGATCATGAGTCGGATCTCTTATGAGGCCGACCCGAATCACCCCGAAGCGATGACCCTTGTTCTTGAGAAAGATCTCCCTTAAAAACCCGAGAGGAATCCAAAAACAATGCTTGAGATCCAGACAGAGTCAGCAGGCGAGACAGTGACCGTGGCCGCTTTTGGAGAAGTGGACCTCGAGGTCTCACCGGATTTCTGGACTGCGATCGAAGGGGCCATCGCGATCACTCAGCGTCTTCGGATTCGTCTCGCCGATGTCTCCTACATTGACTCTTCAGGAATCGCGACTCTGGTGAAGGCTCTTCGACACGCCCAAAAATACAAGGTCGACTTTGCCCTCATCGACCCCAGCGACCAGGTCCGGGCCGTCATCGAACTTGCCCAGCTGGATCGTTTGTTCAAGATTGAAACCTCCGCTCAGTAGGCCAGCATGCCCCGAACAGGTCTCCGTCTCCGGATCGAATCCACCCTCGGCCTTCTGGGTCGAAAAATCCTAGCCCTCGGACCTGGGGCTCTTCATTTTCTTTCCCGGGTGGGAGGAGTCTGGATGCTTTTCCTTTCTTCCCTCTACTTCTCGTTCATCGGCCCGTGGTTGGGAAAGAACAAACTTCGCAAGCAACTTTTTCCCACCATGAGCAATGTCGGCGCCAGGAGCTTTCCCATCGTCTCCATGGTGGCTTTTCTCACCGGATCGGTGCTGGTTCTGCAAACAGGAAACGCGCTCGCCAAGTTCGGCCAGATCAATGAAGTGCCTGGGCTAGTGGCCCTCGCAATGACCCGGGAACTCGGTCCCCTCATGACGGCCATTGTTCTCATTGCCCGGGTTGGTGCATCGTATACGGCGGTTCTCGGTTCCATGCAAATCAACGAGGAGGTAACAGCCCTTCGCACCATGGCCATTCACCCCATCGGCTACCTGGTGGCCCCCCGATTCCTGAGCATGCTGGTCATGGTTCCCTGTCTGGTTGTCCTTTCCTTTCTGGTGGGAATGGCGGGAGGAGCCTTGATCGCCTGGACGGTCTACGACATCCCCTATCAAAGCTTCGTGGAACGCACCGTCTTCTACCTGTCCATGTCGGATCTCTACGGCGGAATCCTCAAGGGAATGGTGTTTGGCATTCTCATCAGCGTCATCAGCTGCTACTACGGCCTCACTGCCCGCGGTGGTCCCACGGGTCTTGGAAGAGCCATCATGGTTTCGGTCGTCACTTGCCTTGTGGTCGTTGTTCTCTCCGATGCAGTTCTCACCGGCCTTCTCATGCGAATCGTATGAAAAAGACCTCTCCCGAAAATTCGAACATCATTGAAGTCGTGGATGTCGAGAAGAGCTTTGGCTCGGTCTCCGTCCTCAAAGGCGTCTCGTTCCCCATCCAAAAAGGAGAAACCGTCTGCATCCTGGGAGGCTCCGGTGGCGGAAAATCCACTCTTCTGAACCTGATGATCGGGATTCTCCGTCCCACCGCGGGAAGCATCATCATCGATGGAGACGATATCTCCGGAATGTCGGAACAAGAGCTCGATCGAGTGCGGCGGAAGTTTGGCGTGATGTTCCAGAGCGGGGCTCTTTTGAACTCCATGACCGTCAGTGAAAACATCGCCCTTCCTCTCGAATACCACACCCAGCTTGATGCCGAGACGATTGACACCATGGTGAAGATCAAACTCCATCAGGTCGACCTTCTCCATGCCGCCGATCGTCGCCCAAGCGAAATCTCCGGAGGAATGCAAAAACGAGCCGCAGTAGCAAGAGCGCTCGCTCTGGACCCAAAAATCCTGTTCTATGATGAGCCGTCCGCAGGCCTGGATCCCATCGCGGTGAGCCGACTCGATCAATTGATCAATCAACTCAAGACGACAATGCGTATGACCAGCATCGTGGTCACCCATGTGATGGAGAGCGTTCGCCGGATCGCCGATCGGGTCGTCATGCTGGATCGCGGCCGAGTCATTCTGACCGGCACCCTGGAGGACCTTGAAAAGAGTGATGACCCAAGAATCAAACAGTTTCTCACCGGTGATTTGACGGGCCCGAGCGCGGGTATGATCAGTGAACAGGAATATCTAGATGACCTTCTACTATGAGACGATTCCGTCATGAATGAGTACAAGAGAAGCGAAATCCTCTCGGGCCTTTTTGTTGTTCTGGCCCTTTTCGTCTTCAGCTTGTTCGCGTTCAAGGTCGGTGATTTCAATCCATTCGCCTTCCTCGAGGGAAAACGAGTCAAGTGCGTTACTCACCTCACCGACATCCAAGGGCTTGCGGAAGGAGCCATGGTAGCGGTTGCAGGTCACGAGGTCGGGCGGGTAACTTCTCTCACAATCGTTCCCAAGACCCTTACCGAGGAGCAGCGGACAAAGCTCACCGCGATTCTGGGAGAAGAAGCTGCTGACGCAAATCTGGCGGACTCAACTCGCCAGGTTGTTGAAGTCACCTTTGAACTTCGGTCCCAAACCCTCAGCGTCAATCTGGATTCGGCCCATGTATTCGTCACAAAGCAAGGCTTTCTCGGAACGGATTTCCTGGCTCTGGATCCCGGACTTTTTCGGGGCGAGCTGACCCCCATTGCCTCTGCGAACTTGACCGAACCCCTCGTTCTCAAAGCCCTTGACGGTGGCGGCCTCGATCAGCTCATCAATCAACTCGGGCCGGTCGTGGGTCGAATCCAGAGCATCCTGCAAACTCTCGACGAAGAGGTCTTTTCCCAAAGCAACATGAGTCAGATCTCCACCACATTGGAGACATTGAAAACCACTACCGACGAGGTTCGCAAACTCGTCAATCCCGAGGACGCGGAAAGTTTCCAGGGCCTGGTGGTTCGCCCTCTCAACCAGCTTCTCCTCCATGCAGACGAGAGTGTGGTTGAACTGAAGGAACGTCTACTTTCCCGCACCTTGAGCGACGCAGAGTCTCTTCTTTCCAACGGATCCAAATTGATCACGAGCCTGGACGAAGTCTCCGACCGCGCAGGAAAGAGCCTCGCCTCGGTCAGCGATCGGGCCGAGGATCTTCTAAAAAGCTTGGATCAGACCGCCATTGATCTGTCCCAATCGATGCAAAGCCTGGAGAAAGAGATCGCTTCGGTAGTCAATACTACCGACGAACTCCTTTCTTCCGCCAGGCCTGATCTACTCGAATCCTTGCGACGGATCAGGCGCACGACCTGGGAAGCGGAAATGACCATGCGGAAGATTCGCAGTAACCCTGCCTACCTGTTGTTCGGTGACGAAGAGCCCGATCTTTCGGAAAGAGAGTTCGACGGAACCCAGCTCCGCCAATCCGGCCGAGCCCGCCCCTACCGACAAAGAGACGAGACCGACGATGGCCGCTAACGACCCAGTTTTGAGAAGACCGAGTGCTCCATCGATTCTCCTCGATTGCGGACTTTTTCTCTTGTGTCTCACCCTTTGCTCGTGCGCACTTGGAGGCGGAGCCTACACTCCGATTCAGACTTCGTTTAACCGGGGGGTGTACCACCAGTCCGGGGGGCGCTACGAGCAGGCGATTCATGAGTACCGAGCCGCTCTTTCGGAAGATCCAGCCGACCATCGAGCCCGGTTTAACCTGGCTCTCTCTCTGGAATCCTGGGGAGAATTCTGTCCCGAAACCCGGCGCTCGGCGTTGCGGGAAAGCGCTGCCGCCGAATATGAACTCATCCTCGACAAGCGACCGGATGACTTGCGAGCCAGCATCAATCTCGCCGCCATCGAGGCCGAAAAAGGAAACCTTCAGGACGCCAAGACTCGGCTTCGCGAGTGTATCTCACTGCATCCCAGAGCCATCCTGCCCCGCACTGCTCTTGCCGCCCACCTCTATCGCGAAGGAGAACTGATCCAGGCCGAAGAACTCCTCCTGGAAGCGACGGCCCTTGACGGTGTTTCCGTCGATCCCTGGATCCTTCTGGGAGATTGCCTCCGTGATCAGGGGAAGTATGACCCGGCTCACGCTGCCTATGAACAGGCTCTACTCACCGATTCGACCGACATCGGCGCGTTTCTGTCCCTTGCCCAACTCGAGCTTGCCCGAGACCAACCGCTTGAAGCCGCTTCCTGGCTACGCTGGCTCCTCCTCATCGATGCCGATCATGGAACAGCTCATTTCCTTCTGGCAAACACTCTTGAGGATCTCGGCGATCTGGAGGGAGCGATCTTCCACCTCTGGCAAGCCAGAGATCTTGACCCTGGAAATGAAACCAGGGGCGCAATCGACTATCAAGAACGACTCTCGTCCTTGTATCGACGGCTATTGACCGGGAAGATTGATGCACCCTGACTCAATTTTCGTCTAAGACTAAAAGAGCGATCCGCGCTAGAATGGTCAAGGAGTGGCGGTCCTTTTCACCTCGTCTAAAAGGCATTCGATTTGTCTCTTGCTTGCCTTGAATGGCTGGAGGTTCTTCCATGGCTGTAAAGTTCGTTCATGCAGCAGACCTCCACCTCGACAGCCCGATGAAGGGGCTCGAGCGCTATGACGGCGCCCCGGTAAAACTCCTGCAGGGAGCCACGCGCCGAGCCTTCGAACGCGTCATCGACGTCTGTCTCGAGGAGGAGGTCGACTTCTTGCTTCTCGCCGGCGATCTTTTTGACGGCGACTGGAAGGACATGAACACCGGACTCTTTGCCATCAAGCAATTAGCTCGGCTCGGGGACATTCCAGTCTGCCTGGTTCGCGGGAACCACGATGCGACGAGCCAGATCACCCGGCGCCTGAGCTGGCCCTCGAACGTCAAGGAGTTCGACAGCAGTGCTCCGGAGACCTTGATCCTCCCGACCGTTCCCGTTGCCATCCACGGACAGAGCTTCGCCCGGCGGGATGTGAAGGAGAACCTTGCGGTCCATTTTCCCCAGGCGATACCCGACCATCTCAACATCGGGCTCCTCCACACCAGCCTCACCGGAAGCCCGGATCACTACACCTATGCCCCGGCGAAAGTCGATGAGCTTCTGTCCAAGAAGTACGACTACTGGGCTCTTGGCCATATTCATCAGAGGCGAGAAGTTCGGACACACCCGTTCATCATATTTCCCGGCAACACTCAGGGACGCTCACTTCGAGAGGCAGGAGCAAAGGGATGCATGCTTGTGACCGCCCTTTCGAAAGAGATCACCGACATGACATTCGTTCCGACCGATGTCGCTCGCTGGTACCAGAGTAAGATCACTCTGGGAGAAGCACATGACTTCGAGGGTCTGTATCGAGAGGCCCAGCAGGCCTTTCATGAATGCAAAGAAGATGCCGGAAATCGGCTGGCTGCGGTTCGAATGGTCATTACCGGCTCAACGCCTCTTCACCGAAGACTTCAAAGACGCCTCGAGAGAGAGGAGGTTGTCGCCGAGATTCAAAGCAGGGCCAACGACCTCGATGATGAGATCTGGGTTGAATCCGTCCAGTTTCAAACCCGTCCGCCCGTCGACGTTGAAAAGCTCCGGAAAGGAAAGGACCTCATCGGGGATCTTCTTCGTCTCGTCACCGAGATCCGTAGCGATCCCGATGATCAAGAGGAACTCTTCGCCTGTCTCTCTTCCCTCTCCGATCGAGCTGCCACCGAGCTCGCGGCCTCGGAAATCGATCTTCAGGATCCGGATCAGGCAAAGATCTGGCTTGCCGAAGCCGAGAACCTCCTGGCATCCCTACTCACGGAGGCGGACTCATGAAGATTCGCACTCTCCGGATCGAGAACTTCGGCATCTTCACCGAAAAGGACCTCGACTTCAAAAAGGGTAGCTTTCATCTACTTTTTGGAGAAAACGAAGCGGGAAAGACAACCCTTCTTAGCCTTCTCCGGTACCTCCTGTTCGGCTTCCCTCACCGCTGTGACTACCAGCTCTCCACGGCCCTCGGCGAGATGTCTGCAAGCGCGAGAGTGACTCTTCTTGATGGCACCGACATCGAGTTTCACCGACGCAAGGGCCGCAAAAACACGGTCTATGGCCAGGTCGTCGGAACCCAGGAACCGATCGATGAAGAGACTCTGAAACGACTCCTTGGCAACGCCCACGAACAACTCTACAAGAACATTTTCGCGTTTTCTCTTGGCGAACTCGCTGCGGGGGAATCGTCCTTGAAAGATCAAGACCTGCGAGATGCTCTCTTTGGCAGCGGGCTTGGAGGATTCCAGCGATTGGAGGCAGCACGGGCTCAGATGGACGAAGAGCTCCAATCTCTCTTCACTCCTCGGGGTAGCAAAAAGACCCTCAATCGCATTCTGGCGACCCTATCCGACAAGAAGAAAGACCTGCGCTCCGTCACCCTCCGGCCGACCGAATATGCGGAGAGGGAGCTTTCCTGCCAGGAAGCGGAGCAAGCCGTCGAAGAGGCAAGACACCGTCTCGAATCCGTGATGAGTAAACGAGACCACATCGAGAACCTGCTCGCTTCCTTTGAAAGTTTTCAACGGCTCGAAACAATCACAGCTCAAAGATCCGGCCTTCCCGACCCGAAAAACTTTCCCGACGATGGTGAATCCCAGCTCCAATCGATCCTCCGGGATCTGGAACAATCTCGGAACGAACTGGAGGAAACCGAACACGAGCTCGATCAACTCTCGTCCCGACTGAAGGAGGCCCAGCTCAAACCCGCACCCCTCCAGCACGAAGCCGAGATCGCCCGGCTCCACAAAGAGATCGACAAAATCGTCGGCTTTCGGCGAGACATTCCGATTCGCAAAACCGAAGCCAGAAGAATTCAAAACGACGTGGAAAAGGCAATCTCGTTGCTCAACCCGGATTGGGGTCTTGACGTCCTGCACGAGAAACGCATCAACGTTCCGGTTCTCGCCGAATTGGAAGAGCTATCCGAGGAACAGACCGAACAGGAGCGGCTTCGGGAGCGGGCCGACGGAGAAAAGAGACAACTCGAGCGAAGGATCGATACGAGTCGCACCGAGCTTGCGGGGCTGACCGAAGCAGGTGATGAGGATGAGCTCGAGCTTCTCCGCGGAGAAGCCGAATCCATCCGACTTGCGGAGGAAAAACAGGACGAACTCAGGGAGGAGCTCGCGACACTGAGGATCCAGCAGACCAGCCTGCGAAAAAAACTCTCTCCTCCTCTTCCGACTTCCTGTGGCGACCCCACCGATCTCCCCATTCCGCGGGCCGAGACGATTCAAGATTTCCTGCAGAAATTCGAAGAGAGCGAGATCCAGCTCCAACTCATCACCACTCGATGCCAGGATGCTACCCAGGCCCTCGATCGGGGAAAAAGGGAACTCTCTGACCTGGTTGAAGAATCCTCCGTTCCAGGACGAGAAGACCTTGCAACGGAAAGGCAACGAAGGGACAAGGGCTGGAGCCTCATCCACAGGGCCTTCGTCATCGGCGAAGAGAATCCGGAAGAGATTGCCGAATGGGTGAATCAACCGGACCCGGGAAAGGAGGTACTGCCCGCCCTTTTCGAGCAATCCGTCAAGAAGGCCGATCATCTGGCAGATCAGCGCCTGAGCAATGCGGATCGAGTCGCGGAAAGGGAGCAAAAAGAAAAGGACGTACAACTCCGGATTCACACCAAGGAGCTGGCGGAGAGTGAGCTTCTTGAATCCCGGCAAAGGACAGCAAGCCTTTGCGCTAACTGGCATCAAGCCTGGGAGGAATGCGGCTTCATTCCCCTGTCTCCCAAAGCCATGTCCGGCTGGCGTCAACTGGTCGACGATTGGAGAGATCAGGCTGTTCTTCAGGAAAAGAAGAGTCTTCAACTCACCGCGATCAAAAAACGGCTTTCCGCCTTCAAAAAGCGCCTGTTCGCGGCCCTGCCCGGAAAGGTTTTCCCGGACACCCGATCCGCCCTTCGCGATCTTTCCCGGAAAACAAACGAAGCAAGAGAGCGCGCTTCCAAGCGGGACCTTCTTGAACAGCATGTAAAAGACGCCCAAAGAGAGATCGTGCACCTTCGGGAAGAACTCGTCGCCCTGGAGGAGAGCCGTCAATCCTGGGACCAAAGGTGGAATGACCTCCTCCAACGACTTCATCTTCCCACCGGCACCGGCCCCGGAGTTGTCGTCAAGCTGGCTCAAGGTCTCGAGCGAGAAGCTCGCCGCATCAAGGAAGCGGACGGCCTCGAGCACAGAGTCGAGCGCATGCTTACCGAGTGTGCCGATTTCGAGGATCGAGTCAGGTCACTTTGCGTCTCCATTGCACCCGATCTTTCTGCTCAACCAGCCGAGATCGCAGCCGATTTCCTGCATGGAATGCTTCAAGTGGCCCGGGAAGCAGCGCTGAAGGCCCGTTCACTCAAGGAGCGACTGGAGGAAACTCAGCATCGCAGGGCCAAGCTCACCGATCGACGGGAGCGCCTCATCGTCCGAAAGGAAAGCCTTCTCAGCCAAGCAAACGCGAGGTCGCCAAAAGCCTTTCTTCAAGCTGCGGTGGACGCATCCCTGGCTCGGGATCTTGATCGAGAAATCGAGGACCTCCAGCACAAACTCACCGCCCACCGTGGAGAGGTTCCTCTCGACACATTTCAACGAGAACTCGGCGAGACCAACCAAGGCCGACTCTCCAACGCCCGTCAAGAGCTTGACGCCAAGGTGGACGAGCTCCAGCTCAACTATCAAGAAGCATTGAAGAACGTTGGCCAGGTCCGGAGAAAACTGGAAGAACTCTCCGGGGCATCCCGCGCTGCTCATCTTCTGGAGGAGATTGAAAGCCTGAGAGCAGATCTGAGGCGAGGAATTGATCGATACGTTCCCCTCGCTCTGTCCCGCTCTCTCATCAAGGCCGCCATGAGTCGATTCGAGCGGGAGCATCAGCCCGCCATGCTTCGGGAGGTTTCTCGGCTCATGTCCAAAATGACAGGAGGGCGCTATCCAACCATCCAACGACGCCTCGACCGGGAGGGAACCCTTCTGGCGATCCAGAGCAACGGAACGGAAAAAGACCCCGGTCAGCTCAGCACCGGTACGAGAGAGCAACTCTATCTCTCCATTCGTCTGGCCTATATCCGTCACTACTGCCGAAACGCAGAACCCCTACCTATCGTCATGGATGACGTCCTGGTGAATTTTGACGATACCCGGGCACGCAACACTCTGGAGGTTCTTCGTGAGTTTTCCGCCGACCTACAGATCATCTTCCTGACGTGTCATGAGGGGACGGTGGCAAGAGTTCAAGACGTTCTGAAAGACGTTGAACCCATCCGGCTTGTGGCACCGAAGACCCTTGCCGGAAGACAGTCCGTTCTTCCTCTACTCGATCTCTAGCACGCATCATCATGCCTGCCACTTCTGTGCCGCTATTTCATCATTCCGTTTCGACTCAGTCTTGCCAGAGCTATCAGTGCATAGGCGGTCCCGTAGGGCTTGTGGTAGCTGTACAGCGGGTAGTCCCAAAAAGAGCCATCGGGCTGACGACAGTAGAGAATCGCCTCGAACAAAGGCCGGGCAAACCTCACCTGGTCAGCTACCGACATTCCTTCCAGGACATAACTCGTATACGCCATCCCGTACAGGTAAAAATATCCAGAGATGGAGTACCAGGCCTCATGGGGAATCGGTCGACGTACTCCGATCTTTTGAAATCGAAGATGACGGATCAGAAGATTCTCAAGAGCCTCCAACTTCTCTTTCATTGGCACCTCACGGCCAAAGAGCTCGATCGA
>JAJDCM010000403.1 GCA_029260825.1 Planctomycetota bacterium | reverse complement strand
ACCAGAAACACATCCCGCATGAGCCCATCGAAACCAAAAACCTGGGCAACGCCAAATCCCACCCCGACGGCCATCACCGTTCTCACCACCGAGATCCAAAGGCTCCGGTGAATATCACGAACCCGAAGTTCCGAAAGAGTTACTCCAAGGGTAAAAGCCATGAGCGGGATCGTGAAGTCGCCAAGAAGCGTCGTACTGTTCCTCAGCCAATCCGGAACCGGCGTCCCGGTGACGACGGTCACCACTCCCAGCATCACACTCCAGAAAAGAGGGGTCGTGAACAGCCGTCGAAAAGAAACCGCGCCAGCCCAGAGCCATTGCCCCGCGGTGAAATGCAAAAGTGTGTTTACCGCGAAGAAACAAACCCCGAGACTCAGTCCCTTTTCACCAAAGGCAAAGAGACAGATGGGAAGACCCATGTTTCCCGTGTTCCCAAAGATCATCGGCGACAAATAGGTCGAGGCTTTGAGCCGGAGCAAGCGCAAGGCGACAAACCCCAGAACGGCAAATGAAAGTAGAGCAACCAGAGTAGCCAGCGCCATATCCGCCAACACCTGGGGGCTTTCCGAAAAACCGATGAGACTGCGAAAGACGAGGCAGGGAGCGCCGATCGTCATCACAAGATCGGTCAGAAGCTTCTTGTCGTAGTGCCTTCCCGATCGGATCCAGGCAAAGCCAAGCCCGGCGCAGATGTAGACGGGAGCCACGATGGAGAACAGCTTGGCAATCAACATGAGTGCAGGTCTCCACCGCAACAGCTGGAAGCAGAAGACTGGACGCGAGGAATATGAAGGCTAGTCGGTAGTAGGGCTTGCGTCAGCCAGCTGCTCATCGTTCTTTTCGCCGAAAAGATTGGAGCGGCGTAGACCCATGTGGTGAAGAACGTAAGTAGCAACCGTCGACATCGTCATGATTCCGTAAGTCATGGATCTTTTGAAGTTGATGGACGACGCCTCGGCGCTGTATCGAACCGGAACAGGGACATCCCCCATGCGAAAGCCATAGTGGACGCACTGACAAAGAAACTGGCTGTCAAAGACAAAGTCGTCCGAGTTCTTTTCGAAGGGAATGGTCTCGAGAACCTTTCGGGTGTAAGCCCGGTAGCCGGTATGCCACTCGGCAAGATTCTGACCGAGAACGAGGTTCTCTACCATCGTCATGAAGCGATTCGCAAAGTACTTGTAGGTCGGCATCCCGCAATCGAGGGCTTCCCGTCGGGTTCGAATGCGATTCCCGAGAATCACGTCGCAAATCCCCACGTCCAAAAACCCGGCAACGTACGGGAGAAGACGGCTGTCGTACTGGTAATCCGGATGAATCATGGCAACGATATCTGCTCCCCGGTCAAGAGCCTCCCGATAGCAGACCTTTTGGTTCGCGCCGTAACCTCCGTTCGTCTCCCGGCGAATCACCGTGAGACCTAGCCTTTCCGCTACCTCCACCGTGTTGTCGGTGGAGCAATCATCCACCACGATGATCTCGGAAGCAGCGCCCTCGGGGATATCTGCAACCGTCTTTTCGAGGGTCGAGGCCGCATTATATGCAGGCATTACCACGATAACTTTGGATCGAGACCCTGTCGTCTGTGGTGTATTTGATTCATCCGTCATGCAACCAATCTCTCCAACACCGAAGCTCTTGTCAAGCATGGACTTGCGCCACGCCCCAGGAAAGGGCCCTGGGCTGAACGGTGTTAGACCCGCCTTGTGGAACTAGTTCCCGGCGGCCCGAGAGGAATGGAAGGCAAACTTCAGAGTGGGCTGCCAGAGGTCCCCCTTGTCTTCAGGCTTTCCGGAGCCCCGAAGACCAATTTCCGTCGCCTTGAGCAAGGGGTGCTTCGCCTCGACGGTGTAGAGGAATTTTCCGATCTGACGACGATCGAGAGGTTCGTTGAACGTGACTCGCCAGGAGTGCTCGACGAATCCACGGCGAGGCTGGGGGCGAGGAGCCACTTCCCGGATGGCCCGGTTCCCGTTGAAACCACTCTCATTCGCACATTCGCGAAAGAAGCCAGGAGGCACGGAGGTGGCGCTGGTGCCATCTCCTCCGGCAACCTTCAGGAGCTCATCAAACTGTTTTCCGAGCTCATAGATTTCCGAGTAGTCTTTCTTGGCTACGACCAGCTCCATCTTGTAGGACCTGACAAGGTTTGCCGTATAGAGAATTCCCGCTCCCAGAATGACCACGATGATGGAACTCGTCACGGTGTAGATCTTGATCAGATCTCGACCGCCTTTGTCAGCACCAGCTTCTTCCGGAACCTCTTCCGGAATGAGGTCCATATCCTCGTCGGGAAGAGAAGCAAGGTCGGTGACGACTTTCTTTTTGCCAAGACCGAACATCACTTTTTCTCCATGTCAGGTCGAACGATTTCGAACCCTTCGAATCGAATCAGTCCAGATTCCGTGCTCTTGGTTCTTCCCGGTTTTACTTCCAGGAACAACCCGTGCCCCTTCATGTTCTTTTCGATCTGGTTCTTGAGTCGATCGAGGTAGTTACCTTCCGGCACCCAACCGGTGATCTTGATGGTGCGGGCGTCGACACTGACCGAATCAAGAATGACTCCCTCGATCCGGGATTCGACGGCCACAAAGTCATTGAAGAACGTGAGCAGGGGATCGACCGCAGGAGGGACCACCGGGATATTCTTGGAGGTGCCAAGCTCATTGCTGAGATCATCAAAATCGACTTTGATCCGATTCTTGATCTTGTCGATCGCCTCGAACCGACCTTCGGGAAGCGCACCATAAACCCCCTTATCGTACTTGGCATAGAGCGCCCGAGCCCGGGCCTCAATCGCCTGATAAGGTGTCTTGGCCACCATGTACTGGTTCCAGAAGAACGCTCCCATGAAGCAGAACAAGATGAGAATCAAACTGATGCAGGAAGCCAGCGCAACCTTGATCTGATCAAACCGGCGCAGATACTTGAATTCATCCTGACGGAAGTCGGTGCCAAGCTTGTCGTGCCCGAGAACCTTCGCCGCAAGACCAAGCGATATGGCCGCTCGCGGACCAAGCTCCCCCACCTCTTCCGGAGAAAGATCAGACCCGATTTCCTCCAGAGGATTCAGGACTTCGACCGTCTTGGCGAAGTTCTCCTTCAGGTATTCTTTGACCCCTCGAATGCGGCATCCACCACCGGTGAGCATGATCGCGTCCAGCTTCGAGACCGAGGGGATCCGGACCAGACTCCGCATCAGTTCCCGATGGAGTTTTGCCAGAAAATCATCTCGAGATCGGGTCACAAGCTCAGATTCCAGCTCTTCCGGTGACTTCTCGATCTCGGGTTTCTCATCGTCCGAATCCTCAAGGACCACGTGATCCTCGGTGACCATTGCGGGCAGGACCTCTGCCACGGAGGAAGCTCCGCCTCCTCCAACCGCCAGGAGTTCGAGCTTCTTTGCCTCGGCCTCGACGGATCCGATCTGAAGGTCGCGAGAAATCGAGTGACTGATGGAACCGGATCCCATGCGAATACAACGAGCCGAGACTAGGTTGCCCTCGTGGAGAACCAGCAGCGTGGTATGGGCGGCTCCGATTTCGATGACCGCAAGGTTCTTGTGTTTCTCCGGAAGATCGGTGATGGTCACCGTGTTGTAGAGAGCCAGAGGATCCAGGTCGAGATGCTGGGGATCGAGTCCCCCCCGAGACAGGTGTCCAAGACGCTTCTCGATTGCATCTTTTGCGACCGCGAAAACAAGAACCGAGCTCTTGTCTCCCACCTCGCCCGACTTGTGATGGGCGAGGACGATGTCATCGATCGACAGATGCTGGATATGATTCTCGGCCTCAAAACGAATGACCTTCCGGATCTGGTCGTCGGTTTTGAACGGGATCTGAATCTCGCGAAGGATTGCGTCTCCCGCCCCGATGGATGCCACCACGGGTTCCTTGGGAAGCTTTTCCTCGCGCCAGGTAGCCCGCAGCTCCTCGACCACCTGATCCCAGGCAACTTCACTCTCGAAGTGAGTTTCCAGGTCACGCACGATGAAGCGAGTTACCTTGAACTTTTTCGCCGAGCCCTCGACTTCAATGATCTTGAAGCCACGCTCGCTGATATCAAGTCCGATGGCTTTGGCCATCTTTCCATCCTCTGGGGGTCAAGCCCCGAAAAGTAATTGGTTCGTATGAAGGTTTTGATCCGGGGCGCCTCGCCCCGAACTCCCCTCCTCGAAAGGCAAAGGGATGCTCATGCTATCATGCGGCACCCACACCTAACCTTTCGTCATTTTCCCCCCGAGAGCTTCTGATATTTGGACTTTTGCTCCGGCTCAAGGATTTCGAGGATTCGATCTCTCGTTTCCATTCCCAGCTGCTCCAAGTCCTTTTCAGCCGCGGTAATAACTTTGTCCGTCTTTCCGCGCTGCTCTTGAAGCACCAGGCCAAGGGCCTGATCCTGATCCGGGGAAAGGGTAAGCTGCTTCCCGAGCTCGTCTCTCCATTCATCCGTCGAATGAGCGCGTGTGTCCTCGTGGCTCAGGATCTGCATCC
Source organism: Planctomycetota bacterium (assembly GCA_029260825.1). GTDB lineage: Bacteria > Planctomycetota > JACOTG01 > JACOTG01 > JAJDCM01 > JAJDCM01. The sequence continues at coordinate 21,029 of JAJDCM010000403.1, read as the reverse complement.
CGGCATAAAAGACGGTCCCTCCGGAGACAAACATTACTGCCGCAAGGAGAAACAACCAGAGACGAATCCGTTGGGTCTTGGTCATTGGAGCTCCTCTCCTTCATTCAAGGCACTCTGATTGCCCTGGGTGTATTGCTTCAGAAGCCGGGAGGAAAAGCCATCTTCCCGCCTCTCATCGAGGATCCTTCGTCCAAGATTGGAGAGCCCCGGCCGAAGCGCGGTCATCCCGGCCGAATCGCCGGATTGAAAGAGTGCAATCGGACGTACCACCGCTTCCACCGAGGCACTCAGGCCCGCGATCATGATCAGGATGATCGCGGCAGCCGAAAGCCGGCGAATTACCGGAATGAGCTGAGGCCAAACCTCTGTGCGGAAAGGAGTTTCAAAGACTCTCCGGACAACATCTCCGCTGAAGTCAGCCGAAGCCGTCATCCGAGGAGCGGCCTGGAACACGGCTCGCAATTCAGAAAGCTCAGCAAATTCCTGACGGAGCTCACTTCTTTCCCGGGAAATCTCCTCCCATTGGCGGTGTTCCTCGGGAGAAGCCTCTCCGTCGAGAACCCGGCCCATGAGCCGCTGGATTTGCCTGTCCTCCCCTCGTTTCATGATCTTCCTCGATTCTTGGAGCAGTCTTTCACGCTGAAAGATAGCGGGTGAGTTTCTCTCGAAGCCGGGCCCGGGCGCGATGCAGACGGGATTCGACGGTTCCGATCGAAATCTGGAGAATCTCCGCAATCTCGTCGTAGGTTCGTTCCTCGAGCTCTCGCAGGATCAGAATCGTTCGATACTTCTCCGGTAAGCCGGCGAGGAGATCCTTGACCTTGTGCGAAAGCTCGCGTCGCACCGCCGCTCGGTCCGGACCTTGACCCAACTCGCCCTCTTGAATCGGAGGGAGCGGAATCGCGTCGAGGGGAAGAGCCTTTCGTCTTCGCATCTTCTTGACGAAGTCCGAGGCGGTATTGACCGAGATCCGGTAGAGCCACGTATAGAAGCTCGAGCGGAAGTCGAAGGATCCGATCCGGTGATATGCCTTGGCAAAACATTCTTGGGCCACGTCCTCGGCGTCGTCACGGGCCCCCACCACATGAAAGACCACGTTGAGAACCCGTTGCTGGTACTTGACGACCAGCCCCTCGAAGGCCTTCCGCGATCCGGCTTTGACCTGACGGATCAGATCAGAATCTTCCACGGAAGCCTCCCCAATGCGTTCGCCGGCGAACCTACCGAACCTGACGTAACTCGTTTCCTGTTAATTGCTTCAAAGAGAACTGCGTCAGTAATCTGCGAACCACGCTCCTTAGACGCTCCCCCCGATTGCTCTATTCCCGGGATTCTCATTTTTCCCCACCACAGGCGGAACACCTTGGTAACCCAGAAGTTAGAGTCACACTCCACTCAGGATGTGACCCATTTTCTCCTTTTTGGCGCGAAGATATCCTCGGTTTGCTTCCGTGGGATCGGTTTCGATGGGAACTCGCTCGACGATTTCGAGGCCGTAGCCGCGAAGCGCGGTGTACTTCTTGGGATTGTTGGTGAGGAAGCGAAGTTTCCGTACTCCCAGGTCGTGAAGAATCTGGGCTCCGATCCCATACTCCCGTTCGTCCGGTCGAAAACCGAGTTCCTGGTTCGCCTCAACCGTATCCATTCCGTGTCGATCCTGAAGAAGGTAGGCCTTCAGCTTGTTTTCCAGCCCGATTCCCCGGCCCTCCTGGCGCATGTAGACAAAGACCCCACGCCCCTCCCGCGCTATCGCCTCAAGAGCCTTGTCTTTCTGAGCACCGCAATCACAGCGAATCGAGCCGAAGATATCGCTGGTCAGACACTCGGAATGGACCCGGACAAGGATCGGATCATCGAGTACGGGCAAGGGGTCGGTCGAATCGGCGACTGCGTCGAAATCAAGACCACAACTCATCACCACATGATTGAGGTTGTCGACCTGAGAGTTATAGAGGGCGAGATCGAATTCCCCGAACCGGGTCGGAATTTTCACCTGGACGGCCCGCTTTACCAGTCGTTCCTTCACGTGACGATAGCGAACGACATCGGCGATACTGCAAAGCTTGAAGTTGTGCTTTGCGCAGTATTCTTCCAGGTGGGGAAGCCGGGCCATTGTCCCGTCCTCATTCAAGATCTCGCAAATCACGGCCGTGGGCAGGAGACCGGCCAAACGACAGAGATCAACCGACGCTTCGGTATGTCCGGTTCGCACCAGAACACCCCCATCCCGGGCCCGTAATGGAGCGATATGACCGGGTCGCCCCAGTTCGTCCGGCTTGCATCCCTCCCGGATCGCGGTGAGGATTGTGGTGGCTCGATCCTGGGCCGAAACTCCCGTGGTCGTCCCGGCATTGGCATCGATCGAAACCGTAAACGCCGTTCCCCGCCTGGAGGTGTTGTTCGGAGATTGAAGCGGAAGCTCGAGTTCGTCTGCCTTTTCCTGGGTGAAAGTAAGACAGATCCACCCTCGAGCATGGGAAAGCATGAAATTGATCCACTCGGGGGTGATCTTCTCCGCGGCAATCACCACATCCCCTTCGTTCTCCCGATCTGGATCGTCGACGAGAACGATAGGACGACCAGCCTTGATTTCTTCGAGAATCTCGGGAATCGGTGCAAAGCTCATGTACAAAACTCCAATAATGCTGAACGAACGTCGAAAGATACAGATTAACAGAGGTTTACCGCACCGAAGCACTGCGAAATCAGGAGTTTGCCCCGGAAACTCCCCGGAACCAAGGGCTCCGATCGCTCGTAAGTGCTATCAGGCTAACAAAGTGGGAAGCAATACCCGAATCCTTGTGAACAACATCATCCATCCATCTCGCTCACGCGCCCGAGAACATCGACCTGCCTTTCCACTCCTTACGGGGTGGAACCGGCTCATCGGCCTCTGGATCCTGTTCCTGGCCCTTCCTGGCTGCTTCGAATACGAAGAAACGATCCGGATCAGCAAGATGGGCCCGGGAGAAATCGAGGTCCGCTACAAGGCTTCTGATTCCCTGACAAAGGCACCCGATTCCGGGCCAAAGGCCCTGGACTTACCTTTTACTGCCTCCGGAGTGAGGGCACTCTTCGCCCACTCTCCTCTCAAAGTCAGGGATATTCACGTCGCATCCGAAGCCGGCAACACCGAAGTGAAGTTTGCCCTGGATTTTGCCACCCTCGAGGACCTGACCAAACTCCAGACTTTTGACGGTCATCAGATCCGGGTCAGCGAAGAAGGGAAAGAACTTCGGGTCGTGCGAACGATCGAACCGATCCCCGAAATCAAGGAAAAGATGAACCCGGAATCCTCAAAAGATGGTTCATCCCTGCTCAACCTTCTGACCCGACTCGGGGGCAACCTGAGTCGACTCAAGTTCAAGGTCGAGCTATTCTTTCCAGTGATCCAAACCGACGGGACGGTCACCGAACCGGGGCATCTCGAAGCACCCCACACGATCACCTGGGACTTTCCCGTCAGTCAACTCGGCGACACCGGAGTGGAGATGAACGTGACTGTTGAAAAACCGTTCTGGCTCACCGCCGTGCTCGAAGGATCAACACGGTGGCTCACCCTGGGAGGATGGCGATGGATGGTGGGATGCCTGGTCCTTGGAGGTTTCGTTTGGTTTCGAGGCCGGACATCCAGAGGGAGAAGACGAACGAATCTTCCAACGATCGAGGGGTAGTCCGCTCTCCCTTGGGCGCAGCTCCTATTGATTCTCGGGCATCGCTCGTCCGGTAGGATCGGTCGCTCGCCTTGGCCAGAACTGAAGCATCTCCTCGGCGGTCGCTGGCTTGCGGGAGCGAATATGACTCACTACCGGCTCTTTTTCCTTATCGTAAACCAATCGCCCGTTCACCACCGCGTATTGAACCCACGTCGTGTAGTGAAGGAGGTCACCATCGGTGACGATCAAGTCAGCATCTTTTCCGACTTCCAGGGAGCCGACCTGGGCATCGACCCCGAGAACTCGAGCCGCATCAAGAGTGATGGCGGAAAGAGCGGCATCTTGCGGGAGCCCACCGCTCACCGCAAAGGCGGCTTCCATGCTAAGAGCAAGAAGATCCCGGCCCGGGATACCGAACAAAGTGGCGATCGACGATGATGCGGGAATCAGAGCAAACGGAACCCCGTGCTCGTGAAGAATTGCCGGATTCTGAACATTCCAACCGGTAGAACGGTTCGAGACAGGATTGGACCCGGGCTGCCGACCTCGTCTCGCGGTGAGGATCAGCCTTGCCGAAGAGCGGGAGAGCTCGGTCGGAAGAGTCCAGCCCTCAGAGGCTCGTTCGATCACGAGCTTGAAACCAAAATCTTGTGCGAGGTCACACACATCGCGAATCTCAAGAGCTGAGGAGGCTCGAACCATCGCTTGCGCCTCACCCCGAAGCAGGCGGTAATAGTTCAAATAGGCACCCTTGAGCCAGGACTTGTTTGGTTCCTTCGCCTCGGTATCACCGGAGCTTTTCTTCAGGGCGTACTCGTTGAGCTCCCTCAAGTAATCGCGAACCTTCGCAAGATCCTTCCGAACCTTGATCCGGCGATCAGTGCTCCGTCGGTCGTATTGCAGAGTGACAAAGAGGTCTCGCTTCAAGACATGACCATCCAGAGTTCCGTAGGTGAGCTTGACCGCCGTGTTGCCGGTGGTGACCGTGGTGATACCGTGGGCGAGGGCGAGAATGACGTTGAATCCGTAAGGATCAAAAGAGTTCTCTGGAATCTTTCCCGAGCCGACAACCCCGGACGACCGGACGGCGACGATTCCCGGATACACCCGCATCCCCTTTGCGTCAATAACCGTGGTTCCCTCGGGCTGAGGAACGTCGTAGCCGATGGCAAAGATCTTCTTGTTCTTGGTAAGAACGGTGGCGCCGCGTCGCACTCCGTCGGAGACCGTGTGGACGTCTCCCCCGACAACCGCGAGGAATTCATCCTTCTCTTCTTCTTTCTTGGACTCTTCCTCTTCTTTCGCGTCCGGCTTTTCTGCCGTCTCGCTCTTGGCTTTCTTGTCGGCCTTTGCGTCTTTCTCCTCGAATCCAGCCAGGGAATCGCCCCGGACTGCCGATGCAGAAAACACCACGGCACAGAAAACACTCAGAAGAATCCCCAGAAGGGAGAGATCGTTCTTTGTATGCATCATCGCTGATCCTTGTTGATCCACAAATAATCACAGCACAGTCCGGACCTGATCACAGCTCGATCCGGAATAATATTACGGCTCGTTCCGTGGAAGCTTCGGTTCCGCCACGGTCTTTCCACCGATCATGACCCGAGTCACCCGAGTTTCGGCGTCGAAGGGGTCGTGAGAAAGGAACACAAAGTTCGCCGCCTTGTCCTTCTCGATACTACCGATCTGATCCCCCATTCCGAGGACCTCGGCAGCATGGAGAGTCATGGCCTTGAGAGCCGTTTCACGAGAAAGCCCCGCTCGGATCAATCCCGTGACTTGGGCAAAGAAGTTAGAAAAATCGGCGCCTCGATCGGAAAGCGAGGTAAAAGCAATCGTGCAACCTCCTCGATCCAGATCCGCCGGGAGGTTAAATCGATTCGTGGTCATCTGGAAGTTATTGAGAGTGGGCCGGAGCAAGACGAAAGCCTTTTGCTTCGTCAGTTCCTCGATCATCAGAGCAAGGTCCACTCCGCTCGACATGAAGGAGCTGAATCCCCGCCGATTATCGACGAACAACTTGGACGCAACATCGATCTTGCCGCGCTTTTGAGCGTCGATGAGGTGAACCAGATCTCCTGCACTGTTGAGCTCGATCAGGAGCTGCACCCCTTCTTTTTTCTGGATGAGTTCGACGAGAGGCACATAGGCCGGGTTCATGCGCGGGGGCTTGAACTCTTCCTTCTTGGGTTCCTCCTTCTTCGCCTCGGGCTTCTTCTCATCTCCCGCGAAAGACTTGGGCTTTGGTTTGGGTTGAGGATTCGGCGGAGGAGATTCACCGGGCTTGGCTTTCTTCTTCTCTTCCTCAGCCTTTTTCTTGGCTTCGGCCGCCGCCTTCTTTTGCTTTTCGTCCCAAGCTTTACGAGCTTTTTCTACCTTGTCGATCTCGGCCTGAGCCTGTTTGAAAGCATCAAGAAAGATCTTCTTGTCCGAAGCAGGTGAGGTCATGACTGCAGGCAGGTAGCAGTTCCCCTTCACCTTGATCGTGGCAAGATCGCCGGAAGTCGGTTGAACCGCCAGGGTCTGCCCCGGAAAACCTCTCCCCGCGGGATAGAGTCCAACGGTGGTGAAGCCTGCGTGGAGAACCGATTTGAAATCGTTGGGGTCCGGGTAAAGCTCACGGTCAACGGTTAGATTTGCCCGGATGCCCGAACGGGTGTAGGGGCGAAGAGAGACCCGAGTTCGGGGATTCACCAGACCGGGCATGACGACCTGATCCGAGGCGTCGACAATCTTGGCTCCCCAGGGGATTTCAACCTTGGGTCCGACCGCATCGATCTTCCCGTTTCTGACAACGATCACCCCTCCGTCGATTTCCTCTCCGGAGACGGTGATGATTTTCTTTGCCTTGATGGCCACGAACTCATCCTCTTGTGCATTGACGACGCTCGGGTGGGTCCCCACCAGGAACAAGATCGAAAGCACAATCAGGGTTCGGAGTATGTTGAAAGACCATCGTGTCCTTGAACAATCCACGGCGTTATCCTCGCTTTTTCCTGCGTTCCAAACGAACGCCTAGTAACGTCTTTTCTTCGAGCTGTCGTAGGCCACCTTGCCGTTCACAAGAGTCTTGTGACAGACCGAGCGAACGTCCAGGGGATCGCCGGTCCAAAGCCCCATGTCTGCATCTTTCCCGACTTCGAGAGATCCAACCCGATCCTCGATGCCGAGGGCCTGGGCAGGGATGGTGGTGACTCCACGGAGTGCAGAAAAAGTATCCCAACCGTAACGACAGGCAAGAGTCGCCTGGTAGGCGAGCTCTTCCTGGGGGACCACCGGGGCATCCGTATTGATGCCAAGTTTCCTCACGCCCCCCTGCCACCACATTGCAGCACACCCGTTCAGTCGGCGGTTGCTCGCATCCATGTAGACCTGCCGGGGACCGTTGATCACGAACATGTCCCGCTCCGCGATCAGCTTGGCGGTCTTGTATCCATCAAAGGTCGAGTGATCCAGAACAGCCTTGATGCCAAACTCGTCGTTCAACATCGTGATCGTCATCTGCACCACCTGGTAAATCTGAGTGTGCACGGAAGCCGCGAAGTCACCGCGGAAAAGACCCCGCATGTCATGAAGAAACGGATCATAGCCCGGCTTCTTCTTGGTCTTTCCATCTTCGTAGCTCTTCCATTTGTCGTGGTACGCTCGGACTTTCTTCAGGGTCTGGCGAGTGTTGTAGTTCATGTAGGCCCGCCGAACCCCAAACCAGTAACTCTCGGGATTTCCTGCCTGGGCGATCTTGATACTCCCCGGATACTTGAGCACCACATCTTCCAGTCGGTCACCACCGGCGCCCTTGACCACGGTTCCGGTTCCGCTCATGTTGTTCCCACTTCCGGGAATCAACAGGACGGTGGTCACACCTCCGGCAAGGGCGTTCTTCATGTCATTGTTGCCAGGAGCAACCGCATCGAGACTGCGAAGATCGGGGTTGGAAAGGAACACCCCATCGTTCAGGTCCCAGAGACTGCCTGCAACGTGATCGTGACAATCGATCAGGCCAGGAAACACCCAGCGATCGGAAGCGTCGAGCACCTTGACACCATTCGGAATCAAGACCTTGCTCTTCTCGCCGATCGCAGCGATCTTTCCATCCTCAATCAAGATCACACCATGATTGATGACCTGGTCGTCTTCATTCATGGTCAGGATCTTGCCGGCTCTGATCGCGAGGTCAACTCCCGCGGCTTGCGAGACGAATGCGGCCGAGCACAAGAAAAGGCAAACGCAGTGCTTGCCGGCGGAGCGCAGAAAGAACTTCATCGCTTCGTGACCTCCTGTCCAGAAACAAGCACGTGGAGAACACGGCTCGTCGGTTCCAGCGGATGGCCAGAGAACAGGACAAGATCGGCGTCGCGTCCCACCGCAACACTACCAATCCGGTCCTCGATCTTGAACATCTTCGCCGGATAAATCGTAAGGGCCTTGAGAGCCTCGGTGGCGTCCATTCCATTCTTGACGGCAAGGATTGCGTTCATCCGGAGAGAGCGCACACCATCACCAACATTGCTTTGGAAGGCGACGGGAATCCCGCCTCGCGTCAACACATCTCCCTTGACCCGAGGATCTTTGACGTGGGTGTAACTGTAAGAGAACGGGGAGACAACAACTCCGACCCCGGCCTTCTTCAAGGTCTCCACCGCCTTTTCAGCCTCGGAGACATTCTGGAGAACGACGGGCAGCTTGTATCGGGCAAAGAGCTCGACAACAGCATCGATCTCCGGCAGAAGATTGACACCCACGAAGGCGACGATCTTCCCGGAAAAGAGATCGCGATGGGGCTCGAGCGCTTCTTGAACGGTCGGGGCCGCGGGGCGCCCATCCTTCTTCTTTTTCTTCCGGGTGATCTTGATCTCTCCGACTTCTTTTTCGGTTCGAGTCGCTTCGAGATTCAAGCTGATCGGCCCCACCGAAATGGACCCGATCATGTGGTCTTCTTTGTCAATCTCGGCCGTGACGGTCGGAGCACCAAAGGGAGTCTCCGCGTCGACTTCAAGGGTCAACTTATTACCATCGAGAGTTCCGGCGAGTTCTGCTTCCTCGCCAAAAGGCATCTGGAACTTTCCACTGACCAGAGACCCCTCGAGCTTGAGATACATGTTTCCCGTCTGGGGTTGCGGGATCGGTCCACCGGAGACGACGGTCTCCCACTTTCCTGACACGATGTCCGAAACGGTCTTGGTATCGACCTCGACGGTCTCCTTCTTGACTTCCGGGGCCTTCTTGACGTCCTTCTTGTTTGCCTCGTCAGCCTTCTTCTTTTTTTCTTCTTCTTCCCACTTCGCCAGATCTTTTTTGAACTTCTCCCACTTGTCGTAATAGGCCTTACCAGATCGCAAGGCGGCATCCAGAGCGCCGGTCCCGAAGAGGGGATCCCGCTCCTTCACCAGGAACTTGATCGCGACAAGCTTGCGGGCGATTAGATCATCTCGATTCGATCCCCAGGTCTTGATGGCGGCCATCTGAGATCCCTTGGAATTCGCACCAACGGGGGAGAGCATGACGGAAGTGACGCCGCTTGAAGCCACCCGGGCAAAGTCATTCCGGGGAACCGCAACCGTGCGCCAGATCGGAACGTCTGTCCCGGGGGTTGCGCGATCTCCCGCAAGGCCGAGGTGACCATGGGCATCGATGAAGCCAGGGCTGATGTAGCTCCCCGGTCCACCATCGACAACTCGCGCTCCAGGGGGAGTCGGAACACTCGTCCCGACCGCGGCAATTTTTCCGTCCTCGATCAGAACGGCGCCGGAACGAATGTCTGTTCCATCCCCGGTCAGGACGTGATCAGCCTTGACCACCATTGCGTGAGTCCTACCCGCAAACGACAAGTCGCCGCTGGTGTAGACCTGATAGACACTCGTGGTGGCGGCGAAAGGGTCACCGGTAAGAACCACGAAGTCGGCATCCTTGCCGGGCTCGAGGCTTCCAACACGATCCGACACTCCAAGAATCTCCGCCGGAACTCGGGTAATGGCTGCAAGAGCAACTGAAGGATCGAGCCCCCCACCAACCGCCAGTCCGGCGGCGAGAAGAAGCTGTCTCGGTGACTCGTCTTGATTCTGGGCAAGAGCAAACCGGACTCCCTTCTCATGAAGAAGGGCAGCTGCATTCGGCGTCGTATCAAGCGGATCCGGGTCATGCCCCACGCTCTTGGAAGTTCTGGAGAATGCCCCATCAACCTGAAGCACCACCGGAATCCCCGAACTCGCCAGGACGGAGGCAACCTTGTGGGCCTCATCAGCCAGAGCAAGATAACCACGCCGGCCGTTCTCTTCGAACCAACGAACAGCCGCCACCAGATCCCGGGCCTCCTGGGCCTCAATCCGGTAGGTGGATCTTTGATCAAGCACCCGCCGCAAGGCAGACAACGAAGGTGCCAGCACCCCGTCCTCATCCTCGAGCCAGTTTTCTTTGCTTGCCGCAAGCTGCATCATGCGGTCGAGTTCAAGCAACATTCCCATCCTGGACTCAGGCATCTGACGCTCGGCCCGTTTGATCTCCTGGTCCCACGAAGAGGGAAACGGGATATCGATCAAGCTTGGCGGGTTCAACGCCGCGTCCGATAAGTTGATGCAGAGGTCGGATGAGGCGGAAAGAACAAATCCCCCACCATTGGTTCCGAGTTTGACCACCGCACCCTGCCCGGTCACCAGCCGATTGCGACCTGGGCTGAGGTGGAGGGTAGTAACTCCCCCTCCCAGGGCATCCCGGTGGGAGGAATACGGATTGTGGGAGTCCACGGCTCGGTACTGAGCTCCGACCGACTCGGGGATGTTGACCCGACTGTTCGGACTGGAAATGGCACCAATCAGTCCGGGAATAATCACGGCGGTCCCCAGGTCACGAACCGGAATCCCGTCCGGAATTTCCACATTCGAGCCAACGGCGGAAACCTTTCCGTCTTCGATCAGGAGAACTCCATCATGAATGACGGCAGGTGCCTGACTTGATGCCGAGGCCGTGTAGATCCGGGTGGCTTTGATGGCATAGGCCCCCTCGGTTGCCGATCCCACGGCACTACCAAAGGAAACCGCCATCAAGCCAAGGACAAGGGACACCACGCCCTGACGAAAGCATCTGGATGCATGCCACATACGACCTACTCCTCCCGGCTTTCGTCGAGGTCCGAGTTGCTGCCGCCTTCCTTCTTGGGAGGCGTCTCGGACGATTCTTTCTTTTCTTTCTCCGGCTCAGGGCTACTCTCCGGCGTCTTTTCTTCGCCAGCGTCGGCAGCTCCTTCGCCCTCACTCTCGGCAGCTTCGTCCCGGGTAATCCCCTGCAGAAGCTCCTGGAGACGGATGTCTTTTTCTCTCTCGTAGACGATCTTTCCTTCGATCATCACGTGTTCGACCCAGCTCATGCCATCCAGAGGATCACCGGACAAAATGAGAAGGTTTCCGTCCTTGCCTGGTTCGAGAGAACCGACTCGATCCTGGAGGCCGAGCACCTGGGCCGGAACCTGAGTGATGGCCTCAAGAGCCCTTTTCCGATCCAGTCCGTTTCGCACGCAGCGGGCCGCCTGGTACCAGAGAAAACCTTCGCCCAGAGAATTCCGCGACTCGGAAAGCAACGCGAACGGGACACCCTTCTTGGCATACACGGAAGGAACAAAAACCTCCTTCATGTCACCGGAAAAGGAATCCCTTTCTCGATGAATGAGGTTACCGACAAGGATCACCGGTCGCTTGGTCGCCAGGATCAAGTCGACCGCCTTGTAACACTCGGTGCCGAGGACCAGGACGAGCCGCTCGGAAAAGCCGTTCTCCTTGGCGAGGTCGATGGCGGGAGCAACGTCCATTGCCTGACCACAGTAAACCGTAGCTCCGATCTGACCATCGGTCAGACGCTTGAGGTTTCGGTGCTTATCATCGATGTCGTCGGCTTCGACGAGGTCTTTGCCTCGATTCCGAGCTTCCTCGGGGCCAACGTCGATCTTCTTGTCGTCCTCTTTGAGCTTCTCTTCGTACTTCGACTCGGCAAGTACCCCCATGTACTCCGACAGATCTCGAAAGACCTCCCGAAGCTGAGCCATTTGCACCATGCGATTGGAACGACTCCGCGGTGCCATGCTGATCTTCAAACCGGTGTCCGATTTCACGGTCATTTCGCCGGCGGTGAGGCCAATAGGCCGCACGGCTCGGGACATCGCCCCCACGACACAATTGTTGCCGTGACTGATTCCCAGGGTCGTGACACCCGACCGCAACGCCTCCTCGAACCCGACCGAAGAAGGATCGACCGAGTCTGCGACATCAAGATAGGGAGCCACCGATGCATTTTCGTTGGGCCGATCAAGACCCATCGAAGTGTGACACTCGATCATTCCCGGGAACACAACCTTCCCCGAGGCATCAATGACCTTGGCGTCAAAGGGAATCACGATGTCCTTCCCCACCGCCTGGATTCGACCGTCCTCGATGAGAACAGTGCCGCCCTCGATCTCCTCACCGTTGACCGGAATGACGCGACCACCGGTCACCGCCACTCGCTCTGTCGCCTGGAGTGGTGCAGTCAAGACCATGGCCATCAGTCCCCATCCGAGTAGGCTCGGGCCATAGCATCTTCTACCCATCCAACCTCTCCTCTCGACTTGCTCGCGCTTTCTCACTTCCAGTACCCTCGAGAATTGATGATCCCGGACCGTAAAGGCCTCAGGCCATGGGTTTACTTGCTCTCTACCGCCTCATGCACGACCTTGCCCCCGATGACGACTGCCGAGGCAAAAGTCACCGGCTGGAATGGAGTTCCCGACCAGAGCACAAGATCGGCTTCGTATCCTGTTTCGACTCGACCCAGTTTCTTTGACTGGCCGATAATCCGTGCCGGCGCAGATGTTACCGACCGGAGCGCATCGTCAAACGAAAGACCATATCGCATGGCGAAACCGGCCTGACGGGGTAAGCTGTTCTCCCCCGTGAGATCGTTCGCCGTCAAAGCAAAAAACACCCCGGCTTTCGCCATTCGAGCGGGAGTTTCCAGACAGACCCGCGGGTTGTCAGGAGACCTTTGTCGATAGCCCAGGGGATTCACAAAAATGGGGCCAAAGACGACCGGAATTTCCTTTTCCTTCAAAACATCCAGACAGCGGAAAGCCTCGGTGGCCTCGGCCAGAACGAAGTCAAATCCGAACTCGTCGGAAAGACGGACCGCTCGATAAATATCGTCTCTTGTCTTGGCCTGAATCCGGAACTGGACATCTCCGGCAAGAATTTTGGCGAGTTTTCTCAGGTCGTCATCCGACTCGACGACCGGGTTTCCGAGCGGGCCTTCGACTCCATCTCGAAGAGCCATGGCGTCGTAAAACGCCTTACGCATGGTCCAGATCAAACCCATTCGCGTCGTCGGACGACGGGAGTAAGTCATGGGAGTTCCCCAGGGAGGATTGTTGAAATTCCCCCGCATGAAGGTATCCGCGCTGATCGTCGCAACGATTCCATGAGTCGCCTTCAGAATCTCCGCTCGCTCGGAACCAGCATTCGTTTTCACCACCGCACCCTGGGCGCCAATCACGCTCGAGGTGTCCGCGGTCAAGTAGGCCGTTGTGACACCGTTGCGGGCGAGTTCTTTGAATTCAGGGTGGAGCAGATCGACAACGTCGGATATGCGGGTATTGGGAACAACTTCCCGAACCCCCTCGACCCAGGTGTCGATCCGGCGGCCGCTAGCCATTTCCCTCATCAATCCGGCAGTCGATCCAGCATCGATGAGGCCGGCGGTGATCACCCCGTCCGGGCGAGAGATTTCGGTTGCCCCTGCCGGAGTGGAAATATCAGCTCCAACGGCGACGATCTTGCCATCCTGTACAAGGACGGCACCGTCTTGGATGACCCGTCCGTCACCAGGATAAACACGCCCGGCCCGAAGAACCAACGTCTCCTCCGATACCGCAGCACCGGATACAACAAAGGACAGCAGGCCCACGAAAAGAATCCATCGGGCTTTGTTCATGTCGAAACAACGACCTTTCTTTCCATTGATTCCACGGGTGGTTCGATGGGGGAACTCAATCATGATGTCCCCTCGCTCCGGGACGTTTTTCTCCCTTGTGACCTCCCGCTCGAAAGACCCGATGACCGTCCACATACGTGGCGATCAGACGGGACGAGAGATCCAGGGGATCGCCGGTCCAGATGGCAAAATCCGCATCCTTTCCCGGCGACAAAGAGCCAACGCGATCCGCCACACCCAGAAGCTCCGCGGGAACGGACGTGATGGCTCGAAAAGCGACATCCGCATCAAGGCCGTTTTGCACGGCCATGGCGGCCGCGACTCGCAGAGCCTCCGGACTCCAACGAGGCGAGTCACTTCCAAACGCAATCGTCAATCCCGCCTCCTGGAAGCGAGCCGGGGCCTCGAGATAACGCCCGAGACTCGAGGCGGAAGCCGGAGCAAAGACAACCGGGAATCCAGCGGATTTGAGATCCGGTAAGAGGCGCTCAATTCCATCCTGTCCCTGAACGATCAGATTCAAACCCGCATCCTTCACCACCGGAAGAGTACCCAGTAGATCGCCAGGATGGGACCAATCGAGCAAAGCTCGCTCCTCGCCGGAAAGCAATCCGCGAAGGTCAGAACCGGAATCTCCTCCGGCATTTCCTGAAAGGGAGGTTCGAAGCTCGTGGATCAACCCGGCCGGAGCCGTGGGCCCCATCTGATTGGAAAGAGCTCCCGACCCCACGTAAACCTTGAGAGGGCCATCTCGACGAACGATGCGGGCTCCATTCATACCCGGAGAACCCGTCTTGACGATGGCTCCCCGGCCCGGAACAAGCGCCCGATTCGCCGCGGCGATCAAAACCGTCGTCGTTCCGGAACGAACGGCCTTTCGAAAATCCAGGTGATGAGGATCGACTCCATCCGCAGCGCGTGCTTCGGAGAGGATCAAGTGGGAGGACTCAAACGCATCCTCAAAGGCTCCAAGACGAGTCATGAGATCGACCCAACCCGGAGCAACGACCTTTACCTCTGTTACCGGAACCGAGGAAGGCACCGAGAGACCGGGACCCACCGCAAGAATGCGGCCATCCCGAAAGAGAATCACTCCATCCTGGATGGCGGGACCTGTTCCCGTGTAGAGCAACTTTGCCCGGATCGCTTTCGATTCCCCCTGGGCAACACCAGCTTCGGCAAGGCCCAAGCAGACGAAGCAACACAACAAGAAGAGCCCGAAAGCTCGGCGAAACAGCGACATACAAGAACCTTTCAAGGTGAACAGGGCTTGGAGGGTGTCCCAACCAAAGCCACACCTTTATTTGCCATGGACCCACATGCCGTTCACCATCACCTTGGTGACCCGAGATCTGGCATCCAGAGGGTCCCCGTCAAAGATGACGAGATCTGCGTCTTTTCCTTTTTCCAGAGTTCCGACTCGATCCTCGATTCCCAGGATTGTGGCTGGAACCACTGTCAGCGCCCTCAGAGCAGATTCCCGGGAAAGACCATGGGAAACCGCAAGACCTGCGCTTGCTCGAAGGAATCGCCCTTCAAGAGGAGCACTCCCGGAAGAACCAAGAGCGATCATCACTTCGTGTTCTTCGAGTCGGGCTGCATTTCCTGCGCGCTCAAACCGATGGCTGTTTCGCTGAGGAAGAGCGGAGAGAAGAGTGGGCCCCAAAACGACCGCAACGTTGGCATCTCGAATTTCTTTCCCGACCCGATAACCCTCGGAGCAACCTTCAAGAATGATCTTCAGCGGAAATTCTTCGGCTAGATCCAGCACATTGAGGATGTCTTCGGCAAGGTGAGCTTCAACCCGAAGAGGCTTCTTGCCGGTAAGAACCTCCAGGACGGCTTCCATGTTTGGATCCCGCCGGGGCTTCTTTGGCTTCTTGAGATCGTCTTCTTTTTTCTCGTCCTTCTTCTTGCCGTCGTTCCCCGCAGCGGGTTTGCCAGGCCGAGGCTCGGCGAACGAAAGCCCTGAGTCAGCCTGTCCCGGAGGCTTTTTTTCCTCGGGAGCTGGCTTGTCGTCCTTCTTGTCTTTGTCTCCCGGAGGTGCTTTTTCGGAAGACTTTCCCTTCTCGTCACCGGAGGTCCCGTTTTTTTTCCGGCGCTCTTCGAGCTTCTTGCTGTACTCCTCGAGCTCCTCCTCGTAATCGTCCCAGCTCTCCCTGTACTTCTTCGCCGCCTTGAGGTCCTTTCGAATTTTTTGGACCTCTGCGAGTCGCCCAAAAGGAGTTGTCTGGGTGACGCCGACCCCGGCCTCAAGGGCTGCGCCATCGGAGAGAACCATCTCGGAAACATCTCCCGATCCAAGCTTCACCACCACGCCTTGTCCGCCCATCCCTGAATGGTAACCAGGGCCGGCGTAAACGGTGGTGATACCGGAACGAACGAGCTCGTTACGAGCATCCGAGGCGAAAGCATCGATCGAGTCGACCCCTCGTGCCGAAGGGCGCAACCCGCGAGCTGACTGTGCGCTACTGGTGAGAGGGAAACTGCTTCGCGCATCAATGAGTCCGGGCATGATGACCAGCCCCGACCCATCGATCGTGCTGATTCCCTGTGGAAGCCTCATTCGTTCCGCCACGGCCACGATCTCATCACCCCGAATCAGGATCGTTCCCTTTTCCAGGGTCTTCCCTGACATGGTGTGAATCTTGGCATTCGTGATGGCGATGGGAGGTTTCCTTCCCATCTGGGCGTTTGCAGCAGGAGAAAACGCCACCGTAGAAAGGGCGCAGACCAGTCCGGCCAATAGGAATGAATTCGGTCGGAAAAACCGAGGGGGAGTGATCAAAAGTTGGAGGCTCATCGTCGACTCCGAGCATATTGGGGGAACATGTCTTTTTTCTTCTCGCTTCCTGAAATCAGGAGGGCTAGAGGATATGCCAACACAATGTCGGATGCAAGCAACGGGTCACAACCAACCTCATTCAAGACAAGGTCATACGGCCCCCCTGTCGAATCGATCGAATGTTTCCTGTCGAACCTTTAAGCGAAAGGAGCTCTAACTTCCGTTCCCCAAATCGGGTAGGGCAATCCATGACGATGGCGAACGGAGCAAGAGCTGGAAAGAGACGGCATGGAGCGACCCGGAGGAGCTTGAAAATAGATCACCAGGGGGTGATGCTCGAGTCAGAAGAAATCGACCGCCCCATCAAAGATCAGGTCGGTCGAAGAAACCTCGATTCAGGATCGTCCACCAATGACCGAGCGTCGTGGAAGGTCTTGAAAAGCGAAGCGGACGAACTCCCGAACAGCCGTTCGTTCCGCGGTGCGCAAGGCGCCGGGCTGAACAGGTCCCGGGATATCGATCCATTTCTTCTGGACTTCCCGGCTCCAGAGAAGGCGTCCATCCGCCGAATTGAACAGCTGGAACGATCCACCAACTCGAACTTTTCGATAGCCCGGAAGATAGCTCACCTCAAAGTCATCCACGAGAAGGGCCAGGATTGCATCTTCTCCCATCGAGTTTCGATGACGGCTGATGTCGTAGGGAGTCGTCCGGGGATGACTTCCCACTTCTTCATCCACAAAATCATTATGGAGGGGAGAGTAAAGCCGGCTGGTCAGCTCTTCGGTCACATAGTCCCGCATGAGGTTCTTGAACCGGAGGCTCGTACCCGATCGATCAACCACCGGCAAGACTGCCACGTCGACCGGGACATGATCGGCGAAGTCTTTGACGATGTGGGACTGAATCCGGGGCTCTTCCATGAGTGGAGGAGGAGTGGCGCAACCGGACACAAAAGCGGAAAGAGCCACGGAAATCATCAAAGCACCAGAAAACAAAAGCGCATTCGATTTCATTTTTCCTCCTCGGCAAATGGGGTTAAAGGGCCTCGATGCGAAAACCCTGCTTCAACACGCCCAATGCATACGCAACATTAAAAGGGATGAATGGGAGCCCGCCCGGCTCACCAGAGTGTCACTCTGATTTTCCAACTCTATCCGCGAGTCTTCGGAATTTCAACGTCCGAGGGATGCACGGACCGGAAAAAGAATATAACAATAGACCCATCGAGGTTTGAGGTGGTCTTCCAGTTGGAAAGGAGGCACGATGATCCAAGGTTATGTTCCCGAGCAGCCTGTCTTCGGTCCCGGTCAGGGTACGACCAATTCCGCCAAGCACATCAAGCGCTACGTCAGGACCTTCCGGGTGTTGCAGAATATTGCGCGGATCGAGGCAGATTCCTGCCTGGATGTGGGGGCGGCCGAAGGCTATACGGCCTCGCTGGTGAAAAAACTCTTTGGCATGACGTGCGTCGCTGCCGACCAGAGGCCGTCGGCCGGCAATTTCGCCCGCAGCTACTATGGACTCGATCCGGTGGCGATCGACGCTCATCGACTCCCATTTCGTCCGAACTCCTTTGACATCGTGATCTCGACCGAGACCGTCGAGCATCTACCCCATCCTGTCGAAGCCATGCTGGAAATGGCTCGGGTGGCGCGAAAAGCTGTCTTGGTGAGCACCTGCGAGGCAACCCCTTCCAAAACGCTTTCCTGGATCTCCAGGAAGCTCGCGGACTACTCCGTCATCGGTGGTCACATCAACTTCTTTACGGCAAAGGATTTCCACACGATTCTGGGCCCCGATACACGGCTCCACAATCAATTCATCAAACCCGGGCTCTCCCGGGAGGCCGGCCAGGCTCTCCGGTACGAGGGAAGCGACCTGGAAGAGATCAAGCGAAAGATTCGCCTCATTACCTGGGCTCCGGGCTTCCTTCCCGGCTGTCGAGGCATCGTCGCCCTGCGGATCCTCTCACCGTCAGCTCGCCTATCTGAGCCTAAAATCGACGATGATTCCCTTCTGGATTCAATTCTTGGTCACGTTTTGAGCTCCAAGGAGCCCTCGACCGGCATCGCTCCGGAAGGCGAGGCTCTCCAGGGACGACTCGAATGTCCCACCTGTGCTCGAGCCTCCGAATTGACGGAGCTTCTATCCGGATGCCCGGGTTGTAATCATCGCTATCAGACCGAACTTGATGTGCCGATTCTCACCCCCAAGAAAGAGCCGACATCGAGCACTTTCGACAGGGATCGATACCGGGGCATCATCGAGAGAGCAAACTTATCTCTCAGCGACCTCGAGTCCCAAAAAGAGGAAATTGAACTCCGATCGGGAGTCTCGAGCTCGGTTGGCCGAGCTGCCTTGAAATGGGGCAGGAAAACAGTAGAGACCGTGGAGGGCGTTAAACGCGCCTACTTCTACCTGGGGGCCGGTGGCCGAGACAAGAGGAAACCTACTCATGCTGCTGAGTGAGCTATTACAAAAAGGCGCGGTCGTTCAAGAGCTAAAAGGCCTCACCACGGAGGACGCCCTGGGCGAACTCATCGACGCATTGATTCTCGCCGGTTGCGTCGGCGCGGATGAGCGGGAAAAAGTTCTCATCAGCCTTCTGAAACGAGAGGCAATCTCTTCCACAGGGCTCGGGGATGAAATCGCCATTCCCCACGCAAAAGTTCCGTTTGTCCCTGATTTCGTCGGAGCATTTGGTTACTCCCGCCAGGGCATCGACTTTCGGTCCATGGACAGCAAAGCAGTTCGCTTCGTGTTCCTTTTGATTTCGCCCGGCGACGATCCCTACGGCCATCTTCGCCTCCTCGGAACGATCGCCACCCTGGTGCGACGCAACGGTTTCCTCGAAGATCTAAAAGATAGCGCCAGCCCGGAAGAAGCAGTCGAGACCATCGTTCAGGCCGAGAACGAGGCGTTTCGGGACTGAGCCACCGGGCGAACAGGCCGGGCCGATCAGTACTTTCGGGCGCGATCAAGAAGGAGATGATCCGCCAGGGTCAGGGCGACCATGGCTTCTACGATCGGGACGGCCCGAGGGAGAACGCAGGGGTCGTGCCGTCCGGAAGCGGCTAGCTGCACTTCACTTCCGTCTTTGTTGACGGTGCCTTGCTCCTTGCCAATGGTCGAAGTCGGCTTGAACGCAATTCGAGCGACGATGGTCTCGCCGTTCGAAATGCCGCCCTGTATTCCTCCGGATCGGTTCGTTGAAGTATGGATGCCTTTCTTCCCCGTCCCGGAACGGAAAGAGTCATTGTGTTCGGATCCGAACATCTCCACCGCCCCAAATCCGGAGCCAATCTCCACCCCTTTTGTCGCGGGAATCGATAGAAGCGCCCGCCCCAGCTCCGCGTCTAATTTGCCAAAAACCGGCTCCCCGAGACCCACCGGAACTCCACGAGCCTGGACTTCGATCACTCCTCCGACCGAGTCTTTCCGGTCTCGGGCAGCTCCAATCACCTCGATCATCCTGCTCGCTGCCTCCGGGTCAGGGCACCGAATCGGGTTTGATTCGATGGCTTTCAGAGTGACCGAACCCGGATCGATGTTCGCCACAACCCGATGCACCTGGGTTACATAGGCCAAGATTTCCGTTTCTGCCGCGGTCGCCAGAATCTTTCGGGCAATGACCCCCGCCGCAACCCGGGAAATGGTCTCTCGAGCACTTGACCGCCCTCCCCCCCTGTGGTCCCGAACCCCGTACTTCGTCTGGTACGTGAAGTCCGCATGAGAAGGTCGATAAACGTCTTTGAGCTGGTCGTAGTCTCCGGACCGATGGTCCCGATTCGCAACATAGATGTGGATCGGAGTCCCGGTGGTGACCCCGTCAAAAACACCCGACAGAATCTGGGCCCGATCTCCCTCTTTTCTCGGGGTTGTGAGGTCACTCGTGCCGGGCCTTCTTCGATCCAGCTCCGCCTGTATCTCACTTTCTACAATAGGGATACGCGATGGACACCCATCCAGAATCAGGCCGATTCCCGGGCCGTGAGACTCCCCAAATGTGGTCAATCTCAGGCTCTGTCCGAACGTATTACCCATTTCCGCTCATCCTTAACCTGTTTGCAGACGGTCGATCATCCCCCAGAATAGTATCTGTCGAAGAGTGGTGGGATGTTTCTGAGACACCGTCTACCTTTCGGCTGGCAACGCCTGCTGGCTCAAATCCCCGTTTCCCCGACTTTTGAAGAACGTTGGCGCCGAGCCGGCCCGGGAGTTAGAACCAAACAGCCGGAAAAAACACAATCTCCGGGACCACCCTCGAATGGAGGACTATGAGCATGGAGACGAGCCAAATTGAAGACGTTCTTCGACTGAGGAAAGTCCAGGCGCAAAAACTCGCCACCCGTCTGGTCTGGACCTTTCTTGCGGTGAACGTTGTCTGCATCATGATCATTGCCTTCTTGATGGAGGAGGTGATCCACCGTCGGGACGAAGAGGAGGCCGGTGTTGTTCTCGCTCTGGGATGGATGCTGGCCAACCTGGTCTCCCTGGGCTGGACAAGAAAAAATGCCCGGTCTTCCGTGGAAATCCAGAAAATCGACCGGATGCTCGGTGGTGACCCTGAGGGGGCCCCGAAAGTCGGGAAAAACCCCGAAGCCCCCCCCGTTCCTGACTCCGGATTCCAATCCGAT
>JAJDCM010000402.1 GCA_029260825.1 Planctomycetota bacterium | reverse complement strand
AGTGGCAAGGACCAGGCAGCAGAGACGGGCAAAATCTTGGGAGAAACAACCTGATGGTGGATGACTTTCCTTGGGACAACGACTCGTCCTCGCTGGAAGCGATATATCGAGAGACTCCGATCGCCGACTTGATCGCGTATCACAACCTGGGAGCCCCCCACCGGGAGTACACCCAAGCTCAGCTGCTCGTGGGCATGTGCATGGATAACCGGCTCCAGCTCCGCATCCCCAAGAACTTCGCGTTCATCATGCGTGCCGCGGGAGCCAATTTCCGCGGGCTCGAGTTTCAGATGTCCTTCGCCATCGGGTTCGGCGGCGCGAGAACCATCGCCCTCATCGGCCACGATCTGTGCGGCATGTCCGGTCTTTCAGCCAGGAAAGAAGCCTTCATCGAGGGACTGGTCGATGGCGCAGGTTGGGAGCGACAGGACGCGGAGCAGCATTTCGAGAAGTACGCATCAAGGTTCGAAATCGGTGACCCGGTCGAGTTCACTCGAGCCCAGGCACATCACATCAGGCAGCATTTTCCGGCGCTCGTGGTTGCCCCCATGATCTACCGCGTCACGGACCAGCTGCTATACATGATCAACGAGACTCCGGACGACGACGCTTCCCGTTGAACCAAACCTCACGTAGTCGCGGGCTTGGATTCCATCAACCAGGAGCAGAGAAAATCAAAGATCGCCAGCGGGTGCGGCTTCACCTCCACCGCAAGAGACAAGATCTCCCGGGCACTCGTTGAGACTTCCGTTGATTCAAGAAAATACACGAGCCCTGGAAACTCGGAGCCAAGGGCATTGAAATATTCCTTCTGCCCCCTCTCGATCCTCAGTCCTCGTTGATAGCTCCGTTGAATCCTCTCCTCGGTTCTTCCCCGCTCTCTCCCCCGCCCAAACACCCTGGACTTGAGTCGCTCAGGAGAGGTCCGGAAGAAAACATATCGATCCGGAAAGCCCATCCTCCCCTCCTCGATCTCGGGGCGGTAGAAACTCCGGTTGTAGGAAACACTATTCCAGTCCTCGTCGGCGAAGATCCAGTTGTACCAGAGGGGCTGATAAGGATCTCCGTCAAGGACGATCAATCCGGAAGCCCGAGCCCGAAAGGAGGCCATCTCATACCGAGCAACCTGACGGTGGAGATACCAATCCTTTGACTCCCTCTTGGGCCGAGCAAAGAGTCTATTCACCTCGGGAACGATGACGACACCGTGCTCCCTTTGGAGATGAGTGGAAGTTGTCGATTTCCCTACCGCAGGGACTCCCTCAAAAGAAAGAATCATGATTATCCTCTTTGCTCAATCACTGATAAACCACGCAACCTCGGTCGGTGAGTCGTAGAAGCCAGTCTGGCGAAGCAAGCTTGCACCAGCGAAGATCAAGTTTTTCCAGTTTCGGTAGATCTCCCAAAGATGCAGGGAGATGAAAGATCTTGTTCGCCCGAAGATCAAGACTCCTGAGTTCGGTAAGCCGACCCAGTGAATCAGGGAGGGTCGTCAACCGATTGTTTCGCAGATCGAGAAGATTCAGACGGGACAAGTTACCGACAGAGTCCGGCAGCACCGAAAGACGATTGTCCTTGGTGTGCAACTCGCGAAGATTCGACAGGGAACCGACCGACTCAGGAAGAGACTGGAGACGATTATTCCCCACTCGAAGCTCTCTCAATTGTCCCAGATTTCCGATCCCCTCCGGCAACGATACAAGCTCGTTCTCTCCAACGTTCAGATAACACAAATTCTCAAGCTTCGTCATCGACTCCGGAAGACTTTTGAGCCGGTTATTGCTGAGATAAAGAAATCTGGAAAGTTTCGCGAGTGACCCGATCGCATCGGGAAGCCTGGTCAACTCATTGTGACCAAGATCCAGCATCGTCAACGAACACAGGCTACCGATCTCTTCGGGAATCGTGTCGAGTCGGTTTTCACCAAGGTTCAGTAGAGTGAGATCGGTCAGCGAAAAGAGAGAAGAAGGTAGGGATGAAATCTGATTGCCACCGAGACTCAGGTCTCGCAAGCCTGTTCTCTTTCCGATGAAATCAGGGATCGACCGGATGGCATTCCCATACAGGCTCAAGACCCTGAGCTTGGCCAGCGCGTCGATTCCAGGCGACAGAGAAACGAGCCGATTCCCGTCGACATGCAGCTCCTCGAGACACTCTAGCCTGGAAATCGATGACGGAAGCTCGGAGAGCTGATTATCATCCAGACAGAGAACCCGAAGTTCGGTGAGATTGCCAACCGACTCAGGAATTGCCTGCAAACGATTCCCGGTGAGATCAAGTACCTTCAGTCTCGAAAGCTCACCGATCGAATCGGGAAGAACCGTCCACCCGCAACTCCTGGCAGATAGGCTCAGAATTGAAGTTTTGTCCTGATCGAGACCGACCTGCCCCTCTTGCACTGGAGCCCCCGGCGCTGCCACCATCCAGGGACGCCCGGTTGGATTAAGCGAAGCAACATCCCTCCCGAACTGTTCAAGCCAAGACATCACCACCGGGTTCCTTCCTTGACGAACCATGAGGACATCGTCGTCGACGCGAAAATGTCACAGTACCCGAAAGCTACCTGATGAGAGGCACTATGCGCCACCCGTCCGTACTCTCGGTGAATTCCCGGGCCGCAAAGCACCAGATCAGCACCTTCTTCCCTTTGAGACCATCGCGGCGGCGATAAAGACTCAAGCGAGCCGCGGTCGAGCCGGATCCTCTCACACCCACGAGATCAGGCGGAAAGCCCAATTCCGCCGAGAGATGATCAAAGAGTCCGGCACCAGAGGCAAGGAGGTCTCCTCCCGCGTGGAAGACAAGAGTATGGCTGTCCCCAACCAGAAGGACCGGGCTCTCCCGAAACGAAAGAACGGCTCCCCCCTTCTTTTCGAGGACCCGATGAAGAAGAAGCTCTTCTTTGGTCTCTGTTGCCTGATCAGAAAGCTGCTTCTGGAGATCTCCGATGACCGAGACGGCGAGATCGTCGCTCACGTCAAACTCTCGTTTTCCCACCGCACCAAACCAATCCTTCTTCCGCAGTCGGCTCCCGATCTTCCTGGCAACGAGCTCACACGCCCTGGGCGACCAGTGAGTATCCGTCTTGCAATAGAAACCGGCCGGGTTCCCTGATTCCCGAAAGTCAGCCGAAAGATCAAGAACATCGACTCCATGGCCACGAAGAACGGAAAGGAACTCAAGAAACGCTGCATCGGGAGGATTGCCCGGCTCAACATCCACCGGATAGCCAACCTGATCGGAGACGATTGCCGTCTTCGTGGGGACGGGGACAACAAGCAACTCGATCCCTGCCCGATCCAGCTGGGACTTGAGATCCAAAATTGCCGGGAGCGGATCCCGAAACTCTGGCTTCAGCGCCTTTCCGACCTTTGCCGCATCTGCTCCCCAGAACTTGCCCGCAAGGAGATGATCGAGCTCCGCCCGAAAGAATAACCACCCCCCTTTTCCTCGAAGAATCGAGACTCCATCTTGCAGCAAGGAATCACGGGTCTTTGCCAACCAATCGGACCGAGAAAGGCCAGATTCGATCGGAGGCGATGTTCTCGAAACCTCATCCACCCCCTTCACCGGAGACAGGTCTTCAGCAGGAGACAAGGTTACCGGACTTGATACCCGTGCCCAAAAAACGGGCAATTCCATCAGCTGAATGTCCTCCAGCTCGGCTCGATTCAACGTTCCGTATCGCCCTTCGACGGATGCCCAGGAGACGATGGGCAACCGGAGTTGGTCTCCTTTCTGATAACGGGCAGCGTCGGTGGGTCGTCCGTCGTCAAGAGCGAGTACGAACAAGACAAGCTCCCGCGGAATCCGGGAAGACCCGGGAGAAACGACATCCACCAGATGAACCGACGTGACCAGCTCACGATAAGGAACCGATCCGGGGCGAGGAAGAGTTGCGAGAGCCTTGATCGTTCCCTGGATCTCGACTTCCTTCGTTTCGGAACCGGAAACTCCTGGCTCCTTCTTCACATCCTTGGGCAAGTCAAAGAGTTTCCAGTCCCCGAAGGCGAGCTCCCTCTCGGCAAAGGTATAGACGACGATCTTCTTTCCGGAGAGACGGTCTCTTCCCTGCATCTGATTTCGAAGAAGCTCCTGACGGGTCGCGTAGGCGCCAGCGTCATTCCGCAAGATGCAATCAAGGGGACGATCGAGGGAATAACTCAGCTGTTCCGCCAGTCCTGCCCCCTCCCCCCACCCGAGCCCGCCTTGAGAATAGATGTTCGAAAAGCTATCTCCAAGGAGTAGCACTTCTGACTCTTCATCCGGAGCCCACGGGGTTCCGTTCTTCTGGGTCACTCGATGCACGGTGACGGTCTCTTTCAAAAAGATGTCCTGCTGCGCGGGCAGTTGAAGCATGCCGAAGATGTCGCCAAAACCTTCCCGGGTCGATTCCTTCCGTACATACCGAGGGCCATCTGTTGACGGACGCTCGGTGAGGTCGGCACGGATCTTCGAAGCAATCAGCGCCGCTGTTCGTTCCATGGTTTCGGGAAGCCAGTGAGTGTCCGTCGCCAGGTAAAGTGGCTCTGGCGAGTCTCGCTTCCAGCCCTCGAAAGCCTTTCCCAGGTCAATGACCTCGACTCCCAATCTCTGCAGATCCACCATCAGCATGGAAAAAGATGGATTCTGAGGGAGATCTTCTCCTGAGGAATATCTACCGGATAGTTTTTCCGGATGAACTCGTGGCTTCACCGGAATCGGAACCACGACGAGACGAATTCCCCGGGCAAATAGTTCGGCATGAAAATCCAAAATAGCAAGACGCGGGTCAGGTTGCTTGCGGGTTGTTCCCTCGACACCGGCACGACTTCTCCGCACCAGAACCTCGGAGGTCAAGAAACCGGGCGCTGTGACATACCGAACATCCGAGCTGAAAAAGAGCCAATCATCTTTCCCCAGATAAACCTGCTCATTCCCGACTCCCAGAGGAAGAAGAGTCTCTTGGGCCCGGGTAAGAAAGAGATCTCTCAGAAAAGAGTCCTCGTCAATCTCGTCTTCAACAGCTGCGATCTCGGAAACGGCGGGAAGGACCTTCACGAGCTTCGAAACCCTGGCAATCCCGGGCATTCGATCCTCGCCCCGCTGGCCCGTCGCCTCGAGAATCGCTTGAACGGTTGGAACTCCCGCGATCAGCACAAGAAAGCTTACGATGAGAAATAGGGCCACGCCACGGGAGACCTGAGTCTCTTCCATGGCTTTCTGAGCCTCTTCTTCTGCCGTCAAAGATGGTTCTCGTGATGAGGCCACTCGTTAGATCCTGCTCTCGGGGTTAGAAGATGAAGTAAATGAACGGATTGAAACCCTGGGTCGTCATCATGATCAGAGCAACAAAAAGAAGCACCATGCAGTACACGGCCTTGGGCACCGAAATCTTTTGAGTGTAATCCCAGGTATCACGACACCCCCAGACGACGTAGGCGGCAGCGGCGAAACAAACCAGGTAATAAGGCTGGTAAATGATTCCCGAGATGAGGTCGGACCCTTCATTCCCCGAAGTCATCCCGAACATACACCCGAAATAATGCAAGGATCCGGGGAGGTCCACGCTGCGAAAAAAGACCCAGGAGAACAGCATGAGAACAAATGTGATCCCGAGCTTGATTCTTCCGGGAAGGCGACGATAGAAGCTCTCTTTACCCTGAGCCCGCTCGAGCATGAGGAAGGTACCGTGAAAGGCGCCCCAAAGAACAAAGTTCCAGCTGGCACCGTGCCAAAGACCTCCAAAGATCATCACGAGAGCCAGGTTGGCATAGGTTCTTCGCTCGCCCTTGCGATTGCCTCCAAGGGGAAAATACAGGTAGTCCCGAAGCCACCGGGAAAGAGAGAGATGCCAGCGACGCCACACTTCGGTGATGGACTGCGATCGGTAGGGATGGTCGAAGTTGCGGGGAAACACGAACCCGAGCATCAGTCCAAGACCAACGGCCATGTCCGAGTAGCCGCTGAAGTCAAAATAGATCTGAAATGCGTAGGCAGAAACCCCGTACCATGCATCAAGAACGGCTCCTGGCCCGGAATCGAAACAGAGATCGGCAACTTTCCCACAAGGGTTGGCAAGGAGGATCTTCTTGCTCATGCCAAGACAAAAGAAGGCGATCCCCCGCCCGAACTTTTCCACGGTGTGAGTGCGGGTGACGAGCTGATCGGCAATTTCTCGAAACCGGATGATCGGCCCCGCAACCAGCTGAGGGAACATGGAAACATAGCAGGAAAAATCAGTGAAGTTCCGGATGGGCTTTGCATCCCCCCGGTAAACATCAATGGTGTAGCTCATCGATTGGAAGGTGTAGAAGCTGATTCCAAGCGGGAGAGTAATGCGAAAGAAGGTGTCCCATTGCCACGCCTCAAGCCCAAGCGAGGTGACGACGGAGTTGTAGCTATCGATGCCGAAGTTGAGGTACTTGAAAAAGCCAAGGAGGGAGAGATTGCTGCAAATCGAAAGGATGAGATAGGCCCGCTGCCTCCTACTTCGGGGTGCTCCGACCTCAAGAGAATCTCCCCTTACGGTCATACCGCGTCCGCAGAGGTAGTCGATGACGGTTGACCCCATCATCAGGAAAACGAAGTAAGGATTCGCCCAGCCATAAAAAAGATAGCTGAGAAGAGTGAGCCCCAGGTGCTTTCCCCGCCTCGGAAGCAGGTAATAAAGAAGCAGGGTGAGGGGCAAGAAGTAGAAGACGAAGATGTGGGAGCTGAATACCAAAGCGTTTTCGTTCTCGGGTCGCTCGTTCCTTGGGGCTTCGCGAACAGCCTGACAGTCCGTTGATCAAGCGCTTTTCTTCCGGACTTTCGTCAACGGGCTGCTAACCTACCATGTTCTCCCCCTCCTTGACCTCGGCCTCGGGCACCGAACAAAAAAAAAACCGACGCGTGAAGGAAATCCTCCGCGCGTCGGCAAGGCGTGCCGGCCCCAGCTTCAATCCGGTCACCTGTCATGTTTGTTAGCGAACGACCACCCGGTTAACCGCCGCGAGATTGTTGTTCGACTCATTGGTCTCAGCCACCGTGCCGCTTCGGTCCAGAAGAACTCCGATGTAGTAGGTGCCCGGGGTTACTGACGTCGGGATGTAGAGACTGCGGTTGAAAGTACCGGTGTATCCCGCCGAAGCCCAGGCGCCGTAGTTCGTGCCAAGGAGTCGGTCATAGGTCGAGATGTAGTCGTTGGTCGAGAGGTAGAACCCGATATTGAAGTTTGAAGTCACCGTACCCAGGTTCTCGAAGGTGTACTGAAGATTCACTGACCTTCCCCGGTAGGCGATGGTCGGCTGGATATTCAGGCCGGTCGTTCCGCTCCCGGTTCGTTTGTAGTTGCAAGCGGCAAGATCTCGAACACTCGATCCGGACTGAGGGTAGAGATACCGCACTCCCTGACGCGAATCGGCGTGAGGAGCAGCAGATCTGAAGCGACCGATCGGTCCACCGTTGGGGTAGAAGGAGTTCATGGTCTCCAGGCTTCGGTCTTCGTGCCCCAAGCCCAGCGCGTGACCGAATTCATGCAGTGCAACCAGGCGGAAGCTGCGACTACTACTCGTATAGCTAGGCGCCCCCGTGTACCAGGATTCGCCCGAGTCAAAGGCAATGTCCGTCTCCTGAATGGACGAGGAGAAGAAGCAGAAGCTCCATCGGGTGTAGGTGACGGCCAGAGTGCCTCCTCGGCCATCAATGCTGGTGAAGTAGACTTCGTTTCGGCCGTTCGATTTTGAGTGTCGCCCGTCCGTATCCCTCCCTACATAGAAGTTGAATCGACTCCGGGGAACTGCGTTCCACTCATACATCATGTTCTGGAGCGCCGTGTCCCAGGAACTACCCGGTGGCATGGACGTGGTGCTGATGTACATGTTGGTCCAGCCACTTCCGTAGACGAGCTTGTTTCCGTTGCAGGTCCGGTAGGAGTAGGCGGAGGCAGGATCGATCGAGCCGAGGATGGCTCCAAACGTGAGGGTGATTCCAGTGGCGATCTTGGTTACTTTTGACAACATCATGATTATCTCCTTGAGCGAAGACCCTTCGCTCGTTGTTCTTGTTTCTTCGGAACGCGCCTTGACGGCAGAGTGGTTGCTTGATTTTGCGCTGCGTGCTTTGGTGAGGTGGGTTGACTAGTTCGGCTCGACAGCCTCGACGGGAGGAGCGGATTCTTGAGCTTCAGCGGTTGCGGGCAAGTCAACCGGAGAGGCGCTTCGAACGAGGCGACTCGGGTCAGGAAGGTAGATCATCTGGCTGACCAATCGTCGCTCTCGATCATTCCTCGGGCTACTCAGTCGTTGACGCACTCGCTCGATCTTCTGGCGAAGTGTATCGAGAGTCAGTCGCTGGGCCTTGATCTCCGCCGGGACAAAATGGGGATCTGATTCTTGATTGATCGCTACAGGATCATCGGAGTCGCCCGCCCCGGAGCCAGCTTGATCCGTAGTGACAACCGAATGAGTGGTATCGCCATGATCATGGTGGTGGGCACTGGCAGAAAGGGGGAGAGAGGTAATAAAATCACCCTTCTTGATGACATGAAGAGGGTTTCCGTTGGAGTCGGCCAGAACCTCCACTCCGGGGAGCTCTTCGTGGGGCAAAAGTCGAAGTTGTCCCTGGGTCCACCCGGCTATGGGACAGGGAACAACACCGTTCTCGGCAAGAACAAAGAGGACGAAACGCCCCCCTGCTTCGAACTCAGGCATGCCTTCCACGATAATCCGTTGATCGTCGCCGATACTACCGCCATCAAAGCGAAGGGTAAGAGCCGAGTCATCGTAGGAACCGACGAGAACGTCAAGGTCGGTAAAGGTCACAAAGGTATAGGCCATGGAGCCGTCGACGAGCCGAACTTCTTCCCTGTCCAGCACGGTGCCGGCAACGACGAGATCAGATCGAACAGCTAGCTTGCGAAAGCTCAGCTTCTCCACGGATGTTGCGTTGCCGATCCCTCCGGTCAAACCAACAAGACTGAGAGTGGCGAGCAAAGTGGCAAGATTCATACTTCTCATCATTTGTTTCCTTCCTTCTGGTCTATCGAGACAAACCCAAACAATTTCAGATCCGTGAAACCTTCATCCGTCGGCAACGCGCCGTCGTCTGCGACGAGTCCCGATTTTTTCTTGGCGAGCCTGTTCGCCCCGGTTCCCGTCTGGTTTGCCCCTCCTTGCCAAGCCACGAGAGTTCCTTACGAGAAAAATCAAAATTTGTCATTTTCCCTGGGGAGAGAGCTCTTGGGCGGGAGAGAGAGGGGGAAGGAAGTGGTGGGCGAGGAGCGGAACTGAAATCAGGTCAAGGTCCGCTGTGGTGGGTTAGTGGCGTGACTAGGAAGAGAGGCGAATGAGATCGGGGTGAGCCAGAAGAAGACGGTTTCTGATCATTTCCAGTTCGTCGTCGAAATCCTTGCGAGTTGCGACCGTTTCTCGAACCTCCCGCACGATCAGCTCCCCCAACCGGCGCCTGGATCGGTGAATGGCAACATCAAGAGCCGAGCCTTTGAGATCAAATTCGCTTCGCAAGACTTCTCGATCCGTCTTTTCCCACTCGCCGATTCCATAGGCGCGGGCCAGCAAATCAGCCTTTCGGGCATCCTCTGAACGCAAGCTACAAAAGCCGTGGTCAAGAACGGCGCAAGCCCAATCCGACTCATCATCGTCTTCGAACGTGCGGAGGGTTGCCGAAACCTCCACCCCCTCAAGACTCACCGCTCCATCCCCCCGATCTTTGCGAAGCCGCTGAAGAACATAGCGCCGAAGAACGCCCTGAATAAAACAGCGAAACCGGCCCTGATCAGGATCAATCTTCGGCAGGACTTCCTGCTCAAACAAATAGGCAAAGAAGTCGTTCGCCACGTCCTCCGAGTCTGATCTTCCCCTCAAGAGACGTGAAACCGCCCGAGTGACCGGCTCCCGGTACTTCTCAAACAAAGCAGACCATGCCTGACCGACATTCGTTGTGCCATCGAGACCCGCCGCCTTTTTGATCAAGGTCCACTGGGTTCTTGGGCCCCACGGATCATGAACGGTGAGGATATCCGTCGCTTTGCTTGAAACGTTTTCGTGACTCATTCGACCTTGCTACTTTCCGGCATCGAGACGTGAATTCCTGGGACCAAGCTCGCCTCCTCCCGAAAACGCGCCAACATTCCGTCTACAAGATCTTCTTTTCGACCATCGTAAATCAAAGTCAGGGTCCGACTCCGAGCTCGAAAGAGATCAAGGGCGCTGGCATCCTCCGGTGACAAACTCCGGGCCATCTCACTTCCCTGAGAGTATCGATCCTGAGGTGCTTTTTGGGTGGCGACCCGAACCAGTTCGGCAAGATCATCGGGAACGTCCGGGTTCTTCTCGCGGGGCGACGGGACCTCCTCCTCTTCCTGACGGAGCAGCACGTCAAGAGCATTCTCCGAGCGAAATGGAGGCTCTCCGACAAGCATCTCGTAGGTCATGATCCCGAGGGAATAGAGATCGGAACGACCATCCATGGGCGCCCCTCGAGCGTGCTCCGGTGACATGTACTCCGGAGTTCCGAAGAGATCCTCCGCAGGAACCGTCGCCTCCCGGCGCGTCTTGGCGATTCCAAAGTCCATGAGCTTCACTCGCCCCGTGGGCTCCAGCATGACGTTACCCGGTTTCACGTCACGATGAATGATCCCCCGGGAATGGGCGTAGTCCAGAGTCATCGCGAGCTGGCCCACGATCGACCGGGTCTCATCAAAGGGAATGATCCCCCGGGATCGAATCATCGACCCGAGATCCGTTCCGTTGATTCTTTCCATGACGATAAAGAGGGTCGCGTAGGCCTCTTCAACATCAATGACCTGAACGATGTTGTCATGACGAAGACCTGCAAGGATCCGGGATTCCTCCCGAAACCGGCGAACAAACTCTTCATCGTACGCAAGCTCGTGAGAGAGCATCTTCACCGCCACCGTCAGTCCCAGGGTTCGGTGCCGGCCTTCAAAGACCCTCGACATCCCCCCTTTTCCGAGCTCGGAAAGGACGAGATATTTCCCGACCGATCGGATCCCGTGATCTTCCTGGAGACGTTCCCCGACGATGGATGTGAGAAAGCGGCCGACCCTCGAATCCCGGCAAAGGAGCTCATCCAGCCGCTCCCGTGAAAGCCGAAAACAATGCACATCCGATCGGGCGACGACATCGGCATTTCTCGGTTCACCGGTGAGGAGAGCCATCTCCCCGAAGATATCTCCCTCGGATAGAAAGGCCTCAAAATCCCTTCCCTTCGCATCCAGCACGGAAGCACTGGCCTTCCCGGTCTTGATGACGAACATGGCGTTGCCCGGATCTCCTTTTCGAACGATGTATTCGCCCGAGCCAAATTCCAGGGATTCCATGCACTCGGAGAGGCCACGGAGATCATCCGAGGAGAGGCTTCGAAACGCTGCAACCGATCGTAAAAAGGCAATTTGAGACATGGTGAGGTGCACTATACCAGGCCACTTCCTACACCGCCCCCCTCGATTCCGGGCCGGGTGACCTGTTACCATGGAGGCGCCCCCAAGTTTGATTCAGTCGGGGATGAACGAAAAAAGGAAGGAAAGAACTATGGTCTTCTTGGGTCGCGCCCAGCACAGGCGATTCCCTATCCGTGGATCCGGCTTCTCCCTCATCGGGGCTCTTTGCCTCTTCGTCGGAGTTCTTTTGGGCTACCTTCCCCGGGCGGCGCTTGCTCTGGAAGCCTCACGCACCTTTGATCCTCACCAGCTCACCTACACCCTCCCCGAGATGGAAAATCTCGTCAAGCGTGAGAAAAGCCGGCCCGGCACCCACCTCTGGAGCGGCTCCATGGGTGATGCCACGGTCGAGATTCTCCTCAGTTTCCGACCCCGTCCGATCAGCCTCGTGCCCGAGGATGTCACCGCCCAGGTCGGGCGCAAGTTTCGCCCCGCCAACACCAAAGACCGCAAGGCCAGATATCGCTTCAAGAATCAGGATCTTGTAGCCGGGAAGTTCGGGGTCGTTCCCTACGCATCGCTCTGCATCGGAAATGCACCGGAGCGTCCCCCGGTCCCCTCAAGGCGCAAGGTTACCGGTGACGTTTTTGTCGTTGGAGGGATCCTCGAAACCGAAACCTATTCCGTCGAAGTTTACACGGGCCCTGAACTCTCGGACAAACACCGGGAAGACATTCTCAAATCTCTCAAAAGCGTCATCGCCAAGTGTGAGCCGGAGGATGCTACCTGGCCCCAAAAAGAAGTCATGAAGCGCTGGGAGGCCGTGGTCACCGACCCCAAAGTCTTGAAGGGTCTCGCACCGGTCATTCGCACCAAGCACTACGTGATCATGACCAACTCGAGCGCAGGAAAAGTCTTCGCCAAGAAGATGGAAGAAGCCTATCGCAAGATCCAGAAGATCTTCCCGTTCCCCGAGATTCCGGGAAGAAAGCTGATGCCGGTCTTCCTCTTTCGCATGCGAGGACAGTACATCGACTTTTGCAAGAACAGCCTCGGCTGGGGACAGGAAGAAGCGGAACGCACCAAGGGACACGCCTTCCAGGATTACTACGCTACCTACTACGACTCCCCCAAGGATCCAGTTCACATTCATGAAGGAACCCATCAGGTCTTCATGAATCGATTACGACTCCACGGTGGCGGATCCTGGTTCCAGGAAGGTGTTGCCGAATATGTCTCCTCCACCAAGAACCAGCGAAAGTCCTTCGCCAAGCGTGCCGCCAAGGATGAAAAGTTCATTCGCTTTCGCCAATTTGTCCAGATCCCGAGCATCATCAACAACGGGTTCCTCGGGGCGGGTGGAAGCTACAAGCAAGCCGCGTCCATCATCCACTTCCTTCGAGACGGGAAATGGCAACAGGAGAAGTTCGATCAGTTTCTCTATGAGATGGGAAGCATCGGTCGAAGCGACGTCACCGCGATCGAAGCGAAGCTCCAGGAAATCTACGGCGTCGGCCTCGATGGGCTCGAAAAGGAATGGGTGAAATACTGGTCCCGCAGGTAGTGGGAGATATCGCCAAAGACCGGGGAAAAATCTGGAAAACGCTGGGGGTCGTCCTCGCATTTTCCGCCCTCACCGTCTGCCTACGGTGGCCCCTCTTCTTCTCCTCGCTCATCCCGGCAAGAGGCGATGCATTCATCAGCTTCTTTGCCTTCAAAGGGCTCGCCGCCTCGGAGATTCAACAGGGGCGCTTCCCCTTGTGGAATCCCCACATCTTTTGCGGCCAACCTCTCTTCGCCGATCCTCAGGTGGCGGTGCTCTCCCCGTGGAGCTGGCTCTTTTGTTTCTTCGACATGGTTCCAGCCTACATCGGCTACATTTTCTTGCGTCATGTCGTCGCTGCAACCCTGATGTTCCTCTTTCTTCGGGGTCATCATTTGAACCGGATGGGAGCGTTTCTTGGCGGACTCGTTTTTTCGTTCAGCTCCACCGTTTCCCGTCAAATCTGGTGGGTCGATGCCATGTCCCCGTACATCTGGCTCCCCCTGCTTCTCTGGCTCTGCGACCGGTTGATCACCCGGAAGAAGAAGTTCTGGACCTTCCTCTGGCTGGCGCTGGTTTGCACATTTTTGAACCTATCCGGCCATCCGCAGAATGCTTACTACACCTATCTCATCACCGCCCTCTATTTCATCGCCCGGAGCGTGATCGAAATCAACATCGGGAGAGGTTGGTGGAAGAATCTCGTTGCAAGCGGAGCCCTTCTCCCTCTTGCCCTTTTCCTTTCGGTGGGCCTCGCATCGGTACAGGTCCTACCCATGCTCGAGTTCACCCGGGAAACCCGGTATGAAGACGGGTTTTCCCTCGAGGATGCCGCCCATCCAAGTGTCGAGGCGACAAGCCTTCCCCGGACGTTTCTCGGGGGAGTTCTCGCCGATACGGAGCCCATCGGCGGAACGGCCTACCTTGGCATCCTCTCCCTTTTCTTGCTGCCCATTGGCCTCTTCCGGGGGAGAAGCCTGGGGATCATCGCGATGATCCTGGGAAGCCTGGCGCTTCTTGTAAGCCTTGGGCTCCAGACCCCGGTCTTTGAGTTCCTTTACGAACATCTTCCACTCTTTCGGGACATGCACGCACCCGATCGAATTCTTCCACTCGTCGTGTTCTTTGGTTCCGTGCTCGTCGCGATCGCAGCAAGCCACTTGCTCGGGGAGAAAACCCCAAGGAGAAGAGAGACCGGTCCAACTCGCCCCGCCCATCGGTTCTTGCTCGTGGGGCTTGTTCTCCTCACCTTGATCGGGACCCTGATCGGAGCAAGCAATCTGATCAACGGGATGCCCTTTGAAAACAGAAACCTCCTGGCCTTGGGTCCACCAGCCCTTCTTTTGCTGGCTCTTCTCTTTT
Source organism: Planctomycetota bacterium (assembly GCA_029260825.1). Lineage (GTDB taxonomy): Bacteria > Planctomycetota > JACOTG01 > JACOTG01 > JAJDCM01 > JAJDCM01. The sequence goes on along the minus strand of JAJDCM010000402.1, from coordinate 2,043 downwards.
CAAAAATCCTCGGCAAGAAGACTCTGTTCGCACTGGCGGTCGTGCTTCTCTTCGTCGATCTTTCTCATTTCAACGCGAGTCGGTTCGCAGCAACCCTCAAGGCTCCCGACTCTCTCGTAAACATCCCCGAGACCGTCCAGTTCCTGAGAGAAGATCCAGGGCCGCACCGGGCAAGCTTTTTTACCAACGGATACCGACCGGACAAGAGAACCGCCTTTCCTCCCGACATCGAGCGAGAGCTCATCTCGGGAATCTACCCCAACTCCTCCATGCTGTTCGGCACCAGAGATGGCCAGGGCGCCTACACATTGAAGAGCCGGGAGCTTCACGAGTTCGCCAAGGCGATGGTCAAGGACATCCGAGGGGGACGCTGGGTTCTCGATCGATTGACCCTACTTGGAAACCCTTTCTCTCCCCTCTACGATCTCGTCGGAACAAAGTACATCCTGTCTGCCGAAGAAAACCCCCTCCCACGAATCGAACCTCTTCAACGAGAAGGAGAGCAATTCCTCATCCCCTCCCTCACCCGAAACCCGACCCAGCTTGCGGTGGAGTTCTCTCTTCCCGAGTCCCAGATTCATAACCCCTCTCCTTGGATCGTCACACTCCACGGATCAAACGGAGAAGAAATCGCGGAATCCGTTCTCCCGAAATTTATCCCTCTCCCCCGGTTCTCGAGTTTTGCTCGTCTCACCGGCAAACACCCCCGGATCACCTGGGAGCCAGATATCGAGGAGACCTGGACCGACGACTTTGAAACCCGCTGGACCGGAATGAAGACGGAAAGCGGTCCGGTTCAAAAGACTCCCGATGGCCTGTTGCTGAACGGGTCCAATGATCTTTTCTATCAAAGTGAATGGCAGCCGTTTCAAGGCGCCATCGCGATCCATTACAGATCAACATCGATATCCCATGACTCTGGCGCAGTTCAGGTCGAGATTGCCACCCGATCCAACGAGGAGATCGGCCGCACGTACAATTTTGTCCATGCGGACGAGGGATTCAGTGCCATCCGGGTGAACGGCCGGGCGAAGACGGGAACTCGAGCTTTCCAGACCCAGCAGAACGAAACCCTCGGACTTCGCGCCGAGTGGGTCGGGGACCAGCTGACCTTGAACCTGGGCGAGAAAAGGATCCTGCGCTACAGAGACACGAGCCTCGTCCCGCCCGAGGAAATCCAGATTCGGATCGGAAGTCGTGGTGGCCCGGTGAGGTTGGGGAAGATCACGGTTTCTCGGCCCAGCAAAGATTCTCCGAGTCATCTTGTACGCCTTCCGGTCCAGGTCCCTCCATCATTCGAACTCAAGAGTATTTCCGTGCGAGATGAAGACGGAGTCTTCCAGGTCCCGGTCTCTGTCTACGCCCTGGACGAGTCGAAATTCGAGGAAGCTTTCCGACGCGACACCATCTCCATCTTCAGGAATCAGGAGGCGCTGCCACGAGCGTTCCTGGTCGGGGGCCATCGCGTCCTTGATCACGAAGCTCGTCTTGCGGCCCTCGGGGATCCAGGATTCGACCCCCGATCCACCGTGATTCTCTCGAAATCCTGCGATGCACTGTCGGCGATTCCGAAGGTGGATGCAGCTCTCGGAGAAGGCACGGTTGAATTCATCGAAGACCTCCCCAACCAGATCACTCTTCGAGTGGACGCCAAGAAACCAGGACTCCTGTTTCTTGCTGACTCTTACTTCACCGGGTGGGAAGCCAAGGTCAACGACGGGCCGGTGGAAATCCTTGCCGCCAACCATGCATTTCGTGCGGTGGTTGCGCCAAAGGGTTCCTACGACGTTGTCTTTCGCTACCGACCCCGGTCTTTGAGAGACGGAGCGATCGTGTCGTTGGCTTCGTTAACGCTCTGGATCGCGCTTGGTGTGGGATGGATCGTTCGGCGGCGAAAAGCTCTCGTTCCCGATTCCTGACCCGACTAGCCCGGATGATTCATGAGTTTGAGCGAGAATTGTTCCAGGTCGTTTCTGGCAAGGAGTCTAGGTGATTTCGACCGCAGGCGTGTTTAGAGACACGTCGAGGATCGAAATTGCCGTA